>CANEWU010000007.1 GCA_947442825.1 Synechococcaceae cyanobacterium
CCCCTGAGCCCCGATGCCCCTAGAGCCGGTGTGCAGCGGCCCGCGGCCCCGGCGGCGAAGCCCGGTGGGTCGGCTCCTACGGGCCCAGCTCCCGCCCGCGCTGCCGTCGCCCCCACGGCCTCCAGCGGCCCCACACCCCAGGCGCTCCGGCCCCCCGCGAACCCTGCCCCCTATCGGGTGACAATCCTGCTGCCCCAGGCCGATCCCGCCGCCCCGGCGGAGGTGGTGACCCGCGCCCTCCGCTCGGCCGGGGTGCCCTTCGAGGTGGAGACCATCCAACGCACGGCCCCCGGCGAGGCCCCCCGCCCCGCCACCCCATCCCCCGCGGCCACCACCGGGTCCGCTACGCCCACCGCCCCCGCCGCCCCTTCCGTGCGTCCGGCGCCGCCGCCCCGATGAGCCGCCCCACGCCGGATCGCCAGCTCAGCCCCCGTCAGGCCCGCCAACTCGTCGATACCGCCTATCTGGCCTCCGCCACTGCCCTTCTCTGGGTGGCTCTCTACTACCTGCCCGTCGGCAGCCCCCTCTTTCGCCTGGCCCTGCCCCTGCCCCTGGCCCTTCTGCAGCTGCGCCACGGCTGGCGCTGCGCCATGGAGGGGATGGTGGTAACCACGATGCTGCTGGTGGCCCTGATGGGGCCGATCCGCGGGCCCCTGGTGCTCTTCCCCTATGGCCTGCTGGCCCTTTGGCTCGGATGGGGCTGGCGCCGTCGCCTCAGCTGGTGGCTCACCCTCCCCCTCGGCGGCCTGCTCGGGGCCGCTGGCTTCCTGGTGCGGGTGGCGGTGCTCTCGGTGCTGGTGGGGGAAAACCTCTGGGTGTTGATCACCAGCGCCGCCGCCGGCTTGCTGGAGCGCCTCTCCAGCCTGCTCGGCCTTGGCCCAGGCCTCGACCTGTTCCAGGTGCAGATCGCCGCGGTCCTGCTGGTGATCCTTCAGAACCTGGTGGTGGTGCTCTGCCTGCACGCGGTGGCCTACTGGATCTTCCCCCGCCTGAAGGCGCCGATCAGCGAGCCGCCGCCGGTGCTGCGCGCCCTGGTGGCGCTCGATCCGCTGTGAGCGCCGCGGTTCCCGGGCGGTTCTGCGGGCCCGCGGAGGCCGCCGCCGAGTGGCATGGGCGCTGGGCCGCAGCCTGGCCCGCCACGGAGGTGCTGCTGCTCCTGGCCGCCACCGACACCGCCGCGGTGTCGGGCGTCTCCGCCGCCGGGGCCACACCGGAGTCCCGTCGCCGCACCGCCGCCGCCGATGCGGAGCTGCTGGAGCGAGGCCCCCAGGCCCACCCCACCCACGCCCTGCCGCCCCTCCCGGCGGGGGTCACCCCGGCCCTGATCAGCCATGTGGTGTTGCGGGAGCTGGGGCTGTCCCCCCTGGTGGTGGACCTGGGCTGCCCCGTGGCCCCCGCGGTGCCGCACCTGCGCCTGCCCCATCCCGCCGGCGCCGGGCCGGCCCGCTGCCTCAGCGGTGGCCGCGCCATGGACCCCGTCCGGGTGGAGGCCCTGCTGGCCCAGGGGGCGGCCTGGGGCGCCCGCCCCGGCCCGGGCTCCGACGCCCCCCTGCTGATCGCCGAGTGCGTGCCCGGCGGCACCACCACCGCCCAGGCGGTGCTCACCGGGCTGGGGTTCGATGTGGGCGGGCTGGTGAGCGGCAGCCTGCCCCGCCCCGCCCATGCCCTCAAGGCCGACCTGGTGGCCCGCGGCCTCAGCGCCGCCGGCTTGCTGCGGGCCCCCGCCGAGCCCCACCCCTCCGTCGACGGGGCGCGGGCCCGGCGGGTGCTGGCCGCCCTCGGGGATCCGATGCAGCCCCTGGCGGCGGCCCTGGTGCTCGGGGCGGTGGCGGCGCAGCGGCCGGTGCTGCTCGCCGGCGGCAGCCAGATGGCGGCGGTGCTGGCCCTGGCCCTGGCGTTGGCCCCCGAGGAGTTGCGCCCCCGCCTGGCGGCAACGACCGCAGTGGTCACCACCGCCTGGGTGGCCTGCGAGCCCCACAGCGACCTCCCCCTGCTGCTGCGGCGGGTGGGCGAGCGCTGGGGGCTCGAGCCGCTGGGCTTCGCCGCCTCCCTGCGCTTCCACGGTCCCCTCCATCCCGCCCTGGCCGATTACGAGCGCGGCTACGTGAAGGAGGGGGTGGGGGCCGGGGGGCTGGCGCTGCTGTGGGAGATCAGCGGCCGCTCGCCCCTGGCCCTGGCCCGCCTCTGCGACACCGACTGCCACCACCTGCACGCCCGTTTCGCCGCCGCTACCCCGCCGCGCTGATGTCCCGCTCCGATTCCTGCTCTGCTTCACGCTCTGCTTCACGCCTGGATCCCTGCGCCGATCCTTCCGGCGAGCCGGCCGCCGGGCTAACGGCTGCCCCCCGGCTGCGCCGCCGCCAGCTGCTTGGCGCCGGCGCCCTGCTGGGGCTGGGCCTGCTGGGCGGTTGCCGCCGCTCCGATCCGATCCTGCTGGCCAGCCGTGGCGACTTTCCCTTGCCCTGGAGCCAGGCGTTGCCCTCCCCCTGGCGGCTGGAGCTGCGCGACGATCCGGCCGCCGTGCTGGAGGCCCTGGCGAAGGCTCCCCCGGCCCTGCTGCAGCTGGGCGACGGCTGGGCCACCGGCCTGGAGGCCCCATCCCTGCAGCCGATTGGCACGGAGGCCCTCTTCGATCGGCTCACGCCCCAGGCCCGGCCCGTCAGCCGCCTGTTCGCTGGCGGCGGCCCCGCCCTGGCCTTCCCCTTCTCCGTCTCCCCCTGGGTGCTGTTGCTGCGCAACCGGCCCGATCTGGCGCGGCGCTCCGCCGAGGGCTGGGACCTGCTGCTTGATCCGAGCCTGAAGGGCCGCCTGGTGCTCCCCTCCTCGCCGCGGCTGTCGATCGCGCTGATGAACGGCGATCCCGAGCGGCTGCGGCGCCTGCGGGCCCAGGCCGTGGCCTACGACGACCGCCAGGGTCTCAACCTGTTGCTTGGGGGCGAGGCCGAAGCCCTGGTGCTGCCCCGTCGCCGGGTGGTGCCGCTGCTCCAGCGCGATCCGCGCCTGCAGGCGCTGCTGCCCGAGTCCGGCGCCCCCCTCAGCTGGACCCTGCTGCTGCGCCCCGCCGCGGCCCAGCCGCCGCCGCCGCTGGAGTGGCTGGGGGCGATCCTGGAGCCCCCGCTGCTGCCCCGCCTGCTGGCGGCCGGCTGGGTTCCGCCCCTGCCGCGCGAGGCGCTGGAGCGCGCCTGTGCCGGCTTCCCCCCGGCCCTGCGAGCCCTGCTGGTGCCCCCGCCAGGCGTGATCGAGCGCTGCACCGACCTGCCCCCCCTGGGCACGGCGGAGCGGTTGGCACTCCAGGATCTCTGGGACCGCAGCGGCGCGGGCGCCTAACCCCACAGGCGCCGCCGCGGCGGCCCCGCCAGCCGCTGATGCGTGTCGGCCAGCAGGTCGGGGATCGGCAGCCCGTGGGGACAGCGGGGCAGGCAGGCGCCGCAGCGGGCGCAGGCGCTGGCGTTGTGCTCCTCCCACCAGTGCCCGGCGCGGCCGATCAGGGAGTAGCGCTCGCTGGCGAAGGCCTCCATGCCATGGCCCACCGCCAGGTTGCGCAACCGCAGCAGCGAGGGGATCGGCACCTCCGAGGGGCAGGGCAGGCAGGCCCGGCACTGGCCGCAGCGCTCCTCCCCCAGCCGTTGCCGCCCGGCCGCCTGCAGCCGTGCCAGGGCCCCCTGCTCCGCTGCGTCGAGCGGTCCGCCGGCCGCCGCCAGCCGCCGCGCCCAGCCCAGATCCGCCGGCTGCGCCGCCCCCAGGGTGAGGGTGCTGATCCCCTGGGCTAGCAGCCAGCGGTAGGCAAGCTCCAGCGGTGCGTAGGGGGCGCAATCGGCCACCAGGGTGTCGGGCGGGTCGTAGAGCCGCCCCCCCTTGTCGGCGGGGGAGATCGCCATCACCCCGAGTCCCTCGGCCAGGGCGGCGCGGGCCAGCGGCAGCCGCTCCGGGTCGAGCAGGTGCAGGTGCAGGCTGCAAAAGCGGAAGCGGCCGCTGGCCAGGGCCGCCTCGATCAGGTCCGTCGATCCATGGCTGGAGAAGCCCACCTGCCCCACCAGCCCATCCCCCACGGCCCAGGCCAGCAGTTCCGCCCCCTCCCCCTCCAGCGCCCAGGCCCGGTGCTCCTCGCGGTTCAGCCCATGGACCGCCAGGTTGTCGAGCCGTTCCACCCCCAGGCGCTCCAGGCAGCCCCGCAGCTGCTCCTTACCGGTGCTGGCATCGACCCCCGGCAGCAGCTTGGAGGTGAGTACCAGGGCGGCGCGGGCGCCTGGATCCCGTTGCGACAGGGCCGCCAGGGCCTGGCCGAGGAAGCGCTCCGCCGGGCCGTAGGCGGGGGCCGTTTCCACGTGGTTGATGCCGGCGGCCAGGGCGGCCTCCAGCACCGCCGCCATCGCCTCGGGGCTCTCCAGGGCCCGCATCGTGCCCAAGGTGAACAGCGACACTGGCCGGCCGTCACCGAAGGGCCGGCGGGCCGCTGCCGCTGGCCCCGCCTCAGGCGGGACCGGGGGTGGGTCCATCGTCATCCGGTGAGGGGGGGGCGTCGCCCTCGCCGCTGGCCTCCCCTGCCTCCCCGGCGGGCCCTGGCGGTTCCGGCTGCGCCTGCCGCAGATGGCGGATCAGCTCCGCGGGACTGGTGCGGTCGAGGAAGCGGCGGAAGTCTTCCTTTTCCTCTTCGTCGGCTTCGGCATCCACCGGGATCGAGGCATCGGCCACCACCTCCTCCAGCATCCAGATCGGGCTGTCGGTGCGCAGGGCAAGGGCGATGGCATCGCTGGGGCGGGCATCGAGCTCGCTGCTGGTGCCGTCGGCGTGGCTGAGCTTCAGCACGGCGCGGAAGGTGTTGTCTTCGATGGCGTGCACAATCACCCGCTCAAGGATGAGGCCGCCGGCCTCCATCAGGCTCACCATCAGGTCGTGGCTCAGGGGCCGCGGCGGCTTCTCGCCGTTCAGGCCGGCCAGGATGTTCTGGGCCTGGGCCTGGTCGATCCAGATCGGCACCTGGCGCCGGCCGGAGGGATCGCGCAGCAGAACGATCGGGCTGCGGCTGGCCGCATCCAGGGCGATGCCGGCGACGTCCATTTCCACCATCGCTGCCAAGCCTCCCGGTGGGGCCTCCCGACGGGCGCCCGTGGTCTGATTATGGCCAGAGGGAGCCTTGGGAGCGCGGTCGGCGATGTTCACAGGGCTGGTGCGAAGCATCGGACAGTTGCGGCGTTGCGCCGGAGGGGTGCGCGTGCTCGGGGCGCTCGACCCCCTGGGCCCCCCGGCCCTGGGCGACAGCATTGCCGTCGATGGGGTGTGCCTCACCGTGGCGGAGCTGCAGGCCGATGGCTTCCGCGCCGACGTCAGCGAGGAGACCCTGCAGCGAAGCACCCTGGCGGAGCGGGCCCGAGACGGCGCCGGGGTGAACCTGGAGCCCGCCCTGCGGCTGGCCGACCGGCTCGGCGGCCATCTGGTCAGCGGCCATGTGGATGGCCAGGGCACGGTCACCGGCATCGAGCGGCTGGAGGGCTCCTGGCGGCTGGAGTTGGCCTGGCAGGAGCCGGCCTGGGGCCGCTATGTGTGCGAAAAGGCCAGCGTGGCGGTGGATGGCATCAGCCTCACGGTGGCGGGCTGCGACGAGGGCGGAGCCCGCTTTTGGATCGCCGTGATCCCCCACACCTGGGCCGGCACAACCCTGGCGCAGCGCCGCCTGGGCGACCGGGTGAACCTGGAGGCCGACCTGCTGGCCAAGTACACCGAGCGGTTGCTGGAGGCCCGCGGCGCCCTGGCCCGCCCGCCGGCTGGGGGGGGAGCCGTCAGCGAGCCACCGCTGGACGCGAGCTGGCTGGCCGATCACGGCTGGATCTGAGCGACAGCGGCCTCGCCGCCGCTCACTCCAGGGAGGCGTCGCGTTGGCTTTCGAGGGGCAGCAGCCAGATCGAGCCGGTTTCGCGGTGCAGCTCGATGCGGAATTCCTGGCCTGGCTCCAGCCCCATGCGGCGGGTGTAGGCCTGGCCGATCAGCAGGTTGCCGTTGCCGTGCACGCGGGTGCGGAATTCCGCCTGGCGACCCTTGCTCAGGGCGGCGCTGCCGGCGGCGGCGGAGGGAAGCGTGTAGCCCTTGGCGGCCACCAGGGCCCGGTAGAAGCTCTTTTTGAGCAGCCGTCCGCTGGGGCCCACGTAGCCGCAGGCTCGGGCGATCTGGTCCTCGGGGCGGTTGCTCAGGGAGCGGGCCTTATCAAGAAGTGCCTTGCCCTGGAGCATGCCTTCTGAGCCGGAGCCGTTGGCCGAGGCGGTGGAGCCGCTACCGGCGGACCGGTCGGAGGCAACGGTGTGGTACGGCGCCATGGAAGCGATCTTGATCTTTCAGGAAGTTTGGCGATAGCCGTGCGGCTTCGGCAAGGTCTGACGGATTAGAGGAGATAAAGAATTCCGTACAGCACCACCCAGATGCCATCCACGAAGTGCCAGTAAAGCTCCGCGGCCTCAAAGCCGAACGGGTCGCCGCTGAGGATGCGACCACCAGGACGGGCCTGCAGCCAGACGATCAGGATGCAGATAACCCCCAGGGTGACGTGCAGGCCGTGGAAGCCGGTGAGGGCGTAAAAGGTGCTGGCGTAGAGGTTGTCGGTGAGGGAAAAGGGCAGGTTGAAGTACTCCACCATCTGGCCGGCCAGGAAGGCCGCCCCCAGAAGCCCCGTGACCAGAAGCCAGAGGCGGCAGCCCTGGCCGTTGCCGGCCTTGAGCTGGCCGCCGGCGCGATGGAAGGTGTAGCTGCTGATCAGCAACAGGGCGGTGTTGATCGTGGGCAGCAACAGCTCCAGCTCATAGATGGCGCCCTCCGGTAGGGGATTGACGGCGCGGAAGGTGAGGTAAGCGGCGAAGAAGCCTGCGAAGGTCATGCCATCGGCCACCAGGAAAGTGGCCAGGCCGAACAGGCGGAAATCCCCATGTTCCGCGTGGCCTTCGTGGGCGTGGGCCAGCTCCGCCGAGGCAGCGGTGGCAGCCAATGGCGCGGCGCCTGGTGTGGCGGCGGTGGTGATGGGGCCCGTTCCGGAGCCGGGGGCGAGGCTGGTCATTGGTACGGGGCGGGGGTTTGGGGCGGGGCAGGGGTTACGGGGGGGTCAGCGACCGCCGGAGCTCCAGATCTCTTCTCCGGTGGCATCGGCCAGGGGCAGGGTGCCGGGAGCTACGCCGTATCCGTAGGGCTCGTGCACCAGGGGCGCTTCGCCGTGCCAGTTCTGCACCGGCGGCGGCGAGCTGGTGAGCCACTCCGGCGTCAGGGCATTCCAGGGGTTGTCGCCAGCCACCTGGCCCCTCCAGGCACTCACCACCACATTGATCAGGAAGGGCAGGGTGCTGATCCCCATCAGCAGCGCGCCGACGCTGCTCACCTGGTTCAAGGTGGTGAAGCTGGGGTCGTATTCGGCGACCCGGCGCGGCATGCCATTGAGGCCGAGCCAGTGCTGGGGGGCAAAGCAGAGGTTGAAGCCCAGGAAGGTGAGCAAGAAGTGCAGGCGGCCCAGGTCTTCGTTGAGAAGACGGCCCGTAAATTTCGGATACCAGTGATAGATGGCGCTAAAGATCACAAACACCGTGCCGCCATAGACGATGTAGTGAAAATGCCCCACCACAAAATAGGTATCGTGCACGTGGATGTCGAAGGGGACCTGGGCGAGGGCCACGCCCGTGATGCCACCAAAGACGAAGTTAAAAATGAAGCCGCAGGAGAACAGCATGGCGCTGTTCAAGGCGATGCGACCTCCCCAGAGTGTCGCCAGCCAGTTGAAGAATTTGATGCCGGTGGGAACGGCGATGAAGGAGGTGGCGATCGTGAAGAACAATCGCATCCAGGGTGGTGTGCCGCTGGTGAACATATGGTGCGCCCACACGATCAAGCCCAGGAAGACGATGGCCAGGATTGAATACACCATCGTCTGATAGCCGAAGAGCGGCTTGCGGGCATGCACCGGCAGAATTTCGCTAACCAGACCGAAGGCGGGCAGCACCATGATGTACACCGCCGGGTGAGAGTAGAACCAGAAAAGGTGCTGGTACACAACCACATTTCCCCCCAGGCTGGGGTTGAAGAAGCCGGTGTGCGCGATGATGTCAAAGCTGAGCAGGATCAGGGTCCCAGCAAGAACAGGGGTGGAGAGCACCACCAGAATGCTGGTGCCGAGCATCGCCCAGCAATACATCGGCAACATCATCATTTTCAGGCCCGGGCGGCGCAGTTTGAGGATGGTGGCGATGAAGTTGATCCCCCCGAAGATCGAGCTTCCCCCCAGCAGCAGCACGCTGAGAATCCAGACGATCTGTCCGGCCGCTGGCGTGGTGAGGCTGAGGGGGGGGTAGGCGGTCCATCCGGATTGGGCGGCGCCGGTGATGAAATAGCTGCCGATCAGCAGGATGCCGGCGGGCGGAATCAGCCAGAAGGCCACGGCATTGAGCCGGGGAAAGGCCATGTCGCGGGCGCCGACGTAGAAGGGAACCAGATAGTTGCCGAAGGCCCCATTCACCACCGGCACGATCCAGAGGAAGATCATCACCGTGCCATGCAGGGTGAGCACCTGGTTGTAGGTTTCCCGACTCACAAAATCACTGATCGGGCTGGCCAGCTCCGTGCGGATCACGCCGGCCAGGGCGCCACCGATGAAATAGAAGATGAAGCCTGTCACCAGGTACTGCAGGCCGATCACCTTGTGGTCGAGGCTGAAGCTGAAGTAGCGGAGCCACCCCTGGGGCTGGAGGCCTTCCGGTTGGGGTTCGAAGTCGCTCGCGGAGGCGAGGGTCATGGGGTGGGGGAAGCGAGGGTGTGGGCGGAGCTGGCGAGGCGAGGGGCGGTCTGGTGATCAGCCGGTGGGGGAAGCGTCTGTGGCAGTGGCAACGGTGGCTGGCCGGTTCTTGACCAGCCAGGCGTCGAACCCGTCGGTTTCGTGCACCACCACGGTGGAGCGCATGCCGCCGTGATACGGCCCGCACAGCTCGGCGCAGACGATCGGATAGCTGCCTGGGCGTGTGGCCGTGAAGGTGAGCACCGTGGGCTGGCCGGGGATCACGTCCTGCTTGAGGCGGAACTGGGGTACCCAGAAGGCGTGGATTACGTCGTTGGCCTTCATGCGCAGCTCCACGGGACGATCCACCGGCACGTGCAACTCGCCGGTGGTGATGTCGCCGTCGGGGTAATGGAAGATGAAGGCGAACTGCATGGCCGTGAGATCCACACTCAGGGCCTCCGCGGCCGCGCCCGTCGGGCCGATGCCCCCCCATACGCGTGGCCCCTTCCCGGCGGAGGACTTTGCTCCAGAAGAGCTTTCGAAGGAGACCGGCATCACCGAGCCCTCGCCCATCGATCCCATCGCCCCGGCCATGGAGCCCGTGCCTCCGCCCTCGTGGGCGGCAGCCAGGTGGGCCGAATGGTCGTTGAGCGGCACCATTCCTCCCATCCGTTCATAAATGTCGTAGCTGTAGATGCCAACGAACAGAACCACGATGGCGGGCACTGCTGTCCAGAGAATCTCGAGGGGCAAGTTGCCCTCGATGGCCAGTCCGTCGCCGCGCTGACCGGGACGGCGGCGGAAGCGAATCAGGCTGAAAACCAGCAAGCCGACAATGCCGAGAAAGAGAATCGTGCTGATGACGAAAAGAACCTTGAACAGGTCGTCGTAGATCGGCGCGTTGCTGCTGGCCTCCACGGGCAGGAGTTGCACGTTGTTGCCGACCCACAGGCCGACAAGAACAAGAACCATGCCCGCCAAAAGCGTGATCAGCGAGGAGGGAATCTGCACGGGAGGACGGGGGGGATGAGCCGCTAAGGAGAGCCGTGAAGGGGGAAGCCTCGGGCTCGGGACCGGAGCTTCATCGTATTTGTCTCCTGCGGAGAGCGCGATTCAGGCTGTAGCAGCGGCGTCGATTGCCGCGAAATTTCACATTTTCCCCCGGTGCAGCGCGGCTTGTGCGCGAACGCTCATCTGGGCAAAGTCGCTACCTTGATATCCCTCAGGAACCCCGCTTCATGCAGGTGGTGCCTCGCCAAATCGCCCTTCAGCCCCCGGCTTCCCCCAGCGCCGCGGTCGCGGCCGCTCCCGGCTCGCCGTCGCGGCCGCCTAGGCCCGATGGCCCCGGCGGCGCGCCTCGGTGGCTGGCCTGGCTCACCGGGCATCTTGTGGTGGCGCTGGTGGCCCTCGTCGCCGTTGGCGGGGCCACGCGGGTGATGGAGGCCGGGCTTGCCTGCCCCGATTGGCCGCTCTGCTACGGCGTGCTGCTGCCTGGCCGCCAGATGAACCTGCAGGTGTTTCTTGAGTGGTTCCACCGGCTCGACGCCTTCCTCGTGGGCGTCGCCCTGCTGGTGCTCGCCGGGGCCGCCTGGTGGCACCGGCGAGCCCTGCCCCCCTGGTTCCCGGCCGCCGCCGCCGGCGCCCTCGCTCTGGTGGCTGTGCAGGGTGGTCTCGGGGCCCTCACGGTGCTCCAGCTTCTCCCCGCCGCGGTGGTTTCTGCCCACCTGGCCACCGCCCTGCTGCTGGTGGCCCTCGTCAGCGCCCTCGACCAGCGGCTGCGACTCAGCCCGCTGGCCGCTACTACCCCGGCGGCAGCCGCGCCGCAGCCAGCCCCCTGGCGCCTGCTCGTGGCCCTCTCCTTCATCCTGGTGTTTGGCCAATGCCTGCTCGGCGGGCTGATGGCCAGCCGTTGGGCTGCAGAGCTGTGCCTGCAGGCGGGGGAGGGGTGTCGCTGGCTGTTGCGCCATCGCCTCGGTGCCTGGCCGGCCGTGTTGAGCGTTCTTGCCCTGCTGCCTGCCGCCCTGTTTGGCCTGGGCGCCGCTCCCCGGCCCGGCCTGCGGCTACTTGCCGGCCTGGCGGGCCTGCTTGTGGCGCTGCAATTGGCGCTCGGCATTGCCACCCTGCGCCAGGCCCTCAGCCAACCCGCCCTCACCGTTGCCCACCAGCTCACCGCTGCGCTGTTGATCGCCGTGCTCGCCGCCCTCGCCGGCCGCAGCCTGCCGGTTGCCGCGTCCGCCGCCCCACCCCAGGAGATGGCCCATGGTTAGCGCTAGCCCCCTTGCCGGCTCCCTCGTTGCTCCCGCACCACCCCCGCCGGCGGTGCGCCCCTCCGTGCGCCTGCCGGCCTGGCTGGAGGTGGCCAAGCCCCGTCTGATTCCCCTGCTGCTGGCCACCACCCTCGCGGGCATGGCCCTCAGCACCGGCTGGCCCCCCACCCCCCAACGCCTGCTCGCCACCCTGCTCGGGGGGGCGATGGCCTCCGCTGCCGCCGGCGTTCTCAACTGCCTCTGGGAGCAGGAGCTTGACGGCCGCATGCAGCGCACCAGCCGGCGGGCCCTGCCCTCCGGCCGCCTCGCCCAGCGCCAGGCCTTCGCCCTGGCGATCGGCCTCACCGCCGGTTCCGTGGCCCTGCTGGTGGTGGGGGTGAACACCCTCGCCGCCGCCCTTGCCCTGCTCGGTCTGTGCAGCTACGTGCTGCTTTACACCGCCCTGCTCAAGCCCCGCACCACCCAGAACATTGTCATCGGCGGGGTGGCTGGTGCGATCCCACCGCTGGTGGGCGCGGCGGCCGTCAGCGGCGGGATCGGCTGGGGCGGCTGGTGGCTGTTCAGCCTGGTGATGGTCTGGACCCCTGCCCATTTCTGGGCCCTGGCCCTGTTGCTGCGCGACGACTACCGCTCGGTGGGGATTCCGATGCTGCCCGCGGTGCGGGGGGCGGCCGTCACCGCCCGCGCCATCCGGATCTACAGCTGGCTCACCGTTCTGCTCAGCGGGCTGGGGGCCTTCGCCCTGCCCAGCGGTGGCTGGTTCTACGCGGTGATGCTGCTGCCCTTCAACGCCCGCCTGCTCCAGCTCAGCGGCCGGCTGCTGGCGGATCCCGAAAACCCTGTCGGGGCCCGCAGCCTCTTCCGTTGGTCGATCCTCTATCTCTTCGGCATCTGCCTGCTCCTGGTGCTTGCCCGCACCCCCCAGGCCGCTTCCTTCGACGTGACGGTGCTGCTGGCGACTCTCCCCCTCCGGCTGGCCGCCGGCGCTGCCTAGATTGCCTCCCCATGCGAGCGCCGGGGGAGCGATCCAGGCTTGATTGACCTGCAGCACGTCAGCAAGCGGTACGGCGGCGGCCGCAAAGCCACCCCAGTCCTGGCCCTAGACGATCTCTGTCTGTCGGTACCGGCAGGCACCCTTTATGGCCTGCTCGGTCCGAACGGCGCCGGCAAGACCACGGCCCTGCGCATCCTCTGCACCCTCCTCGCCCCGGACGCGGGCACGGTGCGGCTGGGGGGGATGGACGCCCTGGCCGATCCCCGCGCCGCCCGCCGCCTGCTCGGCTACGTGGCCCAGGAGGTGGCGATCGACAAGATCCTCACCGGCCGCGAATTGCTGCGCCTGCAGGGTGATCTGTACCACCTGCGCCCGGCCGATCGCCAGGGCCGGATCGGCGAGCTGATCGATCTGCTGTCGATGCATGATTGGATCGATCGCCGCTGCGGCACCTACTCCGGTGGCATGCGCCGTCGCCTCGATCTGGCGGCCGGCCTGCTGCACCGCCCGCGTCTGCTGGTGCTCGATGAACCCACCGTGGGCCTCGACCTGGAGAGCCGCGCCGCGATCTGGACCGTGCTTCGCCAGCTGCGCGACCAGGGCACCACCGTGCTGCTCAGCAGCCACTACCTCGAGGAGGTCGACGCCCTGGCCGACCGGCTGGCGATCCTGGAGGGGGGGCGTGTGATCGCCGAAGGCACGCCCGCCGAGCTGAAGGCCGCCCTCGGCGGCGACCGGGTCACCCTGCGGGTGCGCGAATTCAGCGATGCCCAGGAGGCTGGCCGCGTGCGGGAGCTGGTGCTCGCCTGCGATGGGGTGCGCCAGGTGGTGGTGAACCGCGCCCAGGGCTACTCCCTCAACCTCGTGGTGGATAACGAGGCGGTGGTGGAGCGGCTGCGGGGGCAACTCGCGCAGGCCCAGCTGCCGGTCTTTGCCCTGGCCCAGAGTCGCCCCAGCCTCGACGATGTGTATCTGCAGGCCACCGGTCGCACCTTGATGGATGCCGAGCTCGCCGTCGCCGGCCAACGCGATGCCAAGGCCGAGCGCAAGCAGGCGATGCGCTGATTTCCACCGCTGGCCCCTTCTTCCTCCGACAGCCCTCTCCCGCTCGCCCCCGTTGTTGCCCCCCTCCCGATGACCAGCGCCAGCCCCTCCCTCGTCGCCCCGAGCCCGGCCGGATCCGCCGGGCCTGCCTTCGCCGAGATCCGCCAGGAGACCCTGGCCCTCACCCGTCGTCTGTTTGTGCAGCTGGCCCGCCGCCCCTCCACGTTGGTGGCCGGGGTGCTGCAGCCGCTGATCTGGCTGGTGCTATTCGGCGCCTTGTTCGCCAACGCCCCCGCCGGCCTGCTGCCTGACGGCATGAGCTACGGCCGCTTCCTCGGAGCCGGGGTGATCGTCTTTACCGCTTTCAGCGGTGCCCTCAACGCCGGGCTGCCGGTGATGTTCGATCGGGAATTCGGCTTCCTCAATCGCCTGCTGGTGGCGCCGTTGCGTTCCCGGAGCTCGATCGTGCTGGCTTCGGTGCTTTACATCACCAGCCTCAGCCTGATCCAGAGCCTGGCCATCCTGGTCACCGCCGCCCTGCTCGGCTACGGCTGGCCCGGCGGCGCCGGCCTGCTGCTCACCCTGGTGACGCTGCTGCTGCTCACCTTCGCCGTCACGGCGCTGAGCCTGGGCCTGGCCTTCGCCCTTCCCGGCCACATCGAGCTGATCGCCGTGATCTTCGTGGCCAACCTGCCCCTGCTGTTCGCCAGCACCGCTCTGGCCCCGATTTCCTTCATGCCCCCTTGGTTGGGCTGGCTTGCGGCCCTAAATCCCCTTACCTTCGCGATTGAACCGATCCGTGCCGCCTACGCCGGCCCCTTCCGTCTCACCGACGTGGTGCTGAACGCCCCCTACGGCTCCCTGAGCGCCGCCGCCTGCCTCGGCATCCTGGCGGTCCTGGCGCTCGGTCTGTTCCTGGCGATCCGCCCTCTGCTGGATCGAAAACTCTCCTGAGCCCCTCCTCCCCGCCGCCGTGACCGCCGCCCCCTCACCCGCCAGTGCCGAGCCCGTCCCCACCGGCCGTCGGCGCGGGCCCATTGCCCCACGGCCGGATGATCGCCTGGTCCTCCTGGAGGCAATCCAGCGCCAGGATGCCCCCCAGGCGCGCCGCCTGGCCGAACGCTGGGTGCACCGTCGCGGCCTGGCGTCCCTGGAGGCCTTCGAGCGGCAGTGGCTGGCGGCCGAGGCTGGGCCCGAGTCCAGTCGCTGGTTTGGGGATCTTTTGCAGCGTTCCTTCGAGCCCTTCCCCGCGGTAGCCGAGCCCCCCTCCGCTGGAGGGGAGGCCCTCTCCGCGGGGGCGGCGGCCCTCGGCCCAGAGATTCGGCTGGAGGATCTGGATCTGGCCCTCGCGGCCCCTCCCTCGCCCTTGCCTTCGGTGGAGGAGGCCTTCGCCGCCCTGGCTGCCGAATTCGCCCCCACCGCCTCTGCCGCCCCAACCGCCTCTGCTGCCCCAACCGCCTCTGCCCCATCTGCTGCCTGGATGGAGTCGGACATTGCCCCCAGCCCCGCCGAATTGGAGCGAATCGCCCGCAGCGGCCTGGATCAGGTGGATCCCTCCCTGTTGCCGCCCCCTCTCCCAACCCTTTCCTTCGCCATTGCTCCGGCCGTCGCCGAGCCCACGCTTCCCGCCACCCTGGATGAGCCCCCCCAGGGAGTCGCCGCCGCGGAGCAGGCCCCTGTCGTGGCGCGTCCCTGGTTCGGCCGGGTGCGCGGCCTGCTGCGCACCTGTGTGGAGGAGGCGATCGGCGGCCTGAGCCAAGCTGCCTCGCCCGCGGTGCCGCCTTCCCCGGCCGCCCTCCCGGAGGATTCAGAGGCGGCCCCGGTCGATGCCGAGGCCGTCCCGGTCGATCCCGAGGCCGCCACCGAGCCCCTGGCCCCCTGGCCCGCCTTCCACCCCACCGCCTCGATCCTGGCGGCGCTGCCCGATCCCCCTGCCCCTGCGCCTGCCCCCGCTCCCACCCGCTGGCTGCCGCGGCTGGGTCTGTTGGCGCCCTCCCCCCGCCCGGCGCCCGCTCCGGCCGACCTGGCCGACCTGCGGGCCTGGCTGCCCGATGCCGCCGATGATCTGCCGCGGGCCTGCTGATGGCGCTTCCTGCGAACGAGCGCCTGCGGGGGGGACTGATCGTGTCGGTGCAGGCGCCGGAGGGATCGCCGCTGCGGGATCCCTCTGTGATCGCGGCCATGGCGCAGGCGGCCCTCGCCAATGGGGCGGTGGGGGTGCGCCTGGAGAGTCCAGAGCACATCGGGGCGGTGCGACGCCGCTGCCCGGATGCTCTGATCGTGGGCCTCTGGAAGCGCACGTTCGCCGATAGTCCCGTCTACATCACCCCTGGCTGGGAGGAAATCGCGTCGGTCTGGGCCGCGGGGGCCGATGTGGTGGCCCTCGATGTCACCGACCGCCCGCGACCCGGTGGGGTGCGCCTGGAGGATCTGGTGGCCCGGGCCCGCCAGGAGCTGGGGTCCCCCCTGATGGCCGACATCGACACATTGGCCAACGGCCTGCGCGCGGCCGAGCTGGGCTGTGACTGGATCGGTACCACCCTCTACGGCTACACCGAGGCCACCGCCGCTGCCGCGCCCCCGGCCTGGAAACTGCTGGCGGCCCTGCGGGCGGCCCTGCCTCCCGAGCGGCTGCTGATCTGCGAGGGGGGGATCGCCAGCGCCGGTCAGGCCCGTCAGGCCCTGGATCTCGGTGCCGATGCGGTGGTGGTGGGCACGGCGATCACCGGCATCGATCTGCAGGTGGCCGCCTATGTGCGCCACATCGGTGCCGCCTGAGCCCCGCCCGCGCCAGGCAAAAGTTTCCTGAACCTCCCGCCACCTTGTGGCTCTGGCACCACACCATGGAGGCAGGGTCCTGCTCCGGCGGACCCGGCACCCCCGGTGCGCCGGATGCCACCCCTTCTCTCCGTTCCCATTCCAGGGAGGTCGTGATGCCTTTCCTGCTTTTTCCCAGGCTGTCCACGCTGCGTTTGCCGTTCGCCAGAGCGGGATTCAGGCCCCCTGGGCTGCGGCGGGCAGGACGCACCCTGCCCGGGATGGTGCTGTTCAGCGGCCTGCTGCTTGGCCTGCCCGTCACCCCCCACACGATGGGCCAGATGCAGGCCCTCAACCGGGAGCTCGGCAAGCTCTGCAGCAATCCCCCCCGTCAGGCGATGAACGTCTGCCGGATTCACGCCCGGCTGGTGGACGCCTTCTGAGGCGTGGCAGGGGAGACGGCGTGGAAGGGGGGCTGCCGCGGTTCGGGCGGCTCACATCATGCCGCCCAAACCTCCCATGCCACCCATCCCTCCCATGCCGCCCATGCCACCCATGCCGCCCATGCCACCCATGCCGCCCATCCCGCCCATGCCGCCATCGCCGGCCGGCGGGGCGGGGGGCTCGGGCTTGTCGGCGATCACGGCCTCGGTGGTGATCAGCAGCGAGGCGATCGACACCGCGTCCTGCAGGGCCAGCCGCAGCACTTTGGCGGCATCGACGATGCCTGAGGCGAACAGATCCTCATAGGCCCCAGTGACGGCGTTGTAGCCCTTGCCCTGCAGCCGGATCTGCTCGACCACCACCTCGCCGTCACGGCCGGCGTTGACGGCGATCTGGCGCACCGGAGCCGCCAGGGCCCGCCGCACAATCTCCACGCCGGTGCGCACATCGCCCTGGCATTCCGCGGCCAGGGGGGCCAGGGCATCACCCAGCATCAGCAACGTGGAGCCGCCACCGGCCACGATCCCCTCCTCCACCGCTGCGCGGGTGGCGTTGAGGGCATCCTCGATGCGCAGCTTGCGGTTGCGCAGTTCGGTTTCGGTGGGGGCGCCCACTTTGATCACCGCCACGCCGCCGGCGAGCTTGGCGATGCGCTCGTTCAGCTTTTCGCGGTCGTAGTCGGAGTCGGTGTTGGCGAGTTGGCGCTTGATCGCGGCGACCCGCTCGCTGACAGCAGACCGGCGCGATTCATCGGCCACGATCGTGGTGCTGTCCTTGCGGATCGTGATCCGGTGGGCGCTGCCGAGATCCTCCATGCGCACCTGCTCGAGGGTCATGGCCCGGTCCTCGGCGATCAGCTGGGCGCCGGTGAGGATGGCGATGTCCTGCAGCATCTCCTTGCGACGGTCGCCGAAGCCCGGTGCCCGCACCGCAGCCACCTGCAGCACGCCGCGGGTCTTGTTCACCACCAGGGTGGCCAGGGCTTCGCTCTCCACCTCCTCCGCCAGGATCACGAGCGCCCGGCCGCTGCGGCTCACGGCCTCCAGCACCGGCACCAGGTCGGCCACGGCGCTGATCTTCCGGTCGGTCACCAGCAGCAGCGGGTTGTCGTAGACCGCCTCCAGACGCTCCTGGTCGGTCACGAAGTACGGGGATGAGTAGCCGCGATCGAAGGCCATCCCTTCGGTCACCTCCATCTCGGTGGCCAGGGATTTCGATTCCTCCACCGTGATCACGCCATCGGCGCTCACCCGTTCCATCGCCTCGGCGATCATCTGGCCGATCTCGTCGTCATTGCCGGCGCTCACGCTCGCCACCTGCCGGATCCCGTCGCCCTCAATGCTGCGGGCCTGATCGCGCAGCCCTGCCACCACCTGCGCCACGGCCTTCTCCATGCCGCGCCGCAATTCCACCGGGTTCGCCCCGGCGGCCACGTTGCGCATGCCCTCCCGCACCATCGCCTGGGCCAGCACGGTGGCGGTGGTGGTGCCGTCGCCAGCGCTGTCCTTGGTTTTGGACGCCACTTGCTGCATCAGCTTGGCGCCAAGGTTCTCGAACGGATCCTCCAACTCGATCTCCTTGGCGATCGTCACGCCGTCGTTGACCACATCGGGGGCCCCGTACTTCCTCTCGAGCACCACGTTGCGGCCGCGCGGGCCGATCGTGACCCGCACCGCTTCCGCCAGGGCGTTGACGCCGCGCTCGAGGGCATCGCGGGAGTCGTCAGCGAATCGGATCAGCTTGGCCATCGCTCAGACACAGAAAAGTCGGGATTTCAAGCCTCCCACGGCGACGGGGAACTCCCCAGGGGCAGGGCCGGTGGGGATTGCCGTAACCGCTCCGGCATCCAAGCGGCCGCCGCCCCGGGCCGGTAGCTTCGGCCCATGGATGAGTTGTTGCAGAGCACGATCGAGGGGGCTGTTTCCGGCGCCGCGGATAGCGGCCTCGGGCCGGCCACCTCCGCCAATGGGATGGTCTTCCTGGCAATCACCGCCCTGGGGGTGGCCATGGCGGTGGTGTACGTGCCCATCCGCGTGTTCCTTACCGTCACGGCCCGCAGCCGGCGGCTGCGGCTGCTGCTGCGCATCCGCCGCATGCGGGAGGACCTGACCCAGCCCCTGGCGGTGACCAGTTCCCCGCCGTCGCTCCCGGAGGTCTGAGCGAGCCGCCATGGGAGCGGCGCCCGTCCACCCGCCTCAGCGCATCACCATGCCGCCATCCACCTGCAGCACCTGGCCTGTGATGTAGGCCGCTGCCGGATCGGCCGCCAGAAAACGCACGGCGCCGGCCACCTCCTCGGCCCGCCCCATGCGGCCCAGGGGGATCGCCCGCAGGATCGGTTCGCTGTCGAGGGCGGCGGTCATGTCGCTCTCGATGAAGCCGGGGGCCACGGCATTCACCGTGACGCCGCGACCGGCGAATTCGGCAGCGTTGCTGCGGGTCAGGCCGATCAGTCCCGCCTTGGCGGCGCTGTAATTGGCCTGGCCCGCATTGCCCATCAACCCCACCACCGAGGTGATGTTGATGATGCGGCCGCTCCGGGCCCGCAGCATGCCCTTGGCCACGGCCTTGGTGGTGAGGAAGCAGCCCGTGAGGTTGAGATCGATCACGCTCTGCCAGTCGCCGCTCTTCATGCGGATCAGCAGGCCATCGCGGGTGATGCCGGCGTTGTTGACCAACACGTCGAGGCGGCCCTCCCGCTGCAGCACCGCCTTCACCAACGCCTCCACCTCCGCCTCGTCGGCGACGTTGGCGCGCTGGCTCCAGGCCTTGCCGCCCGCCGCCTCGATCGCGGCCACCACCGCCGCCGCCGCCTCGGGGGAGCTGGCGTAGTTCACCACCACCGTGGCCCCGCAGCGGGCCAATTCCAGGGCGATGGCGCTGCCGATGCCGCGGCTGGCGCCGGTCACCAGGGCCACCTGGCCGGCCATCAGGCCGTCGCCGGCGGTGGGGGACGGGGCGCTCGTCATGGCGGAAGGGTGATCTGGCGCGGCGATCGTATGCCCTCAGCCGGGCATCTGCCCCACCCCCACCACCGCTGGGCCCAGCAGCTCCAGAAACAGGGCCAGCTGCTTCTTGCTGCCCATCACCACCATCAACTGGCCTGGGCTGAGGATCATCTCCCCCCCCGGGTTCGCCACCAGCGTGGGGCCGCCGCTCCCGTAGGACGAACCGCGATAGGTATACGGATTGACCACCGCCGGCTCGGGGGTGCGGATCGCCAGCACCAGGGCTCCCGTGCGTCCCCGCAGATCCAGCTCCGCCAGGCTGCGCCCGTTGAGATCCCCGAGCCGGGCGGGATCCTCGCTGAGCTGGAATTCGTCCACTTCACAGTCGGATCCCGCCAGCAGCTCCATGAAGTTCACCGCCAGGGGGCGCAGGGCGGTGGCGGCCATCGCCCTGCCACCGGCCACGTAGGGGCTCACCACCTGGTCGGCGCCGGCCTGGCGCAGCTTGCGTTCCGCCTCCTCGCTGTCGGAGCGGGCGATCAGCCGGATCTTCGGGGCGATGGCGCGGGCGCTGAGCACCACATAGACGTTGGCCGCATCGTTCGGCAGGGCCGCCACCAAGGCGCGGCAGCGGTGGATGCCCGCCTCGATCAGGGATTCATCGAGGGTGGCATCGGCCATCAGCACGGGTAATCGCTTCTCCTCGGCGGCCTCCCGCCGCTCCGCATCCATCTCCAGGATCACGAGCGGGGTGCCTTCAAGGCTGAGCTGGGCCGCGATCTCGCGGCCGATGCGGCCGTAGCCGCAGACGATCACATGGTCATTCATGCCGGAGAGCCAGGAGAGGAAGCGGCGCTCCTGTAGGCGCCGGAAATAGCCGGTTCCCGTAAGGCCGACGAGGGTCTGAACCGTCTGCTGCACCACAATCAGGCCGCCGATGATCGAGAAGACCGTCACCACCCGGCCGGCATGGGTGAGGGGCTCGGGCTCGCCGAAGCCGATTGTGGGGATGGTGATCGCCACCATCCAGTAACAGTCTCCCCAGTCCCAGCCTTCGGTGAGGCGATAGCCGATGGCCGAGGCATTCACCACCAGCGTCAGCGAGAGCAGGGGGATCAGCCACGGATGGCGCACCCGGGTGGAGGGTGGTCGGCGCCGCGTTCGCAGCCGCAGGAGCCGCATGGGTCAACCCAGACCCAAAGCCGTGAGAACCGTGTCGGTGGAGAGGGACCCGAGGCCTTCGGCGGGGTCCAATCCCTTCACCTGGGGTCGCGCCGGCAGGGAGTCCTGGGGGCGACCCAGGGCCACCAGCGGCACGCCGCAAAGAAGGGCCAGCTCCTCGCTCACCGGGTCGCTGGTGAGCACCACATCGCTGGCGGCGATGCGGGCGGCGCGCTCAGCCAGCGAGCCGCGGCTGGCGGGCAGGAGGAGGCTGCGCAGCGCCGGCAGGCGCTCGCGGATGGTGGCTGGCAGCTCCTGCCAGCGATCGGCCGGCCAATCGCCCGGTACCCCGGCCGGAGCGAGCAGCAGCATCGGGCCGTCGCCGGCGGGCAGGGAGGTGGCCGCGTCCGCCAGGGCCTTGGGGGGCAGGGTCAGGCGGAAGGCGTCGGCGTCGAGCCTTACCCCGATCGGCTGCAGGTAGGCGGCCAGGGCCTGGGCCGGCCAGCCCCCTGGCGGCACGCTCACCCGGGCGGTGGCGGAAAAGCCGCTGGCGGCGATGCGGGTGGGGATGTGGCTCATCGAGAGCATCAGATCCACCTGGCGGCCCCCGGCCAGGTTGATACAGGCCTGGAAGTCGGGTTCGCGCACCGATCCCATCAGATTCGCCCAGTCCGCCAGGGTGGCGTCGTCGAAGCTGAAGGGGATTACCTTCTCCACCGCCGGGAGCAGCTTCCACACGGGTGCCGTGCCCGCCGGGCAGGCCACCTGCAGGCTGAAGCCCAGCTGGTCGGCCACCGCGGCCACCGCCGGCAGGGCCTGGAGCTGGCGCGTTTCGTCGCCCGGAACAAGAAAGAGAGCTCGCATCAGGACGGGACGGCGCGTCGGCCTGATTGTATGGAGCGGATCCGTGCGTTCCGTTCGACTGGGGGAGAGGCTTGTGCATTTGCTGATCGCCGCCGCCGGCAGCGGGCGCCGCATGGGCGCCGCGGGCAACAAGCTGCTGCTGCCGGTGGCTGGCCGCCCCGTGCTGGCCTGGACCCTGGAGGCGGCCCTGGCCTGCCCGGCGATCAGCTGGATCGGGGTGATCGGTCAGCCGGTGGATGGGCCGCCGATCGCCGCGCTGGTGGCCGAGGCCCGCGCCCAGCGGCCCCAGGCCGTGCCGGTGCACTGGATCCTCGGCGGCGACACCCGCCAGGAGTCGGTCAGCCGGGGCCTGGAGGCCCTCCCCGCCGACGCGGAGCTGGTGCTGATCCACGACGGTGCCCGCGCCCTGGTGGAGCCGGCGCTGCTGGCCGCCTGCGGTGAGGCCCTGCGCCAGGCGGCCGCCAGCGGCGCCGGCGTGATCGCGGCCACTCCGGTCACGGACACCATCAAGGATGTGGACCCCGCGGGCACGGTCACCGCCACCCCCGATCGCAGCCGCCTCTGGGCCGCCCAGACCCCCCAGGCCTTTGCGGTAGTCCAGCTGCGCCAGGCCCACGCCCACGCCGCCGCTGAGGGCTGGAGCGTCACCGATGACGCCGCCCTCTACGAGCGCCTTGGCTGGCCGGTGCGGGTGCTGGAGGCGCCCCCCTCCAACCTCAAGCTCACCACCCCCTTTGATCTCACCGTGGCGGAGGCCGTGCTGGCGGCCCGCCGGGCCGAGGGGCAGCCGGCGGTGGCGACAGGGGCGATTCTGGAGGGGGAAGAGCCACCCGCCCCATGCTGACCGCCGCCGCGATGCCACCGCCGCTGGGGGCGCCCGGCGAGTCGATCGCGGCAATCCTGGCGCTCTGGCAGGGCTGCTTCGACAACGGCCGCCAGGTGGCGGCCACCCTGGCCCGCGGCGGCCCCGCTGCCCCGGAGCTCCCCCGCGAACGGCGCTGGCTGGAGGTGCAGCGGCTGGAGGCCCCCCAACTGGGGCAGGAGGTGCTGGTTCTGCAGGAGTTCCGCGCCTCCCGGCCCGAGCTGGCCCAGCGGCAGCGGGTGTTGTCCCTGGTGTGGGAGGAGGCTCGCCAGGCGGTGCGGGCCGAGCAGCTGTTCTTCGCCACTGGCCCCACCTACGACCGCCCGCCGCTGGTGGCCGAAGCGGTGGCGGCCCTGCCGCCGGAGGCCTTCGTGCGCCATCCCGGCTGCGATCTCTTCTTCCGATGGGAAGGGGAGCAGCAGCGCTGGCGGGCCGCCATGCTCCCCGGCGCCTGCCGCTACTGCCATCCGGGTGATGGTGAGGTAGTTGCTGAGTACGAGATGCTGCTCCAGAAGGACCAGCTCTGGTACCGCGACCGCAGCCTGCGGGTGGCCGATGGCAGCGTGCGCGGCGAGATCGATGGCTTCAGCTGGTTGTTGTTCGATCGCCTGCCGCCTGGGGCGCCACGGCCCGACCTGCGGGCCGCTGCCCTTCTCCCGAAGGCCCTGATGGTCCAGCAGGGGGTCTGGCAGGGCAGCTTCCGCCGCTACGACGGTGTTGGGGCCTGCTACGAGACCTTCGCCAGCACGATCGTGGTGCGCATGGAGGAGCGATCCGGGCAGCTGCACTATCACCAGAGCAACCATTACCGCTGGCCGGATGGCGCGGAGCAGGCGTTCGATTCGGAAGGGGAGATCCAGGATGGGCGGGTGTGGTTCCGCAATGGCCAGCTCGAGGGCTGGGCAATGGAGTTGCCCGAGGGCGGCTCGGCGGGCGATGGCTCCAGCGCCGCAGTCCTGCGGATGTGGTCGCGGGAGGCGGGGGGGGCGCAGCAGGTGGAGCTGATCCAGGTCAGCCCTGATGGGCGGCGGCGCCATCGGCTGTTTCAGTCGGTCCGCGACGGTGAGGTGGTGCGCCGCACCGTCATCGATGAGGAGAAGATCACCGACGACTGGCGGGCCTGGGATGCCGCCGCCCCCGCCGATGGCTGAGCCCCGTCTGTCCCGGCCCGGTCGCGGTCGCCCATTCGCCCTGCGGCTCGCCCCCTGGGGCGCCCTGCTTGTGCTGCTGCTGACCCTTGTCCTGCCAGGGGCGCCCGGCGCCTGGGCTACCCCCGCTCCCGCCGCTCCCGCCGCTCCCGTCGCTCCCGCCGCTTCGGAGCCTCCTGCCACCGCCGCCTGGGTGGAGCTGGAGGGGCGGCGGGTGCTGGAGCTGCGGCGCGTGGCCGGGGCCCAGAAGCCCCAGGAGGTGGCCGCACGGGCTTCCCAGCAGCTGGGCGGGCTGGCGAAGGACTACCGCATCGATCCGGCCTGGCTGGTGGTGCGCGAGGACCCGCCCTACTCGATGATCGGCCTGGAAAAGCCCGGTGGCAGCTTCCAGCCCCTGTTCGCCGTAGACGACCGGGCCAGTGCCTCCTTCGATCTGGAGCGCCCCGTTCTCGCTGAGCGCTATCGCGACCAGTTGCGCGGGGCGATCCGCCAGTACCGCAGCAGCCACAGCCTCAGCACCTGGTTGCGGGGCACCGCCCTGGCGCTGGCGGTGCTGCTGCTCTTCCTGCTCTGGCTGCGGGTCCAGATGGGGCTCAACGCCCGCCTCGCCGCCTGGCTGGTCGCCTCCCGCCGTCCCCTTCCCGTCATCCGCCTCGGCACCATCCACCTGCTCGACGAGATCCAGCTGCGGGCGCTGCTGCAGTGGCTTCGCCGCGCTGTGCACTGGTCGCTGCTGCTGCTCGTCAGCTATCTGCTGCTTCCCTTGCTGCTCGGCCTTTTCCCCCCCACCCAGGTGATCGCCGAGGGCCTTCGCTCCCACATGCTGCGGGTGGTGGATGGGCTGCTGGCCGGCCTGGTGGGCTCGATCCCCAACCTGGTCAGCATCGCCCTGATCCTGGCGATCACGGCGATGGTGATCCGGGCCACGAACGCCTGGTTCTCCGAGATCGGCCGGGGCCGGTTGCAGATCCCGGGGTTCTACCCGGAATGGGCCCAGCCCACCAAACGGCTCGTGGCCGGTGCCCTGCTGTTGGCGGGCCTGGTGATCGCCTATCCGTATGTACCCGGCTCGGGCAGTAGCGCCTTCCAGGGGGCTGGCCTCTTCGTGGGCGTGCTGGCGGCCCTGGGCTCCAGCGCCGTGGCCACCAACGTGATCAGCGGTCTGATGCTCATCTATACCCGCGCCTTCCGCGAGGGTGACCGGGTGGAGATCAACGGGGTGATTGGGGTGGTGCAGGACAGCGCCCTGCTGGTGACGCGCGTGCTCACGCCCCGCAACGAGCTGGTGAGCATCCCCAACGCCACGGTGATCGGAGCCTCGATCACCAACTTCAGCCTCGCCGAACGGGAGATTCATCGGCCTGTGGCGCTCGCCACCACGATCACCATCGGGTACGACGTGCCCTGGCGCCAGGTCCATGCCCTGATGCGGGCGGCCGCTGCCAGCGTGCCCGGCATCTGCGACGAGCCGGCGCCCCGGGTGCTGCAGACCTCCCTCAACGACTTCCACATCAGCTACGAGCTCAACGCCTGCGTGAGGGATGTGGACCGCTACCGGGAAACCCTCTCCGAGCTGCTTGCCGCCCTCCAGGACGAGTTCGCCGCCTCTGGCGTGGAAATCCTTTCCCCCGGCTATCACGCGGTGCGCGATGGCAGCGGCAGCACGGTGCCCCGGCGCGCCTAGCTCAGAGCAGCTTCAGGTAGCCCCGCCCCCCGTCCAGCCGGGCGGTGCACCCTAGGGGTAGGGCGGCGTTGCCAGGGCTGTGCCCCACCGGCAGATGGGCCACCACCGGCAGCTCCAGGTCGAGGCTGCGCTCCCGCAGCACCTGCTCCACGGAAAAGCGGTGGCTGTCGGGTTCGCCGGCGCGGTTGTCCGCCTCCTCGCAGCCCTCAAAGCTGCCGAAGCCCA
Organism: Synechococcaceae cyanobacterium; assembly: GCA_947442825.1. Taxonomy (GTDB): domain Bacteria; phylum Cyanobacteriota; class Cyanobacteriia; order PCC-6307; family Cyanobiaceae; genus Cyanobium. Next base: position 25,139 of record CANEWU010000007.1, read on the forward strand.
GCCCGGCCAGCTGCCGGAGGGCGCCGCTCAGGCGCCAATGGGTGAGCATCCGCTCGATCCGGTAGGGGGCTTCGCCCACGTCCTCCAGGATCAAAATGGCGCCGCGCAGGGACGGCAGGTGGGGGGTGCCGAGCAGATGGGTGGCCACGGTGAGGTTGGCCACCAGCAGGGGGCCTTCGGCGATGCCCGCCCGCCAGCCTTCGCCCTGCAGCGCCTCCACCGGTTCCCCGAACAGCAGGGCCCGCAGCCGCTCCTGGCTCCAGGCCGGCTCCGCCGCCAAGGTGGTCAGCATCGGTCCGTGGACGCCGCCGCCCTGGCCCCGGGCGACCCGATCGAGCAGCAGGGAGGTGACATCGGAGAAACCCAGCAGCCAGCCCGATGGTTGGGCAAGGGGGGCCTCCAGCAGCCGGGCTGAGCCCCAGCCCCCCCGCACGCATGCCCAGAGGGCCGGGGGGGCGCTCTCTCCGGCCGGCAGGTGTAGATCGGCGGCCCGCTCGTGATCGCGGCCGGCCAGGTAGCCCCAGCGCCGTTCCCGGATCGCCAGGGTCTCTGCGTCCACCACCAGCCCCCAGCGCCCCAGCAGCGCCAGGCCCTCCTCCAGCCGTCCGCCCTCGGCGAGGGCCGAGCTGGCGGCCACCAGTCGCACCCGGTCGCCTGGACGCAGGGGTGGTGGCAGGGGCAGGGCGGGCGAGGGGCTCATGGCAGCGCCGGCAGTTGGGGCAGGATCAGAGCCAGCAGCAGCAGCCCCCCGAGCCACACCTGTCGGGTGAAGTGGTGTGCGTAGGCGGAGCGGGGCAGATCGGGGCGCTGCAGCACGGCGCTCTCCCGCACCATGCCTGCGCTGGCCAGCCCCCAGGGGATCCAGAACGCCGGCACCGCGATCCCCTGCACCAGGGCCGCATAGGCCAGAGCGATGCACGTAAGGGAGTAGCAGAGCCCCACCACCAGGGGGGCACGGTCCCCGAGGGTGAGGGCGCTGCTGCGCACGCCCACGCTGCGGTCGTCGTCCCGGTCGCTCATGGCGTAGACGGTGTCGAAGCCGAAGGTCCACAGCACGGTGGCCAGCCAGGTGAGCGCCAGGGCCCAGCCGCCGGCCAGGGAGGCGCTGGCCGCGGCCCAGGGGATCAGTACCGCGAAGCCCCAGCAGAGGGCGAGCACCAGCTGGGGGAAGGCGAACCACCGTTTGGCGGAGGCGTAGAGCAGAACCGGCGGCAGGGCCGCCACCGCCAGGGCCAGCACCAGGTCGCGGCGTGGGTAGGGAAGGCTCAGTACCGTGATCAGCGCCACCAGCAGGCAGAGCAGGAGCAGCGCCAGGGCCACCGGCACCCCCACCCGACCCGCGGCCAGCGGTCGGTCGCGGGTGCGTTCCACCAGCGGGTCGATGCGGCGGTCCCAGAGGTCGTTGGCGATGCAGCCGGCGGCGCTCACGGCCAGCCCCCCGAGCAGCATCCGGCCCACCAGGGCCGGACCCGGCGGCGCGCTGGGGTTGAGCCAGAGGGCCCAGCCGGCGGGGATGAGCAGGATCAGGCGGCCGCTGGGCTTGTGCCAGCGGATCAGACGCAGCAGATCGCCGATCGCGCTCAGACCCATGCTGCCCGGTTTCGCGCTGGCACCCTAGGGCTCGGCGCCCCAGCCAAGGCAAGCCCGGCCGTGCCGCGGTGATGGCAAAGTGAGGCGCCGCAGAGAGCGGATTCGATGGCCCAGACCCCCGACCAGCGCCTTCCGAATGGGGCTGCTGACCGCGAGCGGCGGGTGGCTGCCATCGACATCGGCACCAATTCCACCCATCTGCTGATCGCGGCCGTTGATCCGGCGTTGCACAGCTTCCGGGTGCTGCTGGCGGAGAAAGCCACCACCCGGCTGGGGGAGATGGATCCCGAAAGTGGGGCGATCACCGCCGAAGCCCTCGAGCGAGGCTTCCAGACCCTGCGCCGCTTCCGTGACCTCGCGGACAGCCATGGGGTCGAGCAGATCGTCACTGGGGCCACCAGCGCCGCCCGCGAGGCGCCCAACGGCCGGGAGTTCCTGCTCACCCTGCAGGAGCGCCTCGGCCTGGAGGTCGACCTGATCAGCGGCCCGGAGGAGGCGCGCCTGATCTATCTCGGCGTGCTCTCCGCCATGCCCCTGGGGGAGACGCCCCACACGATCCTCGACATCGGCGGCGGATCCACCGAGCTGATCCTGGCGGATGGCCGCGACGGCCGGGCCTTCACCAGCACCCGCATCGGCGCGGTGCGGCTGCAGCGGGAGTTCTGCCAGGAGGATCCCCTACCGGTCGCCCGGCGCAGCTTCCTGGAGGCCTACATCCGCGGCGCCCTGGACCCAGCGGTCTCGGAGGTGCGTCGCGGCTTGGGAAGCGGCGAGCGGCCGCTGCTGGTGGCCACCAGCGGCACCGCCATGAGCCTGGCGGCCCTGGCGGCCGCGGAGGATTCCCGGCCGCCCCTGAAGGTGAACGGCTATCGGCTCAGCCGGGAGCGCCTCGATGCCCTGGTGGATCGCCTGCTGACGATGTCGCTGGAGCAGCGCCGCGCCCTGCCCGCCCTCAACGATCGCCGGGCCGAAATCATCGTGCCGGGGGCCCTCATCCTGCAGACGGCGATGGCCATGCTCCGGGCTGATGAGCTTGTGGTCTGCGACCGGGCGCTGCGGGAGGGACTGATCGTCGATTGGATGCTGCGCAACGACCTTCTGGGGGATCGCTTTGCCTTCCAGAGCACGATCCGCGAGCGGGCGGTGCTGCACCTGGCACGTACCTACGGCGTGGATCCCGACCGGGCCGGCCGCGTGGCTGGCTATGCCCTCAGCCTCTACGACCAGAGCCGGGGTCTGCTCCATGAGGACGGTGGCGAGGGCCGGCGGCTGCTCTGGGCCGCCGCCCAGCTGCATGCCTGCGGCAAGTTCATCAACATCGGCGCCTATCACAAACACACCTGGTACCTGATCCACCATGGCGAACTGCTCGGCCATTCCCAGGTCGAGCACCTGATGGTGGCGGCTATCGCCCGCTACCACCGCCGCAGCCTGCCGAAGAAGCGCCACGAGTCGTGGCAGTTGATCGAGGGGCGTGAGCAGCGGCGCCTCGTGCAGTCGATGGCCCTGCTGCTGCGGCTGGCCGCCGCCCTCGATCGACGGCCGGCCGCCCTGATCGAGTCTCTGCGGGTGCATCAGGAGGGCTCGTCCGGCCGGCCCACCGGCCTGGCGATTGAGTTGCTGCCCACGGCTTCTGCGGCGGGCGAGCCACCGGTGGATCTGAGCCTGGAGCGCTGGAGCCTGGGCGGCTGCGCCGAGCTGGTGCTGGAACTGACCGGGCTGACCCTCAAGGTGCCGGGGTTGGTGACGGATCCATGGCCGGAGCCGATGGTGCCACGAAGTCCTGCCAGTCCACCTCACTGATCGTGCCGAGTTGGCGGGACGCGCCGCCGCCGACGCTGGCCGTTACCAGATCGGGCCGTCCGGCCAGCACCCGCAGCCCCTTGCCGAGCCGGAAGCGTGCCTCCTTCTCCAGCAGGCCGCTGTAGAGAACCTGGCCTTCGACATCGCGCACTTCCACCCAGCTCGGCTCCTTGCTGCGCAACAGCAGCACGCCCGGACTGCCGGCCGCAGTGGCCCCCCCGCCCGCCGGCCGCCCGGCACCGGCGTTGCGGGCGGCCGGCGGGGACGGGTTCCATTGGGGGGGCCAGTGGCGGATCCCCTGGGCCACCACGAGGCCGAGCAGCAGGGTGAGGCCGGCGATGGCGGCCGCCAGGCCCCAGCTGGAGGGCGGCGACAGGTCGGGATCCTCGGGGGGCGGGGCCATCGGCACGGCGGCGGGTGCCTGGCTCTCCATCAGCCGGCTGTGGCGCAGGTTGTCCACCTGCTCGCTCACATCGACCCCTAGGGCCTGGGCCACCCGTTTCGCCTGGGCGATGACGAACACCGGTTCGTGCAGATGCAGGCGGTCGCCGCTTTCCAGGGCGATCAGCTGCTCAGGCGCCAGATGCAGGCGATCAGCCAGCTCGGCCACTCCGATCCCTCGCCCCTCCCGTGCCCGGCGCAGGCGCTGGCCCAGGTCCTTCAGCTCGGGGATCCCCTGCAAGGGAGGCGGCGATCCGGGGTTGGGGGGAGTGTCGGGCGAAGAGTCAGACACCGGGCCAAGGCGTAATCTTGCGCCGTCAGTATGGCGATGCGGGGGAGCCTCGTCGAGCTGGATTACCCCTTCTGCGTCTTGTGTCGCAGGATTTGCGTTGTTTGCAGGTAAAATTTTCCAGCTACCTCGACGGACGTAAGGGAAGTTTGGGAATAATGGGCGATACTGGATTCGAACCAGTGACCCCTTCCGTGTGAAGGAAGTGCGCTACCGCTGTGCTAATCGCCCGCAGACCGGCTCCCCAGTGGAGAGGGTTGCGTTGAGGCCATCATAAACCACCACTGATCCCCCCTCGCCCGGCGTGGGGAGGGGCCATCGGTCAGCATGGGGCTTGCCATCCCCTTTTCCCGGTGCCGCAGTCAGGCCCCGCCGCGTCCCCCCCGCCCGCCGCCGCAGAAGCCGCAGAGATCTCCCACGCCATCCCGCAGGAGATCCCGCAGACCGACGTGCTGGTCGTCGGGGGTGGCGTCTGCGGCACCGCCCTGCTGTTTGTTCTGGCCCGCTACACCGACCTCGGCCGGCTGACGCTTGTGGAGCGCTATGGACAGCTGGCACAGGTCAATTCCAAGGCCACCAGCAACAGCCAGACGATCCACTGCGGCGACATCGAGACCAACTACACCCTGGAGAAGGCGCTGGCGGTGAAGCGCACCGCCGAGATGATTGGCCGCTATGCCGGGCTGCTTTCCCCCCAGGAGGCCGCTCGCTGTGTGTTCCATACCCCAAAGATGGTGCTGGGCGTGGGGGAGCGGGAGTGCAGCTTCCTGCGGGAGCGTTTCGTGCGCTTTTCCCCCCATTTCCCGGCGATGCAGCTGCTCGATGCCCAGGCGATTGCCGAGTGGGAGCCAGCGGTGGCGCTGCGGGACGGGCAGCCCCGGCCGGAGGAGATCGTGGCCCTCGGTATCCGTGATGCCGCCACGGCGGTGGACTACGAAGAGCTATCCGCCTCCTTCGTAGCGCAGGCCCGTACCGCCTTGGCGGACAGCGAGCGCGAGCTGGATCTCCGCCTCGGTACCACGGTCACGGCGATCCGGCCGGAGGGGCCGGATCCCCTCGCGCCAACTGCCTTCCTGGTGGAGCTGGAGGGTCCCGGGGGCCCGAGCCAGGTGCGCGCCCGCCAGGTGGTCGTCAACGCCGGCGCCCGCAGCCTGCTGATGGCCCAGCGGCTGGGCTTCGGGCTGCACTATTCGTGTCTGCCTGTGGCCGGCAGCTTCTATTTCACTCCCGCCTGCCTCAACGGCAAGGTTTACACCGTGCAGAACGATCGCCTGCCGTTCGCTGCGCTGCACGGCGATCCGGATGTGCGAGTGCCTGGCCAGACCCGCTTCGGCCCCACCGCCCTGTTGCTGCCCCGGCTGGAGCGCTACGTGGCGGCATCCTTCTGGGAATTCCTGAAGGTGCTGCGGCTCGATGGCGCCGTGCTGGCGGTGTTGTGGCAATTGTTTGGGGTGGCCGATATCCGCAACTACATCCTGCGCAACATTTTCTACGAGGTGCCCTGGTTGCGGCGGCGCCTGTTCCTTGCCGATGTGCGCAAGATCGTTCCCGGATTGCGGTTGGAGGATCTGCGCTTCGCTGAAGGTTTCGGTGGCGTCCGCCCCCAGCTCATCGACAAGCGGGCCCGCCGCCTGATGCTCGGCGAGGTGAGCATCCCGGCCGTGGCCGGGCTTGTTTTCCACGTCACCCCTTCGCCCGGTGGCACCTGCTGTCTGGGAATCGCGGAGCAGGACGCCGCCGCCATTGCTGATCGCCTCGGCTGCCGCTTCGATCGCCAGCGGCTGGAGCAGGAGCTTCACGAGCTTCCTGCGGCCCCTCCTTCCGCGCCCTAGGCTCCGCCGCCCAGCCGAAACAGGCCCCTACCAGGCTCAGGCCCAGGGAAATCGAGACCAGGGCAAGCGCCCGCGGACGCGGCGACCAGCGGACAGCAACCCCCACCCCCCCGATACGATTCGAGCGCCCGCCCTCTCCGCCCCTCCCGCCGCGGATGGATCATCGCCCCCCTCTCGATCCCGAGCCGGGGCTGGCCGGGCGCTGTGGCATCGGGCCGCCGCTGACGCTGCAGACGGTCGGCCGGCCCGATGGACCGGCGACGCACCAGCCGGGGTGCCATCGGCAGGAGCTGGGGCCGGCCTTGCTCCTGCCCGGTGGTCAGGGCCTGATCGATCCGGAGGGTCGGCTCCTGGAGGCCACCTGCCTGCGGCGGGGGGGCGATCTGGAGCGCTTCCCCTTCCCCCAACCGGAGTGGATCGCTCGCTCGGAGCTGGCGTCGTTGTCGTCGTCGGCAGTGCCTGTGTCGACGCTGGTGTTTCTTCCCTATGTGGAGTTCGAGCATTTCGGCCATTGGCTCACCGAAACTGCCGCCTGGCTCGGCCCCCTGCTGGATCCCGGCCTCGATTGGCTCGCCGCCGCCGGTGACCAGGCGGTGCTGATGGTCTCCGCCCAGGCGGCCCCCGCCTTGGCCGAGTTGGAGAGCCTGCTGCCGGCTGCCCCGCGACGGTGGCGCAGCAGCAGCTCGCTGGAGACGCCGCTGCGGGCCGAGCGGGTGCTGATGCCTGTGCCGTCGATGCGCAATGGCCACAGCATCCAGGCCGAACACCCGCGCCATCTGCGCTTGCTGGTGGAACGGCGGCTCGGGCCCGCGGTGCGGCTGCCCCCGCCGATCGCCGGGGAGCCCGATGGCAGCCGCCTCTATCTCAGCCGCTCCCGCCTGGATTCCTCCTGTCGGATGATTCTGGGGGAGGAGGCCCTGGAGCAGGAGCTGCGGCGGCGGGGCTGGCGGATCGCCTGGCCCGAAACCCAGCCCCTGGCCGAACAGCTCCAGCAGCTTCGCTACGCCTCGGTGGTTGCCGGTCCCAGGGGCAGTGCTCTGCACCTGTTGCTGTATTTCGGCCGCTCGCTGGCCGGGCGTTCGGTCATCACCTTGTCCGCAGCAGAGGTGAGCCCCAGCAGCACCTATCACCTGCAGGCGAGCCTCCAGGGTCTGCGCTGGCTGGCTTTCGGTTGTCTGCGCGCCGATCCCCATGGAGTCAAGCCCCGCAATGTGGAGTGCGACATGGTGATGCTGGAGGAGCCGGCGCAGCTGGCCGATCGTCTCGACCGGCTGGCGGACGAGCTGGATCAGCCCTAAGCCCCGCCCCGGAACAGGTGGTGATGGCTGGCGGAGTACAGGCGGGAGCGGGCATCGCCCGGCGGCCGCAGGGCCGGACTGACGACGTACAGGGTGGTGCGGATCAGCTCGCGCTCGCGGCTGACCCGTGCCATCTCCGCCAGGGGCACCACCGTCAGCCATTGGTCGGGCCAGCTCACCCGATAGCCGATCGCCACGGGGGTGTCGGCGGGGTAGTGGCGCAGCAGCTCTTCCTGCACCTCCTCCACGTGGCGGGCGCTGAGATAGAGGCAGAGAGAGGCCCGCAGCGCCGCCAGGTGGGCCAGCGATTCGCGCTCGGGAGTGCCGGTGCGGCCGCCGGCGCGGCTGAGCACAATCGTCTGCACCAGGCCCGGGATCGTGAGCTCGGCACCGAGGGCGGCCGCCGTGGCCTGGTAGGCGCTGAGCCCGGGGATCACCTCCACCTCCAGCCCGGCGTCGGCCAGGCGGCACACCTGCTCCTGGAGGGCGCCGTAGAGGCAGGGATCCCCATCATGGAGCCGAACCACCCGGCGGCCCGCCTGCGCCCTCTCGATCACCACCGCCATCACCTCCTCGAGGGTGAGGGTGCTGGTGCGCAGGCTTTCGCAGCCGCTGGGCGCCAGGGCGGCGATGTGGGGGTTGATGAGGGAGTCGGTCCACACCAGCACCTCCGCCTGCTCGATCGCCCGGGCTGCCCGCAGGGTCAACAGGTCGGGGGCGCCGGGGCCCGCCCCCACGATCTGCACGGGGAACGACGTCATGCGCCCACCCCGCTGGGGTCTGGGAGGGGGCGGCGGCGGGAGTAGAGCCACCAGAGGCCCACGGCGCCGAGGGCGATCAGCAGCAGGCTCACCAGCTGCGCCATCCGCAGGCCCCCCTCACAGAAGGGGGGGGAGGCGAACAGGCAGAGGGGATCAAGGCGCAGGGCTTCGATCCACACCCGGCCCGTGCTGTACGCCATCAGGTAGACACAGCTCAGCGCTCCGGCCGGCAGGCTCAGGCGGCCGCGGCTGGCTTGGTGGAAGAGCACCAGCAGCAGGGCAAAGACTCCCAGATTCCAGAGGGATTCGTAGAGGAAGGTGGGGTGGAAGGTGGTCTGCTCGAGAAAGGGGGCAGGGCGATTGGGGGGAGGGATGGTGAGCTTCCAGGGGAGATCTGTGGGCAGTCCGAAGGCTTCGGAATTAAAGAAGTTGCCCCAGCGACCGATGGCCTGACCCAGGGCCACAGCCGGCACCAGTACATCAAGCAGTGGCCAGAAGGCCTGGCGCCGCAAACGGCAGAACAGCACCAGGGCCAGGGAGCCGCCCAGCAGGGCTCCATGGATGGCGATGCCGCCGCGCCAGATGGCGAACACATCCAGCCAGCGGCCGCGGTATTGCTGCCATTCGAGCAGCACGTAATAAAGGCGTGCACCGATAACGGCCCCTAGCACCAGGACCGGCAGCAGATCGGTGATCAGGGCGGGGTCGATGCCCCGACGCCGACCGAGGCGGGTGGCCAGGCCCAGGCCCGTGAGCACGGCGATGGCGATCAGCAGGCCGTACCAACGCAGGGAGAAAGGCCCCAGCTGGAAGAGCAGGGGCCCCGGGGAGGTGAAGACGGCCAGGGAGGCCATAACGGGGGGAACGGCTGGCAGCTGGCTCAGACGCCCTCCGCGGCCTGCACCTTCTCCACCTGACGCTTCTTGAGCACCAGCATGATCTGGGCGAGGGCCGCGGCGGCGAAGAAGGCGAGCATCCCGTAGATGCGAACCGGATTCTGGAGCACAACTTCGGCATCAATCTGGCCGAAGCCCCCCACGTTCGGGTCGCTGGTGAGTGCAGCACCGGCCTCCACCGCCTCGCCCACCTTCACGGTGAGGGTGGGGCCTGCGGGGATCGTTTCGCTGGTGGTGGTGCCGTCGGCGGCCTGGATCTCCACCACCGAGGCACCGTTCTCACCGGAGCTGATGGTGCTGATGCGGCCCGCCACAGGCGTGGAGAAGACGTTGTTGTTGGTCTTGACGCCTTCGGGGGTCACCTGGCCGCGGCCGCGGTTGCCGCCCACGTGCAGCTGGTACTTACCGAAGTGGATGCTGCTGTCCTGAGAAGGATCGGGAGAAAGGATCGGGAAGACGATCTCCTGGTGCTGGTCCCCAGGAAGGGGGCCCACCAGCAGGATGTTGGGCTGATCGTCGCTGTACTGCGTGTAGTAGATGCCCTGGGTCTCCTCCTTCAGCTCCTCGCTCAGGCGCTCCGGCGGCGCCAGGCGGAAGCCCTCGGGCAGCATCACCACCGCGCCCACGTTCAGTCCGGTGGGGCTGCCATCGCCAGAGGGCTGCTGCACGGACGTGTCGTAGGGAACCTCCACCACCGCCTTGAACACCGTGTCGGGGAAGACGGCCTGGGGAATTTCCACCCGGGTGGCTTTCTTGGCCAGGTGGCAGTTTGCGCAGACGATCTTGCCCGTGGCTTCCCGCGGGCTGGCGTAGTTCTGCTGGGCCCAGAAGGGGTAGGCCCAGCTGGGGGTGGCTCCGGCCAGAAGAATGCCTAGGCAGAGGCTGGCGGCGAGGACGGCGCGGAGAGGAAGGCCGGTGAGGGTGGAGAAAAGGCGACGCATGGTCGGGACGTGGGCGACGGGGGGGCGGGCGACGGAGGCGGGAGCGGTGTACTGCGGGATCAGGCCCACCAGGCCTTCTCCCCCGTGCGGAAATCGGTCTCGGTCCAGGGGGTGAGGAACACGTTGTCGTTTTCGACCGACACGTGGGCCAGGGCCAGGGAAAGGGGGGCGGGACCGCGCACCACCTTGCCGGCGGCGTCGTACTGGCTGCCGTGGCAGGGGCACATGAACTTGTTGGCGGCGGTGTTCCAGGGCACCACGCAGCCCAGGTGGGTGCAGATGGCGTTGATGCCATAGGCGCCGATCGACTCCGGACCATCCACCAGCAGATAGGTGGGATCGCCCTTGAGGCCCTGCACCAGGGCGTAGTCGCCCTCCTTGTGCTTGGCGAGCCAACCGCTGGCCGTAACGGCGTTGCCCAGCTCGTCCTTGGCGCTGGTGCCCCCGCCACTGCCGGCGGCCTTGGGGGGAATGAAGTAGTTCACAACCGGGTAGAGCGCACCGAGGGCGACGCCGGTGACGGAGCCGAAGGTGAGCAGGTTCATGAACTGGCGCCGACCCATTCCGGGCACATCACCGCTCGCGGAGCCTGCAGGGATCTGGGTCATGGAGAACTTCCGGGATTCCGGGCCGGGGTGCCGGGCCGACGTGGCGCCCATTATGAACCGTGCGGTTCCCGCGCCGTGCCGGCCTCGCGGCTTGCCCGCCCCGGCTGCAACATGCTGTCGCGTTCCCACGCCCCCACCACCCCGACCGTGTCGCCTTCCGGCCCTCCGCTTGAGCCCCCCTCCCCCGATCCAGCCCCCGCCGGTGCCCCCCTCAGCGCCGAGGAGCTGCTGGCGGTCCTGCGGGGCCGCTGGCAGGCCAGTTACGACCTGCAGCTGATCGTGCGCCGTGGCCGTCTCTATCTGCAGGTGATGTGGGGCTACCTGGAGCAGCAGTCCTTCCCGATGACCGCCGAGGCCTACGGGGCCCATGTGGAGGATCTGGTGGCCACCCTCAACGGCCTGGGGGTTGCCGCCCAGGTGCGGCACTGGTTGCGCACCACCCGCGACCGGCCACGTCTCGGCCGGGCCCTCTCCCTGCCCCTGGAGCTGCCGGAGGGTAGGAGCAGCGAGTTTCTGCTCTGAGCCGTCCAGCTCTGTGCTGCCCTGGTGGTTCAGGACCTGCTTTAGGGATTCCGCCCCGCCGCTACCCCCGGGCCCCAGGCCGCTGGGCGCACGCCCTGGGCCACGGCCACCAGCCCCACCCCCACCAGGTACAGCAGGGTGATCGCGCCGCTGAGCAGCAGCATCGTCACCGGATCGGTGGAGGGGGTCAGCACCGCGCCGGCCAGGGCGCTCACCAGCACCACCCAGCGCCAGGCCCGCAGCATGGTGGGGGCGTCGAGCAGGCCGAGGGCTCCGAGCAGCAGTTGCAGTACGGGCAGCTGGAAGGCCAGGGCCGTGGCCACCATCAGCACCAGCACAAAGTCGAGGTAGCGCTCAATCGACCAGATCGGCTCCACCACATCGGCGCCGTAGCTCACCAGGAAGCGCAGGGCGGCCGGCACCAGGGCCCACCAGGCGAAGGCCAGGCCAGCGGCGAAGAGCACTGTGGATCCGGCCACCGCCGGGGCCACCAACCGCCGCTCCCGGCGGGTGAGGCCGGGCAGCACAAAGGCCAG
>CANEWU010000008.1 GCA_947442825.1 Synechococcaceae cyanobacterium
CAGAAGGGGCAGGCGCACCAGGTGTAGATCTCTACCTTCGCCATCAACGGGGTGGAACTGCCGGCACGCTATCGGCCGGCCGACCCGGCTGGCGAATTTTCCTGTGGTGGGCCCACCACGGGGGCGGCGCAAACGCAGCGGAAGCGGCACCATCGGGACGTTGCGCACCCCTGCCGATGGATTCCGAGCCGCGGCCGATCCGGGCGGATCAGTTGGCCCTTCTGCACCACGATGACGAGGCCTGCCCGGGGCCCTGGCGCGTGCGGCGCAAGCTGCCCCACCTGCTACCCGTGCCCTCGGCCCTCGACCGGGTGGACTCTGTGGTGGTGTCGGCCCTGGTGGGCCAGGGCGATCTGCTCGATGACCTGGCGACCCTCACCGCCGAAGCGGTGCGCCAGCTTCCCTGGTCGGACACCGGGCCCGATGCCTCGGTGGTGCGGGGGATCGCCGCCCGGGTGGCCGCTGGCCTGGCGGTGGCGCTGATGGAGTCGGATCTGGCGGAGCGCATCGCGGCGCAGCTGGAGGAGCGCTCCGCCTTCGCGGAGGGCTGGCGCGCCTGCCCGGAGTGAGGCTGAGGCGGGATCAGGCGGGAGGAGGGCCGGGGGGAGGGCCGGGAGGAGGCCCGGCGGGGGGAAGGCCGGCGGTCACCTCCCCGAATCGGCGGCAAACCACCTGGTTGCGGCCAGCGTTCTTGGCCTCGTAGAGGCATTCATCGGCGAGCTGCTGCAACGCCTCGGGCTTGCAGGCCTGGCCCGAGGCCGCTTCCCACACCGCCGCTCCGATGCTGACCGTGAGCGGATGGGTGTGGCCGAGGCGAGCATGGGTGATTGGCACAGCAGCCACACAGGCCCGCAGCCGCTCCGCGAGCACCAGGGCCTGGGGGGCATCGATGTCCTGCAGGATCACCGCGAACTCCTCCCCCCCCAGACGAGCGAGGAAATCACGCTCCTGGCGCAGCTGATGGGTGAGGATCGCGGCGAGCTGCCGCAGGCACTGGTCGCCGTGGGCATGGCCATACGTGTCGTTGACCTCCTTGAAGCGGTCGATGTCGAGCAACAGCAGGGCCATGTCGCGGTTGGCGACGCGCGCGGCGGCAATGTTCCCCTTTAAGAAAGAATCAAAACTGCGGCGATTGGCCAGCTGGGTGAGGGGATCGAGCAGGGCGAGCCGCTTGGCTCGCTCGCTCTCGAAGCTGTGGAACAGCAGACTCAGCAGGGCGCTGAGCGATTCGATGCGCTGGATCTGGTCATCGTTGAAGCGGCTTGCGCCCTGCAGGGCGATCGTGAGCACCGGCACGGAGACGCCCCGCGATTCGAGCCGGATGCCGAGGTAATCGGTGGCGCCCCGCTCCTGGAGCGTGCGCAGAAATGGGAAGCCAGGGGATTCGCTATCCAATCGGCGCCGCAGCATGCCGGCGGAGGTGGCGAGGTAATGCAGCGGGCTGGCCAGGTGCTCGGGCTGCTCGAGGAAATCGCGGCCCATGCACAGGGTCTCCACCTCCCCGGGTTTGTGGGAATACCAGATGTACTGAAAGCAGTCGACATCGTCTCTATCCGGCAGGAAGGCCAGGGAGAGGCGCTGGGTATCGAGGCCCCAGCTGCGCAGCTCGTTGACGAACAGCAGCACAAACTCCTCAAAGCTGCGCAGGCCAGCCCAGTTCTCCAGAATGGACCTCTCCAGGGACAGCGCGGCGCGGCGTTCGTTGGGGACCTGCGGATCAGACGGGACGGGAGTGTCGCGCAGGGGGGCCAGCAGCAACCGCACCCCCTCGGCATCAGCCCAGGGGGAACGGATCAGGAACAGCGGCAGCGCGTCGGGATGAATGGGGCGGGAGATCAGGGGCCCCTGCAAGGCATCAGCGCCAAGCCGGATCGCGGTCACCAGGTCGCGGTACTCGGTGACGCCCTCCGTCCCCACCACCTTGCCGAGGGAGTGGGCGCTGCTGAGGAAGGCCCCAAGGAAGCGCTGGAGGCGGAACGAGCCATGCAGATCGCGCACCAGCTCGGGGTGGAGCTTGATGGCGTCGTACCACCCCTCGGCAATGTTGCGCAGGCCGCTCACCGCCGATCCGAAGCGGTCGACGCAGACCCGCACCCCCAGCTCCCGATGGATCCGCTCCGCAACGGTGGTGGCGGGGCTGACGCCATCCAGCCTCTGGCTGACGGCCATCTCGCTGATCTCGATGGCGTAGCCGCGGTGATCGACGCCCTGGCGACGGAGCTGAAGCAGCATCTCCTGCAGGGCCTGGGGGCCCGCCAGCGATTCGGCGTTGAGGTTGAAGGCGACGTGATCGAGCCGGGCCGCGGTGGCGGGATCGCGAGCCAGGGTTTCCTGCAGCTCGGGGAGGCCCTGGATCACGAGCTGGTCGAGATGGGGGGCAACGCCTAATCGGCGGGCCAGGGCGTAGAGCTGGAGGCTGTCGAGCGTGCGCAGCCGTGGCGTGCGGGCGCGGGGCATCACCTCCAGCGCGAACTGGCCGGGGTTGGCCACCAGCAGGATCGGCTGGACGAGCAGCTCCAGATCCCGTGGCCGCAGCCGGCGCAGTTCTTCGGCCAGGGCCGGCTCCACCGTGGGGCGTTGGGGGCGCCAGCGGCCGAGCCGGAAGCCCGCTGCCAGAGCGATCAGCGGCAACCCGAGAATGAGGAGGAGCTGGAGGGCCTCGCGGGTCATCCGGCGGGGTGGCGATGGGGGCGGCGAAGCCCGGGGAGGCCCTCTTTAGGACTGGGGTGCCCTGGGGACCATAAGCAATTGAACCCTACAGAGTTCGCCCAGGCTTCTGGATACTGATCGCCCCTTACCCCCCCAAATGGGGGAGGGCCGCCTGCGCCGCGGCGTGGCCCGCCTCGATCGCCCCTTCGAAATAGCCGGGCCAGCGACTCGCCACCTCGGTGCCGGCCCAGAGCACCGGCCCCACCGGCTCCCGCAGCGCCGTACCCACCGATGTCCAGGCGCCTGGCACCAGATAGGACGTAAACGCCCCGGTGGTCCAGGGTTCGGCGTTCCAGTCCTGAATGATCAGCTCCTCCGGTGTGGCGGCGGCCTCGCCCCAGAAGGCCACCAGATCGGCCAGGATCGCCGCCCGACGCTGCTCGGGCGCCAGCCGACGGACCCGGGCGCCCGCCACGAAGGCCGCCAGAACCCCGGGCCGGCCCGAGGGGGGGGAGCTGTCGGCCGTGAGTTCTACGCAGGGCAGATCGCCGATCGCCAGGCCGCTCCAGCCTTTCGCACGCCACCAGGCCGTGGGGTAGACCGCCAGCACCTTGAGCATGGAACCCATGGGCGCCCGCTGGGCCAGGGCAGAGAAGGAGGGCGGCAGGGGGGGCTCAAAGCGCAGCCGCTCCCGCAACGCCGGCGGCAGGGCCACGATCACCAGGGAAGCGGCGTGGCGGCTGCCGTCCGCGCTGTGCACCACCACCCCGGCGGGACCATGCTCAATCGCCACCGCCGGCTGCTCCAGGCGCACCGCCTCCCCCAGATCGGCGGCCAGCAGGGGTGGGATCGCCCCGGCCCCCTCCGCCAGCAACCACGCCTCCGGGGTTTCGATCTGGGGGGCGACCGCCTGGGTCCAGGCCAGGTGGAGGATCGAGGCTTCGCCGGGCTCGTAGCCGCCACTGCCCCCCACGCGGGTATGCCATTCGGCCACGTAGCGGGCCATGGGGGGGGCGCCCTGCCGATCCAGCCAACTGGCCACGGTCTCGGCATCGAGCGCGGCGGCGCCGGGGGTGCGCCACGGCCGGAGCGGGTCCACCGTTGCCGCCAGGGCCAGCAGCTTTTGGTGCAGGGCGAGCGCTGCCGCCACCTCCGCCTCGGGCAGGTCGAGAGCCTCGGGGCGAAAGAAGAGCAGGCTGCGCTGGAAGTCGGCCTCGAGCTCCGCCTCCTGCCGACGCCCCTGCCAGTGCAGCACGCTGGCGCCGTCGTAGTGGCTGGGGAAGCGGTGCAGGCCCAGCTCCTCGCTCAGGGCCTGGAAACGGTGGTGGGTGGCGCCGCCCCACTGGCCCCCGAGCTCCACCCGCGCCCCGCCAAGGGTGGCGGCCGACACCATGCGCCCCCCTACCCGATCGCGGGCCTCCAGCACGGTCACCCGGCGACCGCGGCGGCGCAGCTCGCGGGCAGCCACCAGCCCCGAGAGGCCGGCGCCCACCACCACCACATCCACCGGGGGAGGGCTAGCGGTCATCGGCGGCCGCTCCCGTTCATGGCTGCGCCTGCCGGCGCGACTCGCGCTGCATCCAGCTGATCCAGTCGGCGGAGATGCCCTTGGGACAGACCGCCTCGCACTCCAGATGGCCGCTGCAGCCGCCAAACCCCTCGGCCTCCATCGCGGCCCGCATCTTCTGCAGGCGGCGGGAGCGTTCCGGTTGCCCCTGGGGCAGCTGGGCCAGGTGGGCGATCTTGGCGGCGGTGAACAGGCTGGCGGAGGCGTTGGGGCAGCTGGCCACGCAGGCGCCGCAACCGATGCAGGTGGCGGTATCGAACGCGCGGGCGGCCTGGTCGCGGCCGATCAGGATGGCGTTGGCCTCAGGGGCACTGCCGGCGTTGACCGAGCAGTAGCCGCCGGCTTCGATGATGCGGTCGAGGGCGGAGCGATCCACCGCCAGGTCTTGCAGGGGCGGAAAGGCGCGGGCGCGGAAGGGTTCCAAGGTGAGGGTGGCTCCGTCGGCGAAGGCGCGCAGGTAAAGCTGGCAGACCGTGGTGAGGGCTGAGGGGCCGTGGGCCTGGCCGTTCACCAGAAAGCCGCAGGCGCCGCAGATGCCCTCGCGGCAATCGTGGTCGAAGCCCACCGGCCGTTGGCCGGCGGTGATCAACCGCTCGTTGAGCCCATCGAGGGCCTCCAGCAGCGACAGATCGGTGGACACCCCCTCGAGCCGGTGGGTTTCGAAGGCGCCGGGGTCCCCGGGGCCGGGCTGCCGCCAGATGCGCAAGGTGAGGGAAAGGGTGCGGCTCATCGGTAGTTCCGCTCGGACAGGGAGATGGCGCTGTACTGCAGCGGCTCCAAGTGGCGCCGGGGCGGAGCGCCGGGGCGATGCTCCCAGGCGGCGATGTGGGCAAAGCGGGCGTCGTCGCGGCGGGCCTCGCCGCTCTCGCTCTGGTGCTCCTCCCGGAAGTGGGCCCCGCATGATTCCTCCCGCGCCAGCGCATCCCGCAACATCAGCTCCGCCAGCGCCAGGAAATCCTCCAGCCGCAGGGCCTTCTCCAGCTCCGGATCGATGGGGGTGCCTGGATCCGGCAGGGCCAGATCCTGCCGGAAGGCGACCTGGAGCGCCGCCAGTTCCGCCAGCCCCCGCTCCAGCGCAGGGCCGCTGCGGCTGATGCCGCAGGTGTCGATCATCAGGGCGCCGAGGGCGCGGTGGAAGGCATCCACAGGCCGGCCGCCGCCGATCGCGCGCAGGGCATCGATGCGGGCGGCCACGGCAGCCAGGGCCTCGCGGCAGGCGGGATGGTCGGGCGTCACCTCGGGATGGGCCACCCCCGCCAGCCAGGCGGTGACGGTGGCAGGTGCGATGAAGGTGCCGTCCGCCAGTCCCTGCATCAGGGCGCTGGCACCGAGGCGATTGGCGCCATGTTCCGAGAAGTTGGCCTCCCCCAGCACAAACAGACCCGGCACCGTGCTCATCAGGTGATAATCGACCCAAAGCCCCCCCATCGTGTAGTGCGGCGCCGGGTAGATGCGCAGCGGCACACAACGCGGATCTTCTCCCGTGATCCGCTCATACATCTGCAGCAGGTTTCCGTAGCGAGCCTCGATCGCCGGCAGCCCATCGCGCTCGATCGCCTCCGCCAGATCGAGGTAGACGGCGCGGGCGCCCGGGCCGACGCCATGGCCGGCCAGGCAGAGCTCCCGGGCGCGGCGGGAGGCGACATCGCGGGGCACCATGTTGCCGAAGGCGGGGTACTGGCGCTCCAGGAAGTAGTCGCGCTCGGCTTCCGGGATCGCCGCAGGCGGCCGCCCGTCGCCCGGCCGGGCCGGCACCCACAGACGCCCGTCGTTGCGCAGGCTCTCGCTCATCAGGGTCAGCTTGCTCTGGCCCGGATCGCCGCTGGGGATGCAGGTGGGGTGGATCTGGGTGAAGCAGGGGTTGGCGAACCAGGCGCCGCGGCGGTGGGCCGCCAGAATCGCGCTGGCGTTTGACTTCACCGCATTGGTGGAGAGGAAATAGACGTTGGAGTAGCCGCCGCTGGCCAGCAACACGGCGTGGGCCGTGAACACCTCCAGGGCGCCGCTGAGCTGGTGGCGACTCACCACCCCGCGGGCAACCCCATCCACGGTGATCAGCTCGAGCATGTCGCGGCGAGTCAGCAGCTCCACCCGCCCTGCGGCCACCTGGCGCATCAGCGCCTGGTAGGCGCCATAGAGCAGCTGCTGGCCCGTCTGGCCGCGGGCGTAGAAGGTGCGGCTCACCTGGGCACCGCCGAAGCTGCGGGTGGCCAGGGTGCCGCCGTACTCGCGGGCGAAGGGAACCCCCTGGGCCACGCATTGGTCGATGATCGCGCCGCTGATCTCAGCCAGGCGATGGCAGCCGGCCTCGCGGGCGCGGAAGTCGCCCCCCTTCACGGTGTCGCGGAAGAGGCGCTGCACGCTGTCGCCGTCGTTGGCGTAGTTGCGGGCGGCATTGATGCCCCCCTGGGCCGCCACCGAATGGGCCCGCCGCGGACTGTCGTGATACGTGAGCAGCTGCACGCGGTAGCCCTGCTCGGCCAGGGAGGCGGCGGCGGAGGCGCCCGCCAGGCCGCTGCCCACCACCAGCAGCCGCAGCCGGCGCTTGTTCGGCGGACTGATCAACGGCAGGTCGGAGCGGCAGCACTGCCAGGCGGCCTCCACCGCTCCGGTGGGCACACGCGGATCGAGGGCCATCAGGCAGCCCCCCGCAGCGCCAGGGCCAGGGGCAGCAGGGCGAAACCACCGCCCAGGAGCAGGGCCAGCCCCCGGCCGGCGAGGCGGATGGCCCGGCCGTTGTCCGGCTCCAGCAGGCCGAGGCCGCGGTGGGCGCTCTCCACCCCATGCAGCAGATGCAGGCCCACCGCCAGCCCCGCAGCGCCGTAGAGGGCCAGGGAGAGGGGGCTGGCCAGCACCGCCGCCAGCGTCGCCAGCTCGGCGCCGGCTGGGGGCCGCGGCCAGCGCAGCTGGGCCAGGTGCACCCCCAGAAACAGCAGCAGCAAAGCACCGCTCAGGGGCAGCCAGCGCCCGGCGCGCGCCACCAGGGCGTCGATCGGGCCACTGCGGCGGCTGGTGCGGGTGCCGGCCAGCGGCCCGCGGGCCAGGGCGTTGCGGCGGGCCCGCCCCAGGCTGAGGAGCGGGTGCAGCAGCAGGGCGACCGCCAGGGCGATCTCCAGGGGCGGCAGCCAGGGCTGGCGGTGCAGCAGGGCCGCCCAGGCCTCGAAGGCGCCAGGGGCCAGCAGGGCCAGCGAGACCCCCGCCAGGTGCAGCACCAGGAACAGCACCAGCAACAGGCCGCTGAGGGGGATCAGGGCGTCCAGGGGTGCGCGGGCAGGGTCCCCCCGACGATGGCACCGGAGCCCGGCAGCTGACAACGGCCGCGGCCGCGGCGGCGGCCGGCTTCTGGCTCTGTGCTGCCGGCTTCTGCCTCCATAACGTGAGATCCCCCCGGTCGCCCGCCGTGCGCCTCTCGCGCCCCTCCACCTATTTCTGTGCCTTCCTCACCCTGCTCAACGACCGGCTGGGGGAAAGCATTGTCTTTCCGCTGTTGCCCTTCCTGCTGGCCGGGATCAGCCGCGACGCCCGCACCCTGGGCCTGCTCACCGGCACCTACGCCCTCTCCCAGTTCGCCTTCACGCCGCTGATCGGCGCCCTGAGCGACCGCTACGGGCGCCGGCCCGTGATCGCCATCTGCGTGGCGGGCTCGGTGCTGGGCCTGAGCCTGTTCGCCCTGACGATCAGCCTGCCCTGGTGTTCGCGCTTCCCGGTGGCCAACGCCGAGGGCTGGCCCCTGGCCCTTTTGTTCGTGGCGCGGATCATCGACGGCGTTAGCGGCGGCACGGCGGCCACCGCCACCGCCGTGCTGGCGGACATCTCCCCACCCGAGAAGCGGGCCCGCGCCTTCGGGCTGGTGGGCGTGGCGTTCGGGCTGGGCTTCGTCCTCGGCCCCTTCCTCGGGGGTGTGCTGGCGGAACGGAACCTGAGCCTGCCGGTGTTGGTGGCGGTGGCGGTCGCGGTGCTCAATCTGGTGCTGGTCCTGGCCCTGTTGCCCGAGACCCTGCCCCCCCAGTCGCGGCTGCCGATGCCCCGCAAACGGGAGCTGCAGCCCTTCCACCAGCTGGGGCGCGTCTTCAGCAACCCCCGCATCCGCCGCCTGGCGGCCGCCTTCTTTTTGTTCTTCCTGGCCTTCAGCGCCTTCACGGGCGTTCTGGTGCTGTTTCTGCAGCAGACCTTCGGCTGGGGCCCGGGCCTCACCTCCACCGCCTTTCTGGTGGTGGGGGTGGTAGCGATGGTGGTGCAGGGGGGGCTGATCGGTCCGCTGGTGAAGCGATTCGGGGAGCAACGGCTCACAGCCGCGGGCATCGGCTTCGTGATCGCCGGCTGCCTGCTGATCCCCCTGGCCACCGCCGCGACGGCACGGGCCCAGGTGTTCAGCGCGGTGGCCCTGCTGGCGGCGGGCACCGGCCTGGTCACCCCTTGCCTGCGCAGCCTGGTGTCGCGCCGGCTGGCCGACAGCGGCCAGGGGGCGGCCCTGGGCAGCCTGCAGGGGCTGCAGAGCCTCGGCAGCTTCCTCGGACCACCCCTGGCCGGGCTGGCCTACGAGGGCGTGGGGCGCACCAGCCCCTTCTGGCTGGCGATCCTGTTGCTGGCCGGGGTGATGACGCTGATCAGCGGGGGCGCCACCCCACCAGGGACCCCTGAAAACAGCGAAAATAATTTCACAGGCTGAATACTGTGAGCCGATCGCCCCTCCCGCCCGCGTCCGACGGCGGCCTTCGCAGCCCCACTGCGATCGCCGCCGTTGGGGCCATGGGGGTGCTGCTTTCCGCCGCCCTGTTGTGGTTCTGGCAGGAGCGGCTCCAACCCGTGGAGGTGGCGGTAGGGGCGGAGGAACCGGTGGTCAACGGCGCGGTGATCGCCCCCGCGGCCGCCCGATGAAGCACCCGCGCCCTGGGAAGGGTTCAGCACCCACCAGCTTCTGGCGCTTCAGCCTGCAGCACGAATGGATGGCCGGGGCCACCGCCGCCGCGCTGGTCCTCGCCGCCGGCGCCCTCACCCTGGAAACGCTCCGCAACCGCTCGATCGCCCTCCAGCGGGTCGAGGCCAACCGGGTGGAACACCATCTGCACGTGCACCTGAAGGAAGCCCTCGAGCAGCTCGACTTTTTTCTGAAGCGGCCCGCCCAGGACTGGCGGGAGGGGAGCCTGGTGCTGCTGCCCGCCTTCTCCGACCTCTACGAACTGGGGGGCCAGAACGAGGTGCTTCAGGTGCTCAAGGCCTCCGCCGACAGCCGGGTGTTTCCAGGCTTCTCCTTCGAGGGCACCCCGATCGGCCCCTATCTGCGTCAGAGAGAAGTGCCGCAACCCGACGGCACCACTTCGGTGATCCGCGGGCTGGAGGACGAACGGGCGAGTCTGTATGTGCACCGCCACGTACAGGGCCGGGCCCTGCTGGCCCGCATCGAACTGGGTTACGTCCGTGGCTTTCTGCAGCGCTACAGCGCCTTTTCAGGCTCCCCCACCCTGCTGGTGAGCCGCGATGGCTTCGTGATGCTCTCCGGGGCCGAGGAACTGCAGATCTCGAGCCTCGACCTGCGCACAGACGCCGCCCGGAGCGGCAAGCCCGAGCCGCTGATGGCTGGCAACCGCCTCTGGCGGCCGGTGATCTCCGAGGGGCAGGCGTTGGGGGTGAAGATCGTCACCCTGCTGCCGGAGGACCATCTCGCCCCCTTCGAGCAAGTGTTGCTGAGCGCAGGGGGGGTCGTGCTCCTGCTCAGTTCGCTGGTGTTCTTCTGGAAAAACCGCCGACTGCGGCGGGAGCTGTTCACACCGGTGGGGCGCTTCGTCGAGCAGATCGAAGCCCAGGAGGAGAGGCTGCGCCTGGGGCTCCCCCCCTTGCCCAGCGCCTCCCCCGGCAGCGCAGGCTCCAGCCGCTTCGAAGAGCTGGCGGCGTTGCAGGGGAGCTTCGAGCGGCTGATCGAGGCGTTGGCCGCCCGCGATCGCTCCCTCGGGGAGGCCCGCCGACGGGAGCAGGTCCAGGAGGAACAGCAGCGGCGCGAGCTGCGCAGCAAGCTCCACAGCAGCCTGATGGCCGCCACCATCGCCCACGAGATCAACCTGCCCCTGAGCACGATTCGCATGCTTTGCCACCAGGCCAGCGAGCAGCTGCTCCACGGCAAGGCCCCCCTCGACATCGAGGCCCTGGTGAACGATCTCAGTGCGCAGAGCCAGCAGGTGAGCGGCGTGATCGAGAAGATGCGCATGCTGTTGCGCAACGTGCAGAGCGAAGCGCACCCCACCGATCCGGTGGCGGTGCTGCAGGGCGCCTGCCTGGCGGTCAAGCCACTGCTGCGGCGGGATCGGGTGGAGCTGGAGGTGCGCGGGCTGGAGCCGCCGTTGGCCCTGCTGCTGCAGGGGGACGCCGTGCCGCTGCAGATGGCGGTGAGCAATCTGCTGCGCAACGGTATCGAAGCGGCGGCCGAACGCCCCCCCGGCCAGCGCCACGTGCGGCTGGGGCTCGAACGCGAACCAGGCGGGGTGGTGGTGGAGGTGGCCGACAGCGGCTCCGGCTTCCGGTTCGATCCCGAGGGCGACACCGTGTTGCACAGCGATAAGCCGGGGGGCAGCGGCCTGGGGCTGTTCGTGGTGCGGACCACCGTGGCCAACCACCGCGGTCGGCTCAGTTTCGGGCGTTGCCGGGAGCTGGGCGGGGCGCGGGTGCGCCTGCACCTGCCCTTGGAGGGGCAACCATGAACGTCGCCCCAACCACACCAGCCCTGACCTGCGTGGTGGTGGAAGACCAGCGGATGTTCCTGCAGATGCTGGTGGTGATGCTGCGTTCTCTCCCCGGCCTGGAGGTGGTGGCCACGGCCACCACGGCGGCGGAGGGGATCGAGGCCTGCGAGGAGCTGGCACCTGACCTGCTCCTCCTCGATCTGACCCTGCCGGATGAGAACGGCCTGGCGGTGGCGCTGGCGCTGGGGCGCATCAACCCGGACGCCCGGCTGATCGTGCTCTCGGCTGCCGCCAGCAGCTTCGTCTGCGACAGCGCCCTGCAACCGATGCTGCACGCCGTGGTCGACAAGATCGACGCCTGCGAGGCCCTCACCACTGAGATCGGCGAGCTGCTGGGGGAGCGGCTCGACGAGCCGGCTCCGCTCACGGCCCGGGAGGAGGAGGTGCTGCGACTGATCGGCCAGGGGTTCAGCAATGGCCAGATTGCCGAACGCCTCACCCTCTCGGTGCACACGGTGGGAACGCACCGGCGCAACATCAGCGGCAAGCTGGGGCTGCGGGGGGCCGAGCTGGTCCGCCATGCCACCCTTTGGCAAATACGGAGCTGACGCCAGCCCTGTCGCCGGGACGACAGGTGGCCATTGCTACGTTTGGTTCCCTGATTTCAGCGTTCGCGCACGAGCTATGAGCAACGGATCCACAACCGACGGATCCAGGAGCAGCGGGGGCTCGGGCGGCGCGGCCGGCGAACCCCGGCCGGCGCTGGCGCCCGAGCTTTACATCAATCGCGAGCTGAGCTGGCTTGCCTTCAACCACCGCGTGCTGGCCCAGGCGCTCAACGAATACACGCCGCTACTAGAGCAAGCGAAGTTCAGCGCCATTTTCAGCAACAATCTCGATGAATTCTTCATGGTGCGGGTGGCCTCGCTCAAGTCGCAGCTGGAGGCCGGGGTCACCAGCCGCAGCGACGACGGCCTCACGCCGCTGGAGCAGCTGGAGGCGATCCAGGAGCGGCTGCGCCCCCTGCTGGAACTGCAACAGCAGCACTACCGCTATTCACTCAAAAGCCACCTGGCCGAATACGGGGTGTATCTGCTTGATTACCAGCGGCTCAACAAGCGGCAGAAAAGCTGGGCGGATGAAACCTTCCGCACCTCGATCTTCCCGGTGCTGACGCCGCTGGCGGTGGATCCGTCCCACCCCTTCCCGTTCATGAGCAATCTCAGCCTGAACGTGGCGGCTCTGATCCGCGACCCCGACACCGGCCAGCAGCAATTCGCGCGGGTGAAGGTGCCGCAGAAAACCCTGCCGCGCTTCGTG
The DNA here is from genome assembly GCA_947442825.1 of Synechococcaceae cyanobacterium. Classification (GTDB taxonomy): domain Bacteria; phylum Cyanobacteriota; class Cyanobacteriia; order PCC-6307; family Cyanobiaceae; genus Cyanobium. The sequence continues at coordinate 12,211 of CANEWU010000008.1, forward strand.
CCGATCCCTTCCGAGCTATGCGAGTGCCATCCCCGGCCCGTGTTCTTGGCGGTGCCACTGGAGCAGCTCGTGGCCTTCAACCTGCAACTGCTCTTCCCGGGCATGGTGATCGAGGGGCATTACTTCTTCCGCGTCACCCGCGACGCCGACCTGGAACTGCGCGACCTGGAGGCCGACGACCTGATGGAGGCCCTGCAGGAGGGGCTGCGCAAGCGGCGCCTGGGGGGGGAGGTAGTGCGGCTGGAGGTGGCCGACGAAATGCCGGAGGAGGTGGTGCAGCTGCTGATGGAGGGCCTGGAGGTGGAGCCCGAAGACCTCTACCGCATCAATGGTCCGCTGGGCCTCGACGACCTGATGAGCCTGCTGGCGATCCCGCTGCCCGAGCTCAAGGATCCCCCCTGGAAGGGGCGTACGGCGCCCGCCCTGGCACGGGCACAGAAGAGCCAGCTCGAAGATGGTTCGATCAAGGAGGAGGAATTTGAGAGCATTTTCCGGGTGCTGAGGCATCGCGATGTGCTGCTACACCACCCCTACGACCTGTTCACCACCTCGGTGGAGGAGTTTCTCAACCAGGCGGCGGATGACCCGGCGGTGCTGGCCATCAAGATGACCCTTTACCGCACCTCCAAGGATTCGCCGGTGGTGGGGGCATTGATCCGCGCCGCCGAAAACGGCAAGCAGGTGATGGCACTTGTAGAACTCAAGGCCCGCTTCGATGAGGACAACAACATCCAGTGGGCTCGCCAACTGGAGCGCTCCGGCGTACACGTGGTGTACGGCGTACTCGGCCTCAAGACCCACACCAAAGTGACGCTTGTTGTACGGCGCGAGAAGGAGAAGCTGCGCAGCTATATGCACATCGGCACGGGCAACTACAACTCCCGCACATCCAGTCTCTACACCGACCTTGGCATTCTCACCGCCCGTGAGGAGTTCGGCCAAGACCTGGTGGAGCTGTTCAATTACCTCACCGGCTTCTCCAAGCAGCAGAGCTTCCGCAAGCTTCTGGTGGCGCCTGTCACCCTGCGCAAGGGCATGGAGTCCCTGATCCGCCGCGAGATCGGCCATGCCCAGGCGGGCCTGGGCGGCCACATCCGCGCCAAAATGAACGCCTTGGTGGATCCGGCGATCATCGCGCTGCTTTATGAGGCCTCTCAGGCCGGCGTGCGCATCGAGCTGGTGATCCGCGGCATGTGTTCGGTGCGACCCGGCCTGCCTGGGGTGAGCGAGAACATCTCGGTTCTGAGTGTGATCGGAAGATTCCTCGAGCACTCGCGTTTGTTCTGGTTTGCCAACGGCGGCGAGGCGGAGGTGTATCTCGGCAGCGCCGACTGGATGCCGCGGAACCTGGATCGCCGTGTCGAAGCCGTGACGCCGGTGGAGGACCAAACCCTGCGCCGCCAGCTGGAGAAACTGATGCTTCTCTATCTCGAGGACACCACAGCCTGGGTGATGCACAGCGATGGGCAGTTCAGCCAGCGGCAGCCCGAGGGGGAGCAGAACTCATCACAAGCGGTGCTGATGGAGCGCTGGCGCGGCGGGCTGGGCAACGAGGCGTAGCCCGTCACAACCGCCAGGTAGCCACCACCACAGAAGGACAGATTGACGAGCGGCGGTACAGGAAATCTTCGTTTTCCTGACGTTGACCGGGCTGCTTCAGTGCTAACGTCCGGCCAAATTCAATCGGAGGCCTGGGGTGATGGGGACACCTCTGCATTCCGCTCCCACCGGGAAGGGCCCTGTCCCTCCACCCGGCGGTGAGCCCAGGGCGGCACGTCCTAGCCGCGCACTGACGGCGGCGCAGCGTGCTGCTGCCCGAAGCAGCGGACGCGTCAGCGCCGATTCGATCGGTTGGTATTTGAGCACCATCGGCCGTGTGCCGCTGCTCACCCCAGCCGAAGAAATCGAACTGGCCCACCACGTGCAGTGCGGCAAACGTCTGCTGGAGATTCCAGTGGAGGAGCGCACGCCCAAGCAGAATCGACTGATCCGCATGGGCCAACGCGCCCGCGACCGCATGATGGCGGCCAATCTTCGCCTGGTGGTGAGCGTGGCCAAAAAGTACCAAAACCAGGGCCTGGAGCTGCTGGATCTGGTGCAAGAGGGGGCGATCGGCCTGGAGCGCGCGGTCGACAAATTTGACCCGGCGATGGGCTACAAATTTTCCACTTATGCCTACTGGTGGATCCGTCAGGGGATGACCCGGGCGATTGACAACAGCGCCCGCACGATCCGCCTGCCGATCCACATCAGCGAGAAACTCTCCAAGATGCGGCGGGTCAGCCGCGAGCTCTCCCATCGCCTCGGCCGCCAGCCGAATCGCCTCGAGCTGGCCCATGGGCTCGGCATGGCTCCGGAGGAGCTGGAGGAATTGATCTCCCAGAGCGCTCCCTGCGCCTCCCTCGACGCCCATGCCCGCGGCGAGGAGGATCGCAGCACCCTCGGGGAACTGATCGCCGACCCGGCAAGCGGCGAACATTTCGACTCGATGGACCGCCATCTGCAGAAGGAGCACCTCGGCACCTGGCTGGCCCAGCTCAACGAGCGGGAGCAGAAGATCCTCAAGCTGCGCTTCGGCCTGGAGGGCACCGAGCCCCTCACCCTCGCCGAAATCGGCCGCCAGATCAACGTCTCGCGGGAACGGGTGCGACAGCTGGAGGCGAAGGCGATCATGAAACTGCGGCTGATGAGCTCCCTCCAGAACGCCGCTTGATCCCCCAGCTTCTCGGCATGGCCGCCGTCGGCGGCTGGCTCGCCCTGCTCGGCGCCCTGGCCCTGGCGGTGCGGGCCCGCTGGCCGCAGGAGCGGGAGTGGAGCCGCAAGCTGGTGCACATCGGCGCCGGCGCCGTGCTGCCGATCGCCTGGGCGGCGGGGATCGAGCGGGCGATCGCCGTGCCCTCTGCGGCGCTGGTGACCCTGCTGGCCCTACTCAACCACCGCCGGCGGGTGCTGCCGGCGATTGAAGACATCGACCGCCCGAGCTACGGCACGGTGGGCTATGGCGCGTCGATCACTCTGCTGCTCTGGTTCGGCTGGCCCCACCAGGCAGCCGCGGTGTGCGCCGGTGTGCTGGTGATGGCGCTGGGGGATGGCCTGGCGGGGCTGATCGGCCCGATGCGAGAGAGCCCCACCTGGGTGGTGCTGGGACAGCGCCGCTCCCTGCTCGGCACGGGGGTGATGGCCCTGGCCAGCCTGGCGGCCCTGGCGGGGTTGGCGGCGTTCTGCCGGGCCCAGGGATTGCCGGCACCCTCAGCGGGCAGCCTGGCGGCGATCGCCGCGGGCGCGATGCTGCTGGAGCAGGTTGCGTTGGGCGGGCTCGACAACCTCACGGTGCCCCTGGCCGTAGCCGCCCTGTGGCAGCGGCTGGCCTGAAGAGCCTGAAGCCCTGAAGGAGCCGATCAGACCCGCAGCAGCGACTCGCAGCGCCGGCTCCAGTCGCTCTGGGTGCCGAGGCCGGCCACCAGGCGGCGATCGGCGGGCTCATCACGCAGGCACAGCTGCCACTGGCGGATCTGGTCAGCCCGCTCCATCCACACATCGAGAACGGTGCGCTGAATGGCCTCGAGATCCCAGCTGCGCTGGCGGGCGGTGTCGAGGGCCCAGCCCAGGAGCTCATCGAGGGTGAAGGGACGAAAGCCGGCGAAGGCAGGGCCGTGCGGGCCGGCGGGACCTTCGTCGCGCTCACCACTGGCACTGTGCTGCTCGAGATAGAAGAGCTGCAGGGGGTCTGATAAACCACACAACTGGACCAGATAGGTCATGGCCGGGACCTTCTCCAACCGGAAGGAAGCCCAGAGTAGTCAGCAGCAGCCTGGCAACTGTTCAGGGGGAACACATCGCCCCGATCCGCCACAATGCGTGGTTTCGTTGACAATCTGGCACTCTCACTTCACGAGTGCCAGCTATGCGTCACCCCCGCCCTACACCGCCGCCAGCTCGCGGGACCGGGCCGTGCGCACCGCTTCTGCCAGCTCGTCCAGCAGGCCGAGGGTGGTGGGCAGGTCGAGGCAGGCGTCGGTGATGCTCTGGCCGTAGGTGAGCGAGGAGAGGTCGGCGGGGATCTTCTGACTGCCAGCCACCAGATGGCTCTCGATCATCACGCCCATCACCTGGCGCGAGCCGCCGGACACCTGGGCGGTGATGGAGCGCAGCACGTCCGCCTGGCGGCGGTAGTCCTTGTTGGAATTGCCGTGGCTGCAATCCACCATCAGCCGCGGTGGCAGACCGTCCTGCGCCAGCTGGGCGGAGGCGGCCTCGATCGCCTCGGGCTCGTAATTGGGGCCGCCCTTGCCTCCCCGCAACACCAGGTGGCCATCCGGGTTGCCGGTGGTGCTCACGATCGCCGCGTGGCCTTCGGCGTTGATGCCCAGAAAATGATGGGGCCGGGCCGCGGCCTCCATGGCGTTGATCGCGGTGGCGGCGCTGCCGTCGGTGCCGTTCTTGAAGCCGATCGGCATCGACAGGCCGGAGGCCATCTCACGGTGGGTCTGGCTTTCGGTGGTGCGGGCACCGATCGCGGTCCAGCTGATCAGATCGGCGATGTACTGGGGCACCACCGGATCAAGCAGTTCGGTGGCGGCGGGCAGGTTGCGTTCGGCCAGATGCAGCAGCAGGGCCCGGGCCCGCCGCAGACCGGTGTTGATGTCGTAGCTGCCGTCGAGGTGGGGGTCGTTGATCAGCCCTTTCCAACCCACCGTGGTGCGGGGCTTCTCGAAATACACGCGCATCACCACCTCCAGATCCTCGCGATGGCGGTGATGGGCGGCAGCGATCGCGTCGGCGTATTCGCGGGCGGCGTCGACGTCATGCACGGAGCACGGACCCACGATCACCAGCAGACGGGTATCGCCGGCGTGCAGGATCGCCTTGATCCGCTCGCGGGCCTGCTGCACGGTGCGTGCGGCGGCTTCGCTGATCGGCAGCTCCCGGTGCAGCGCCGCCGGGGGCACCAGCGGCCGGGTCTCCACCACGTGGAGGTCGGAGGTGGGGATCATGGACCGGCGGCGCGAAACGACAGCAGACGAACCAGCCTAGGAGCGCCCAGCCCTTCAGAAGGGGATCGGCATCTCCGCGTCGGCGGGACGCGGGGCGCAGCTCGCCACCCGCTGGGCCACCACCGGGCCGATCACCACGATCGCCGGCGAGCCGAAGCCCTCCTGCCGCGCCCGTTCGGGCAATTCCGCCAGGGGGGCCAACAGCAACCGCTGCCCCACCACCGTGCCCTGCTGGATCACCGCCGTGGGGGTGTGGGCGGCCAGGCCACCGGCCTGCAGCTCGGCGCAGATCGCCGCCAGGTTGTGCAGACCCATGTAGATCACCAGGCTGTCGCTGCTGCGGGCCAGGCCCCGCCAGTCGACCCCGGGGCGAGCCTTGTCGATCTCCTCATGGCCGGTCACGAACGTGACACTGGAGCCAGCCCGGCGATGGGTGACCGGGATGCCTGCGTAGGCCGGCGCCGCGATGCCCGCCGTGACCCCCGGCACCACCTCCACGGGGATCCCGCGGGCCGCGAGATGGGCCGCCTCCTCGCCGCCGCGGCCGAACAGGAACGGGTCACCGCCCTTGAGGCGCACGATCGTGCGATGGCGCCCGGCCAGCGCCACCAGCACGGCGTTGGTGCTGACCTGGGGAACCGAATGGTGGCCGCGTCGCTTGCCGACGAAGTGGCGCTCGCACTGGGGCGGCACCAGATCGAGCAGGGCGCCTGGCACCAGGGAGTCGTACACGAGGGCATCGCAGCTGCGCAGCAGCCGGTGGGCCCGCAGGGTGAGGAGCTCGGGATCGCCCGGGCCAGCGCCCACCAGATACACGGTGCCAAGCCCGTCAGGGCCCGAAAGGGAATCGCTCATGGCAGGGCCTCCAGGGCCGCCAACAGCGCCTGGCGCACCTGCGGGCGTGCCAGGAGCGGGGCGGCAGCGGCGGCGCCGAGCCGGGGGGTGAGCGCCTCGGTGAGGCGGTTGGCCGCCAGGGCCAGGGGCAGGACGGGGCCGCGGATTGCCAGGGCCAACTCCTCGGGATCGGCCGAACTGTATGGAGCGGCCTGGCAGGGCGCGGCACAGCGGCGCTCCAGATGGCGCAGGTAACGGAGGGGCAGCGCCCCCTCCAGGGGGTGATGGAGCAACAGCGGTCGCTCAGCCGCTGCCGCCGCGGGCGCCGCCGCCGCCAGGCTGTCCACCTCCTGGGCGAGGGCTGTCTGCCAGCAGGGCCAGGCCCCCAGGAAGGGCCAGCGGCGCACCGGCCCGTGGCGGCGCAGGTCGTTCACCAGCGGCGGCAGGTCCTGACGGGCATGCCCCCCCGGCAGCAGCAGGAGCGGGACCACCCCCAGTGGCCTCGCTCCCTGCGGCGGCGGCAGCGGGGCCGGATCGGTGAGCGCACGCAGCGCCACCGGCGCACCACGGCGGCGCTCCAGCTCCGCCGCCAGCTCCTGCAGCTCCTGCGGCACCAGCCCCCCGGAGCGGCCATGCACCACCAGCAGCAGTGGGGCGGCGGGGAGGGAGACCAGCCGCCGCTCCAGGCGCTCCGCCAACGCCGGCGCCAGGGCCCGCTGCCGCAGGGGCACCAGGGCGCGGCGCGCATCTGGCAGGCGCACCAGGGCATCGACGGCGACGGCCGCCAGGGTGGGATCCAGATCGGCCACCAGCGTGACCAGGACCTGGCGCAGGGGGGCCAGGGGCCAGGCGCTCAAGCCCAGGCACAGGCCCTCAAGCGCCGCCCGGCGCACGGGGGTGGGTTCGGGGCCGAGGGCTACGGCCGCCAGCAGGGGGAAATCGGCGGGATCGCGCTGGTGGCCCAGAAGCGGCCACAGCACCGCCTGACGCGGCGCCGGGGGGGCGGAGGCGAGGGCCTGGCGGAGCAGGGAGGCCACCAGGGGCTGACGGCGCCGCAGCACCAGGGCCGGCAGCTGGGGATCGGCCGCGGGCGCAGCGAGCCACCAGCGCAGCAGGCGCGCCTCGGCCGGAGCGTCGAGCCGCGGGGTGAGGGCGGCCAGCAGGTCGGGGAGGGGTTCGAGGCCACCGCCCTCGATCGCCGCCAACCAGGGCTCCAGGGGCATGGGATCCGGGCCCTTCAGGCGCTGCAGGAAGGCCCAGCGCTCCGGGGAGCCGGGTTCGGGAAGGGCGGCCGGATCCGGGGGCGGGTCGGGGCCAGGGCTGGGGGCCACGCGCGGGAGGAACCGGGGGGAGATCAGCATGGCAAGGCCCGGAGGTCAGGAAGCGGAGCCGCGGCGCGTGGCCCCGAACCTTTCCACGAGCAACGCCTCCAGCACGTCGGGCAATTCGCTGAGGGGCACCCCCTTCTCCTGCAGCTCCGCCAGCCGCGGCTCGGCCCCCATCGAGCCGCCCACGTAGATCTTGGCCGCCTCCACCATCACGCCGTCCTGGCGGGCCTTGGCGCCCATCAGTCCGATCTGGCCCAGGTAGGGCTGGCCGCAGGCATTGGGGCAGCCGGTCCAGTGGGTGCGCACGGCATGGGGCAGCTCCAGGCGCCGCTCCAGCTCCTCCACCACCGCCTGGGCGGTGCTCTTGGTAGGGATCAGGGCGAAACTGCAGTAGTGGTTGCCGGTGCAGCTCACCGCCTCCGCCAGCAGCGGTCCGGGCTCCAGCGGAAAGCGCTGCAGCAGCGGCTCGGCCCGCAGGGCCTCCAGCCGCTGCTCGGGCACATCGACGAGCAAGACGTTCTGGCTTTCGCTCAGGCGCAGCTCGCCGCTGCCGTAGGCGCTGGCCAGCCGGGCCAGCTCGGCCATGGCGGCGGCATCAAGGCGTCCCATCGGCACATTCAGGCCCAGCCAGCAGAGGCCGGGCTGCTTCTGGCGGTGCACACCGCAGACATCGCGGGGCGCGCGGTTCACCAGATGGCTGCCGTCGTGGGGAACCGCGACGGCGGCCTCCCCCTCCAACTCGCGCCAGCACTGCAGCACCTGCTCGCGGTAGGTCTCCAGCCCGAGGGCCTCCACCAGGTACATCACCCGGCTGCGGTTGCGGGCGCCGCGGTCGCCCGCCGCCTCGTAGTGGCGCAGCAGCGCCAGGGTGAAGCCCGCCAGCTGCTCCGGCCGCAGCCACAACCCCAGGGGGATCGCCAGCTCGTTGCGCTGGGCCGAGAAGAAGCCGCCCACCATCACGGTGAAACCGAGCTGGTCGCCGTGCATTGCCGGCAGGAAGGCCAGGTCGTTGTGCAGCAGGAAGCTGTCGGGGGCACCGCCGACGGCGACGTTGAACTTGCGGGGCAGGTTGCGCGGCCCCCCCTCCCCGAGCAGGCGCTCCTGGATCGCTTGCACCAGCGGGCGGGTGTCGAGGAATTCCTCCGGATCGAGGCCGGCGAGGGGGTTGGCGGTGATGTTGCGGGGGTTGTCGTGGCCCGACTGGTGGCTGGTGAGCCCCACGGCTGCGATCTGCGTGAGCAGCGGGGCCATGTCCTCCAGCAGCAGGCCGCGCAGCTGCAGGTTCTGGCGGGTGGTGATGTCGGCGCTGCCGTGCTCGCCGCAGCGATCCACCGCCTCGGCCAGCACCGCGAGCTGATCGGCCCGAATCACCCCGCCGGGCAGCCGCAGCCGCACCATGAAGCGGCCGGGGGTCACCGGACGGAAGAAGATCCCCAGCCACTTGAGGTGGATCGTGAGGGTCGCTTCGTCGAGCTGGTCCCAGCCGGCGGCGGCGAGCTCGGCCAGGCGGGGCTCGAGATCCAGGCCGCACAGCTGGGCCTTGGCGCTCTCCACTTTGCTGAGGGGAGGGGAGGCGGCATCGCTGGTGGGGCCGGCGGGAGACGCAACGGACCCGTCCGGACGGGAGGTCATGGGGAGAGCGAGGAAGGGGCGGCCCGCGAAACGCGGCAAAAACTCCTGACCCTTCCCTCCCAGGGAGGTGCGGGGACCGGGACGGCCAGGGGCGGCCACACTGCTCTCACCCATAATTTGAGCATCTGGCCCCAGCGCGAACCTGTTGCCACCGCTACCAAATGCCAGCGCGCCCGCGGCGATGGGGCTGCCGGACCGGCGCCACCAGCGGCTCCAGGAGCTTGGACCGGCGCGGGCGCGCTTCCGGGAGCTGCTCGGCAAGGTGGGCAGCGGCGAGCACACCAGCACCGGCCTGAGTCGGGAAGAGGCGCGCGAGTCGATCGAGCTGATGCTGGGCCACGGGGTCGACGAGGCGCAGGTGGGGGCATTCTTGATCGCCCACCGCATCCGCCGCCCCTCCCCCGAGGAACTCACCGGCATGCTCGATGCATACCGGGCCCTGGGGCCGAGCCTGGAGACACCGGGGCGGCGCGCCCTCTGTTTCGGGGTGCCCTACGACGGGCGTAGTCGCACGGCGCCGCTGTTGCCCCTGCTGGCCCTGAGCCTGGCCGCCGAGGGACTGCCCGTGGTGCTGCACGGCGGCGATCCGATGCCCGTGAAGTACGGCGTCACCCTGGCGGAGCTGTTTGCAGCGCTCGGGATCGAATGGCGCGGCCTGTCGCTGGCGGCGCTGCAGCAGCGGCTCGATCGCCACGGGCTAGCCCTGGCCCACCAGCCCGACCACTTCCCGGCCGCCGAGCGGCTGGTGGCGATCCGGGACGCGATCGGCAAGCGGCCGCCGGTGGCGAGCCTGGAGCTGCTCTGGACCCCCCACCGCGGGGAACGCCTGCTGGTGAGCGGCTTTGTGCATCCCCCCACCGAGGCGCGGGCCTGGGAGGCGCTCGGGGCGGCCGGCGAGAGGGATCTGCTGACGGTGAAGGGGCTGGAGGGCTCCACGGATCTGCCCACCACCCGCGCCGGCATCACCGCCCGCGTGCGCGAGGGAGCGGTGGAGCGGATCCTGCTTCACCCCCGCGACCACGGCATCACCGCCCCCGAGGAGCCCTGGACCAGCCTGGAAACGTGGCGGCAGGACGCCCTGGCGGCCCTCTGTGGTGAGGGGCCGTTGGCGGAGGCCCTGGGCTGGAATCTGGCGGCCTACCTCTGCTTCGCGGGCCGGGTCGCCAGCCTGGCGGAGGGGCTGGAGCGGGCGCAGGCGCTGCTGCTGGCCCGCAGCGGCGAACGGCTGCGCGCGGAGCTGGCCGGATGAGCACCGAGATGCACACATGAACAGCCAGGAGCCCCGCTGCCGCCGCGTCTTCGCCTTCGAGGCCGACTTCGCCGGCGATCTGCGCTGCCTGCCGATGGCGGTGCGCCGCAAGCTCGACCTGGCGGGGGTGAAGCTGAAACTGCTGCAGTGGCACGGCCTCGAAGAGGAGGAGCGGCGGCGGCTGCTGGCCTGGGACGACGACGACAGCGCGGTGGCAGCGTTGCGGGAGTGGCTGCTGGCCCGCAGCGCCACCCTGCCGGATGGGCCGGCGCGAGCCCTCGAGCCGCCCGCCGATCCGGAGTGGCGCAGCAGCGCCGCCTGGCCGGAGGCGGTGCTTCGTTCGTGTGCGCAGCTGGGGTTGACGCCACAGCCAGACCGTTGGCGCACGTTGGACGAACTGGAGCGATTCGCTTTGCTGAAGCTCAGCCACCCCGGCCACGAACACCGCAACCTGCCCCGGGCCCTGGCCGAGTTCGGGGCGCTGGCCGATCCTCTACCGGAGCATCGGTAACAACCGCCACAGTGGATTGGATCGGCAGGGTGGTTAGTTATGGGCGTCGGTCAGCCTGACGCGCCGGCTTCATTACTTCCAACCGGCGCACTTCGTTGCGAAGCCCGGTTGCTCGGCCGCACGCTCTCACCCGCGACCAACCACCCTTTCACCCGCGTCGAGCGCCATGCTCCGCAGCGGCGGCGGCGTCGCGCACGTACATCCTGATTTCCTCCCCCATGGCGTCCACCTCCCGTCGCAGATTCCTGATCACCGCCGCCGGCAGCGCCGTTGGCACCGCCTTTCTGGCCGCCTGCGGCGGTCGCGGCCCCTCCGGCGGCGACACCGCCACGGCCCCGGCCGGTGGCGGCGGCGACACCGAGGTGAAGGGCGCCACCCTGGGCTTCATCGCGCTAACGGACAGCGCTCCACTGATCATCGCCAAGGAGAAGGGCCTGTTCGCCAAGCACGGCATGCCCGACACGAAGGTGGTGAAGCAGACCTCCTGGGCCGTCACCCGCGACAACCTGGAGCTCGGCAGCGAGCGGGGCGGCATCGACGGCGCCCACATCCTCTCGCCGATGCCCCTGCTGCTCACCGCGGGCACGATCAGCAAGAGCAAGCAGCCGGTGCCGATGTACACCCTGGCGCGGCTCAACCTGCAGGGCCAGGCCTTCAGCGCCTCGAAGGATCTGCTCGATGAAAAGCTGACGATCGATAACAGGGAAGGCCTGGCCAATGCCAGCAAGGGCCTGGGCCGCACCCTGAAGGCGGCGGTCACCTTCCCCGGCGGCAACCACGACCTCTGGATGCGCTACTGGCTGTCGGCCAACGGCCTCGACCCCAACAAAGATGCCGACCTGGTGGTGGTGCCGCCGCCGCAGATGGTGGCAAACATGCAGACCGGCACGATGGATCTGTTCTGCGTGGGTGAACCGTGGAACCAGCGGCTGGTGAACAAGAAGCTCGGCTATACCGCGGCCCAAACCGGTGAATTCTGGAACAAGCACCCCGAGAAGGCCTTCTCGATGCGCGCCGACTGGGTGGACAAGAACCCCAAGGCGGCCAAGGCCCTGCTGATGGCCGTGCAGGAAGCCCAGATCTGGTGCCAGGACCCGGCCAATCTCGATGAGATGTGCGAGATCCTCTCCAAAGACAAGTACATCAAAGCCGCGGTGGCTGATCTCAAGCCCCGCCTGGCCGGCGTGGTCGACTACGGCGACGGCCGCAAGGTGACCGACAGCCCCCACAGGATGCTGTTCTGGGACAGCAACGCCTCCTTCCCCTTCAAGAGCCACGACCAATGGTTTGTGGTGGAAGACATGCGCTGGGGCTACCTGCCCGCCGACACCGACATCGACGCCCTGGTGAACAAGGTGAACCGCGCCGATCTCTGGAAGGAGGCGGCCAAGGCGATCGGCCGCAGCCAGGACATCCCCGCCAGCGATTCCCGCGGCAAGGAAACCTTTTTCGATGGTGTCGTGTTTGATCCCGCCAATCCCAAGGCCTACCTCGACGGTCTGAAGATCAAGGCGATGCGCTGAGGTCCAGCCCCGCCCCGCGCCCCCACCGTCCCACCGTTTCCCGATGACCCCCTCCTCCCCCGCCGCGGCCCCGCGGCGTGCCGATCGCCCGCGCCGGTGGCTGCCGGCGCTGCGGGCCTCGCTGCCCTATCTGGTCTGCATCGGCGGCTTCCTGCTGCTGTGGCAGCTGCTCTCGCTGATCCTCGGAACGGCACGGCTGCCGGGGCCGATCAACGTGATCGTCGACACCTGGGACCCTTACATCACCCAGCCCTTTTTCGATGAGGGCGGCACGAGCAAGGGCCTGGGCTGGCAGATCCTGCTGTCGCTGCAAAGGGTGGCCCTGGGCTACGGGCTGGCGGCGCTGGTGGGGATCGGCATCGGCGGCCTGCTGGGGCTGAACCGCTTCATTGGCAAGGGCCTCGATCCGGTGATCCAGGTGTTGCGCACCGTGCCACCCCTGGCCTGGTTCCCGATCTCGCTGATGGTGTTCCAGGACGCCAGCACTTCGGCGATCTTCGTGATCTTCATCACCGCGATCTGGCCGATCATCATCAACACCGCCGTCGGCATCCGCGAGATCCCGCAGGACTACACAAACGTGGCCCGCGTGCTGCGGCTGCGCAAGGGCGAATACATCCGCAATGTGGTGATTCCGGCCACGGTGCCCTACGTCTTCACCGGCCTGCGCATCGCCGTGGGCCTGGCCTGGCTGGCGATCGTGGCGGCGGAGATGCTGAAGGCCGATGGCGGCATCGGCTACTTCATCTGGGACGCCTACAACGCCGGCGGCGACGGCAGCTCCAGCCAGATCATCCTGGCAATCGTCTACGTGGGCCTGGTGGGCCTGGCCCTCGACCGCCTGGTGGCCTGGGCGGGCCGGCGCGTGGCACGGGGGTCCAACTGAGATGGTCTCCTTCCTCACCGTCGACGACGTCACGCAGATCTTTCCGCTGGCCGATGGCGGCCGCTATGTGGCCCTCAAGGACATCGACCTGGAGATCCGCGAGGGCGAATTCGTCTCGCTGATCGGCCATTCAGGCTGCGGCAAGAGCACCCTGCTGAACCTGCTGGCGGGCCTGGCGCAGGCCAGCCATGGCGGCATCCTGATCGATGGGCGGGAGGTGACCGAGCCGGGGCCCGACCGGATGGTGGTGTTCCAGAACTATTCGCTGCTGCCCTGGCAGACCGTGCGCCAGAACGTGGCGCTGGCGGTGAACCGGGTGATGGGCCAGCTCAGCGCGGCCGAGCGGCGCGAGATCGTGGAGCGCAACCTGGCGATGGTGGGGCTGGCGGCCGCCGCCGAGAAGTTTCCCGCGGAGCTCTCGGGCGGCATGAAGCAGCGGGTGGCGATCGCCCGCGCCCTGGCGATCCGCCCGCGGTTGCTGCTGCTCGATGAGCCCTTCGGCGCCCTCGATGCGCTGACGCGCGGCAATCTGCAGGAGCAGCTGATGCGCATCTGCCAGGAGGCTGGCGTCACCACCGTGATGGTGACCCACGACGTCGATGAGGCCCTGCTGCTCTCCGACCGGGTGGTGATGATGACCAACGGTCCGGAGGCGGGCATCGGCCAGATCCTGACGGTGCCATTCGCGCGGCCCCGCCAGCGGTTGGCGGTGATGGAGAACCCCGACTACTACCGCCTGCGCAGCGAGCTGATCGGATTCCTGCAACAGCAGCGCCGCCTGCGCCAGCGCCGCGCCGCAACCGCCCCGGCCACGACCGCCCCCACCACGGTGCGGCTCGGCTACCTGCCCGGCCTCGACATCGCCCCCCTGGCGATGGCACTGGATCGCCACCTGTTCGATCAGGAGCGGGTAACGGTGATCCCGGTGCCGTTCGCCAACTGGGAGCGGCTGGAGGAACGGCTGCGGGAGGGCGACCTGCAGGCGGCGATCACCTCCGCCTCCACGCCGCTGGCCCTCGCCCTTGGCCTCAACGGCAGCAGCCCCTGGCCGGCGATCACGCCGATGACGGTGAGCCGCAACGGCAACGCGTTCTGCCTGGCCCGCCGCTTCCGGGAAGCTGGTGTGCGCAGCCGGGCCGACCTGGCGAGCTGGTTGCGGCAGCAGAGCGAACCGCTGCACATCGCCATCTCCCAGCAGCACGGCATTCCCGAACTACTGCTGCGCCATTGGCTGGCCGGGGGCGGCATCGACCTGGAGCGAGAGGTGCGCTTCACGGTGATGTCGCCGATGACGATGGTGGGGGCGCTGCGGGGCGAGCAGATCGATGGCTTCCTGGCCGGGCGCTACCGCGTGGCCCTGGCGGTGGAGGAGCGGTTCGCCACGGTGATGGCCACCGACCTGGACATCTGGAGCGGCCATCCGGAGAAGGTGCTCACCTGCCACGAGGGCTGGGCGGAGCGCCATCCGCAGGCGCTGACGGCCCTGGGGGCGGGCCTGATGCGGGGGGCCGAACCCTGCGACGACGGCAGCCGGCGCGAGGAGCTCACCACCCTGCTGAGCCAGCCCCAGTGGCTGGGCACCCAGGCGGCGGTGGCCCTGCGCACCCAGTTCGCCGATGAGGATGGCAGCGGCACGCGCTTGCCCTACAACCGCTACCACGCCGACCGGGCGCACGTGCCGAACCGGGCGGAGGGGTCGTGGCTGCTGAGTCAGTTCAGCCGGTGGGGGTGGTGTGCGTTCCCCACCAACCGGGTAGAGCTGCTGAGCCAGGTGTACCGGCCCGATCTGTGCGAGCGGTCCCTGGAGCAGGCGGGCTTCCCCGCCCTGCGCGCCGACCGGCGGCCCTTCACCTTGGCCGATGGCATCGCCTTCAACCAGGACAACCCGCTGGGCTACCTGCGGGAGCTGGGGGTGGCGGAACCGCCGCAGGCGCCCGCCGTGCTTGCCGAGTCTGCCGTTCCCGTTCACTGATCCATCGATGGCCCCCTCCGTGATGCCCCAGCCCACCACCGCGACGGCACCGTTCCTGGAATTCCGCAATGTGGGCCAGGTGTTCCAAACCCGCCGCGGCCCGTTTGAGGCGCTGCGCGACATCGATCTGACCGTGACGCGGGGCGAATTCGTCTGCGTGATCGGCCACTCCGGCTGCGGCAAGAGCACGCTGCTCAACATGGTGTCGGGCTTCCTGGTGCCCAGCAGCGGCCACGTCACCCTGGACAACCGCCCGATCGAGGGGCCCGGCCCTGACCGGATGGTGGTGTTCCAGAACTACTCGCTGCTGCCCTGGCTGACGGTGCGCCAAAACGTGGCGCTGGCAGTGAAGGCGGCGCGGGCGGAGCTCAACCCGGCGAGCCGCAGCCAGGTGGTGGACCACCACCTGGAAATGGTGCACCTGCTGGATGCGGCCGACAAACGGCCCGGACAGATCTCGGGCGGCATGAAGCAGCGGGTGGCGATCGCCCGCGCCCTGGCGGTGAACCCGGCGGTGCTGGTGCTCGATGAACCCTTCGGCGCCCTCGATGCGATCACCAAGGAGGAACTGCAAGAGGAGCTGCTGGCGATCTGGCGCGAGCAGCGACCCACGGTGCTGATGATCACCCACGACATCGACGAGGCCCTGTTTCTAGCCGACCGGGTGGTGATGATGACCAACGGCCCCTCCGCCACGATCGGCGAAATCCTGACAATTCCCTTCGAGCGGCCCCGCAGCTACGAACAGATCCAGGCCGATCCGCGCTACAGCGCCTTACGAAACGAAGCGATGGACTTCCTGTATCGGCGGCATGCGCATGAGGTGGATTGAGCAGCAGGTTCCGTTCCAGCGGCGCCTACGAGGGCACTACCTCCCCCATCTTCGAGAGAAACTTCTCCCGTTTGGTCTGCTTCTTGACCGTGGTGAGCTCGTAATCCGATAAGCCGAGCTGCGTGCCACTCATCACCCCAGTCCTGGCGAGCGATTACGCCACCATCGTCGCGCAGGTGGCTTGGCTTTTCCATGGCATCCTGAATGCGCACAGAATTCGGCTATGATGGAGCATATTCGCAGCTTCACACATTAATCCATCAAAGCCAGGCCCAAAAGCGACAAGACCTTAACCGTTCCAGAAAAACTATTTCAGAGATTACCCATGGCAAGCACACTCGTTCGCAACAGCAATGGCATCGAAGAAGAGCTGGATTTTCGCAAAGAAGTAATTTATTTCATCATTGTTGATCGCTTTCTAGATGGCTGCAGCGATCACGATAAAGGCACTAAAGCCGAATTATTTGACCGAAGCCGCAGTCACTGGGGCAAATACTGGGGCGGAGACCTCAAAGGCATCATCGAAAAGGCTGATTATTTACAATCCCTTGGTGTAACAGCCCTTTGGATCTCGCCCCTGTTCGAGCAAGTGGAAGCCCTTAGGGGGGAATACACGGCCATGCATGGCTATTGGACCAAGGATTTTAAACGGATTAACCCACGCTTCATCCCCTATGGCGAGTCGAACTCACTCAAGCAATCGGCAACACTCAAGGAATTGGTCGACACCCTTCACGCCAAAGGCCTAAAGGTTATTCTCGATATTGTCTGCAACCATAGCTCCCCGGATATCAGCGGGAGCAAGGGCGTGGTAACCGATGACGGAGAGCCCTTGGCAGATTTCAACAATGACCACAACAATTTCTACTATCACTTTCCAGAAATCACAGACTGGGACGACGAATTCCAATTGATTCATGGCGAGATGGCGGGCCTTGCCACATTCAATGAAAAGAATGTTGCCTATCGCACGTACATCAAAAGTGCCATGAAACAATGGCTGGACGCCGGATTCGATGCTTTCAGGGTGGACACTCTTAAGCACATGCCGTTGTGGTTTTGGCAAGAGTTTGTGACAGATATCAAAAAGCATGCACCGTCTACCTTCCTCTTTGGTGAATACGGATTTGGTAAGCCATGGGACGAAAGGTCGGTCGCCTATGCGAACCAATCGGGCATGTCGATCCTCGACTTCGGGCTCTGCGATGGCATTCGGTTTGCTTTTTCCGGCAGCCAGCCAGGTGGCTTTTATAATGTTCAGAAAGTGCTGGAATACGACAGCACCTATCACCGGGCCAATGAGCTTGTCACCTTCATTGACAACCATGACATGCCCCGGTTCCTCTCAATCACCGATGGCTACAACCTGGAGCTGGCCACCTGCTTGCTGATGACCCTTAGGGGCATCCCCTGCATTTTCTATGGAACTGAGCAATACCTGGTCAACAACACCAATGGTGGGCAGGACCCCTACAACCGTCCAATGATGGAGAGCTGGGATCTCTCCAAAAAGATGGTGAGTATTATCCAAACTCTCAGTGCTCTGCGCAGGTCTAATCCAGCCATTGCCTACGGCTCCCATGCCACGAAGTACCTCAGCAATGATATTTTTGGTTTCACACGAAAGTATCGCGATTCTCGCTGCTTCACGTTGATCAACCAAGGTCCTGAAGCCACCATCACCGTTGAAAACACTGAACTGCCCGATGGCAGTCATCAATGCATCCTCAGTGGTGAGCGCATTGATGTGGTGGCAGGCCGCATCAGCAATCTCCGCCTGCCTTCCAAGGCCGCCATTGTGCTGAGTGTGGTCGGGGCTCCCGTTGTTGGCAAAACAGTGGTGGCGTTCCAAGTGAATGGCTATGCCACAAATCCCGGAGAAGTTCTTGCCGTAACCGGCGATGCTCCAGAACTAGGCGCTTGGGATTTCAACCGTGCTTATGTGCTTGAGTATGTCAACGCCAACACCTGGTTCGCCGAAGTACCGTTCGAGGTGGCCGAAGGTGGCGCAAGCCTACGCTATAAGTTCATGGTTCTCAAAACAACCGGCCAGGGACTGCGTCATGGCGAAGATCTCGATCCGGGCTTGCAGCCCATTCCAGAATCACTCACTAGTCGCCACTGCCTGATGCCAGATAATGGCCGACTGAAGGTGGAATGCCTCTGGAACTCCCTGGAGATTGCACTCTGAGCAAGGGTCCAAGGCCCCTCACGAAAGCCCCGCTGTCGATGGCAGATGCCTGCCTGCAGGGGCTGGCATCAAAGATCCCCATGCTGCTGCGGTCAAAAGTTGTGGAAGATGCTCGACGCCGGGAATTGAAATGGCTACGGCGTGGCTGCTGGTGATTCTTCCTGTTCCTCATCCTTGCCCCATCCCAGGATCATGCCAGCCACAGGAATGGCCAGGAACACTCCAAGCAGACCCGCCAGACGCTCGCCCACGAAAAGCGCAAAGAACAGCACTACCGGCTGGATCTCAAGGGCCCGTCCCATCACCCGCGGATGGATCAGATTGTCCTGAATTTGTTGAAGAGTCACCGAGGCGATCACCACCTGCAGGGCGAGCCACTGGCCCTGGGAAAGGAACACCAAGGTGGCAGCTACGATCACCCCGAGGGTGGCACCGATGCCTGGGATGGCATCCAGCACGCCCACCACAATGGCAAGCACCAAGGAGAACTTAACACCCAGCACAGCGAAGACCAAGAGACTGGCCAGGCTCAGAAAGATCATCAGCGTGATCTGTCCACGCAGAAAGCCGAGCACATTTTCTGAACGCTGCGATCAAAGCGGCCGCGCACGTCAATCGGCAACAGACGCAAAAGCTGCCTCCAGGTGGCGCCATTGTCGAGGAGCATGTAGACCACGATCACCACCAGAAAAATACTGGCGAAGACGCTGGAAAAGGCTCCACCGACCATCCCGAGACCCGTGCCAAGACTGGTGCGCAGCAGCTCAATCAGCTGCGACAGCTCAATCGTTTTCAGAAAACTATGAAAGGGAAGATCCGGACGCTGAAAGGCCAGAACCAGATCATTCAGCAGACTACTTCCTTGGTTGACCAGCTGGAGACCAAGAACCTTCACGAACAGGCTCACCACACCGATGGCCCCGAGCATGGTGAGCAGGATCGCCAGGCTTTTGCCGCAACCCAGGCGCACCAACCGGCGCACTGGGAAGTCGAGCAGCACGGCAAGCATCGCCGCAGCGATGAACAGGGTGAGCACAGCCTGGAAATAGTCGATCAGCTTCACCACACCCCAGCCACTGGCGAGTAGCAACAGGAAGCGCAGCAGGGCCGAGTTGCTCAGCCGCTGCCAAATGGGAGCGTTGAAATCGTTCATGAAAGTTGCCGGCGAGCGGCGCTGGTGGCAGCCATGGGTCTGAACAGAGTAGGCCAATCCACAAGATTCACTCAACGGAGACTGCGGTGGCCAAGGACTGGGGCCACACCACAAGCCGGAAGAGAACAGTCGCGAAAGGCGGCCAGCTCTCTTTATATGGCAAAAGATCTACAATGGGAAAACGGGGCTCGCTTTGTATTGCCCTGTCACATTACAGGCAAAGAGATGCCGGCTCGAGGAGTGACTACCCAAGGAAAGAGAGGTTGATTGGGCAAGCTTCCTCGTATTTGATGCCAATATTACTGCAGGGGTGGAGGTTCTCATTGAACTTGAAACTTACACCACCCTCCAACATCCCCCTCGAATAGTCAGGCCGTCATCAACTCTCTGCTTCGCCACTCCATGCTCCCTGCTAGCCACTCAGGGAAGCGATTAGGTATCACAGAAAGCCAGCCACACCACCAGCGTTGCGGTCGGGGCCCTACTGTGTAGACTCTTCACAGAGGAGTCACACATGGCCACGAACCTTGCTCTCGACCAGGAGCTGCTCGATCGAGCCTTCCGCGTCAGTGGAGAGCCGACCAAGAAAGCCGCCGTCACCCGAGCCCTTCAGGAGTTCATCGCCCGGAGAGAACAGCGGCGGGTCGCAGAGCTTTTTGGACAGCTTGAGTGGGACACTTCATTCGATTACAAGGCTGAACGGGCTCGCAAGCAGTGAGTCTTCTTGTTGACACGAGCGTCTGGTCACTGGCTCTGCGCCGTGATGTTGAGCAATCCGCACCCGAGGTAGTGGCCCTCCGCCACGCACTTCTGGGGACAGATCAGGTCTTCACGACAGGACTGGTCCTCCAGGAACTGCTGCAAGGTTTTGCTGGGCCGAAGGACCGAGCCCAGCTGGTCGATCGCCTCTCAGCGCTCGCCTTCCTCCAGCCAGTTAAGGAAGATCACATCGAAGCAGCAGAAGTCCGAAACTCCTGCCGTCGTTGCGGCGTGCAAGTTGGCACCATTGACGCCCTACTTATCCAGCTCTGTCGCAGAAACGATCTGACCCTGTTGACGACGGACCAAGACTTTCACGCAGCCGCCAAGCACGTTGAGTTCAGGTTGTGGAGCACAAGCTGATGGTTATCCCTGTAGCGCCCCAGCTCCGCCGCTAGTCGCCCCTCTCACGATCGTTGGGTGCCACGACTGCCAAGGGTTGCCTCTTTCCATCTGCGCGAATAACAAGCATGACCAAGGCAGTCGATCCCGACTGGTGCATCAGGAAGAACATATGTTTATCGGACCCGTGAACCACAGCTACAGCATGGAGCTCGCAGACCAAAGTCTATGCAGCAACAGGGTTTCCGGCCACCTCTGCAGCTGCTCTTTCTGTGGTTCACGGAAAGGAACGGCCG
>CANEWU010000009.1 GCA_947442825.1 Synechococcaceae cyanobacterium
CCCCGGGCCGCCGGGCTGGCCGCGGACGCCTGGAGCGCTGCGCTGCTCGCCTCCCTGCCAGACCCCTGGGCGGCAGATGCGCCCGATGTCGCTGGCATTCTTTCGGCGGTGCGTCGTCGGGGCTGGGATGGCCTGCGGGCCCAACCTCTGCCCTCCCGTCGCCAGGAGGCCTGGCGCTTCACCGATCTGGGGGCCCTGCAAGCGGTTTCTCCCTCCCTGCTCCCGCCAGCCGCCCTCGGCGCCGCGAGCGCCTGGCCCAGTGCCGCCCCCGGCACCCTGCGGTTGCGCCTGGAGGAGGGGCCCGATGCCCTCGATCCCCAGAGCCTCCCCGCGGGGCTCCAGCCGATGGGGGAGGGGGAGATCGAGCAGGCCCTCGGCCAAACCCTCGCCACCACAGGCTGCCGTGAGCACTGGCCCGTGCTGCTCAACAAGGCCAGTTCCGGTCCCGTGCTCGCCCTGCGTGTCACCGGTGCGGTGTCCACCCCGCTGGAGCTCGTCAGTGACGCCGGCTCCGGCTCCGGCGTGGTGCCCCTGCGGCTGCTGCTGGTCCTCGATCCGGGGGCCAGCCTGGAGCTGCTGCAGGTGCATCGGGCCGCCGGGGCCAGTCTCACCTCGGTGGTGGTGGAAGCGCGTCTCGGCGCCGGCGCCACCCTGCATCACGGAGTTGTGGCGGAGGGGGGGGCTGACGCCGTGTTGCTCGCCCATCTGGCCGTGGCGCAGGATCCTGAGAGCACCTACACCCTTGCCTGCGTGAGCTCCGGCTGGGGCCTGGGGCGCCTGGAGCCCCGGGTGGTGCAGATCGCCGGCGCTGCCCTCACCCGGCTGCGGGGGCTGCAGCACGTGGGCGGTCGCCGCATCGCCGACACCCACAGCCAGGTGATGTTCGCCGGGCCGGAGGGGCGTCTCGAGCAATTGCACAAAGTGGTGGCCGAGGAGGCGGGCCGCAGTGTGTTCAATGGCGCGGTGCGGGTGCCGCGCGCCGCCCAGCGCACCGATGCGGCCCAGCTCAGCCGCAGCCTGCTGCTCTCCGATCGGGCGCGGGTCGACACCAAGCCGGAGCTGGAAATCGTCGCCGACGATGTGCGCTGCGCCCATGGCGCCACCGTCAGCCGGCTGCAGCAGGACGAACTGTTTTATCTGCAGAGCCGCGGCATCGCCGCCGATCAGGCGGCGCGCCTGCTGCTGCGCGGGTTCTGCGAGGAGGTGCTGCGCGATCTGCCGCCGGCCGCCGCCGTCTGGCATCCTCTGCAGATGCCCGCCGGTCCGGAGGCCCCCGCTCGATGACCCTCGCCCCGCCGCCGGCCTCCGCCGCCCCCTCCGCCCCCGCCGCCCCCTCCGCCCCCGCCGCCCCCGCCAGCCACCCCCCAGCCCCTGCAGCAGCCGTTGAGGATCTCGCGGCCCTCACCCGGCCCGACTTTCCCCTGCTCGGCCAGACCGCCTGCCTCGGCCAGCCGCTGATCTACCTCGATCACGCCGCCACCAGCCAGAAACCCCGGCCGGTGCTGGAGGCCCTCCAGCAGTACTACGCCCACGACAACGCCAACGTTCACCGGGGCGCACACCAGCTCAGTGCCCGCGCCACCGACCATTTCGAGGCCGCCCGCAGCGCCGTGGCCGGGTTCGTGGGGGCTGCCTCGGCGCGGGAGATCGTCTTCACCCGCAACGCCAGCGAGGCGATCAACCTGGTGGCGCGCACCTGGGGTGAGGCCAACCTGCGCGAGGGCGATGAGGTGCTCCTCACCCTCATGGAGCACCACAGCAACCTGGTGCCCTGGCAGCTGCTCGCCGCCCGCACCGGCTGCGTGCTGCGCCACGCCGGCCTCACCGCCAGCGGCGAGCTCGATCTCGACGACTGGCGCAGCAAGCTCAGCGATCGCACCCGCCTGGTGAGTGTGGTGCATGTCAGCAACACCCTGGGCTGCCTCAACCCGATCCAAACCCTGGTGCCCCTGGCCCATGCCGCCGGAGCCCTCGTGCTCGTGGATGCCTGCCAGAGCCTGCCCCACATGGCCGTCGACGTAGCCGCCCTGGGCTGCGATTTCCTCGTGGGGTCGTCCCACAAGTTCTGCGGGCCCACGGGTATGGGCTTCCTCTGGGGGCGGGAGGCGCTGCTTGAGGCGATGCCCCCCTTCCTCGGGGGTGGCGAGATGATTCAAGACGTCTTCCTCGACCACAGCAGCTGGGCCGATCTGCCCCATAAGTTCGAGGCCGGCACCCCGGCGATCGGCGAGGCGATCGGCATGGGCGCCGCCATCCAGTACCTGCAGGGGCTGGGCATGGCGCGCATCCACGCCTGGGAGCAGCACCTCACGGCCCACCTGTTCGCCCGGCTGCAGGCGATCGAGGGGCTGCGCATCCTCGGCCCCACCCCCGCCCAGCAGCGCGGCCGGGCGGCCCTCGCCGCCTTCGCCGTGGAGGGTCTCCACGCCAACGACATCGCCGCCCTGATCGATTCCGCCGGCATCTGCATCCGCAGCGGCCACCACTGCACCCAGCCGCTTCACCGCCATTACGGCCTGGCGGCCACGGCGCGGGCCAGCCTCGCCTTCACCAATACCCTCGCCGAGATCGATCGCTTCGCCGACGAGCTCGAGAGCACGATCACCTTCCTGCGCGAGCACTCCTGAGCGGCGATGGGCACCCCCCACCGCTGCCCGGCCCGCCGGCAACGCCGCAGCTTGGCCCAGGTGGCAGGTCCCGCCGCTGCCCTGCCCCTGCTGCTGGCCGGCTGCTCCGCCTGGCCTCCTCCGTTCCCCCGCGCCCCCTGGTCGCCACGGGCCCCGTGGCCGGTGGCGGATCTGCCCGCCTCGCCCCTGCCCCGCCGCAGCGAGGCCGAGGTGGCCGCCTGCGCCGCCCGCCTGGCGCTCGCCCCGGAGCTGCCCCGCCCCGCCCACGCCACCAACTTCGGCGAACGCCAGCGCCGCGATGTCTGGGGCCGGCCGCTGCCCCACGAACCGCGCCTGATCGTGCTCCACGAAACCGTGATCTCGGCCCCGGCCACCGTGCGCCTGTTCGCCACCGCCCACCCCCGCGACGAAGACCAGGCCAGCTACCACCTGCTGATCGATCGCGCCGGCCAGCGGCTGCGGATCGTCCCCGATACGGCCCGCGCCTATGGGGCCGGCCTTTCCGCCTTTGGTGATTTCACGGTGCGGCCGCGCTCCACCTCGCTGGGGTCGGTCAACAACGTGGCCCTGCACCTCAGCCTGGAAACGCCAGATGACGGCCGAGGGGACAGCGACGGCCACGCGGGGTACAGCAACGCCCAGGTCCGCTCCGCCGCGGGGCAGGTGCTGCTCTGGCAGGGGCGCTGGGCCATCCCCCTGAACCGTCTCACCACCCATGCGGCGGTAGACCGGAGCCGCAGCCGTTACGACCCGCGCAGCTTCCGCTGGGAGCGCTTCGAGCCGGCCTGGCGCGAGGCCGCCGGCCGCTGCGGCTGGACCGCTTACGACACCGGGCGGGCCGGTCCTTGACCGTCCGCCGGCCGATAGCGTGGAGGGGCCGGAGCGCCCCGGTGCCTCCGCCGGGATCGACCATGAAGCCGCTCCTGCCGTTCGCCGTCCCGTCCCCCCTCTCGCTGCGCATTGCCGCTGTCCCGCTGGCGGCGGTGTTGGCGCTGGTGGCCCCAGGCCCCGATCCCGCTGGCGCCCAGTCGGCGGAGGATTGGAGCACCGCCCCCCTGACGCTGCCGGCCGATCCCGCCGGGGCTCCCAACGGTGCGTCAGCGGGCTCTGCGCCGCCTCCCCGCCAGATCCTGCAGCCACCGCCGGAGCTGCGCCGCCCCCAGCCGCCCCTGCAGCCCGGGGACCTGCCACCCCCGGCCGCCCGGCCACTGCCGAGCGTGCGCGTCGTCCCGGGCACCGGCGTGCAGCCTGCTCCTGCCCGGCCCGCCGCCGCCGCCGCCGCTCCCGCCCGGCCTTCGGCCGCCCCCACCCGGCTGCCGACCCTGCCGGCCCGCCCGCTGCCGCTCTCCCCGACGTCGCCGACCACCCCCGCCCCCTCGGCAGTTGATATGGAGCGGATCCGGGCCGGCCTGCGCCAATCCCGGCTGGCGATGCCCAAGCAGGCGGTTCCCAATTACCTGCAGAGCCTGCCCCCCGGCACGCTCCGCCCGCTCCCCGGCGAGGTGCTCCCCGGCAGCCGTCCGCCCGGGGCGCTCCCCGGCAGCCCCGCGCTCCCGCCCGGCGCTGGCCCCTCACCGTTCCAGGGCATGCCGCCGCCGCCCCGCCCCCCGCAGGCGGTGCCACCGCCCCCCTGGCTCAACCGCAAGCCGGAGACCTCCCGGGCCGATTCCCCCTGGGGTTGGCTGCTGCTGGGGCTGGGGATCGGCGCCACCGGGGTGTTCCTGATGCAGGAACGGCGGCGCCCGATGCCCGGAGCGGGCCCGCTTGACGCCCTCGGCATCCGGGTGGTGCCCCGGCCGGATCCGGGCACCCAGACCCTGCGGCCCCAGGAGCGCGCCGGCGCCACCACCGGGGAGTGAGGGGCCGGTGGAACTTCTCGCCAGCCTCTTCCGCCTCGACCCGGACCGCCTGCAGTCCCTGCTGATCGAGAAGGAGCTCGGGGGTCACCCCTGGCTGCGGGAGTGCGGCCCCGCCGTGATCCGCGAGCTGGCCGATGCCATGGTGCAGCGGCTGCCCGAGGCCCTCAACACCCCCCTGGAGGCCGTTGTGGCGGCCGCCTTCCGCGATGGGGCGCCCGCCGCCGCGCTGGCTGGGGGCGACCCCGCAGGGGAGGGTCCGGCCGAAGAAACTGCCCTGCCGCCGCAGCGGCTGCAGTCGCGCCACCGCCCGGTGTTGCAGCTGCAGGTGGGGGACCGTCCCCTGCTGGAGGTGGCCTTCGAGGTGTCGCTGGAGATCGGCCTTGAGGGCGTGGTGCTGCACAGCCGCCAGGGCCGGCCGCGGGCGGTGGCGATCGAGCGTGCCCAAGCCTCGGGCCTGCTGCTGCACGAGCGCCAGGTAATCGCCCGCTTCAGCGATTCGCCCCTGTCGCTCCCCCCCCTGCTGCCGCTGGGCGGGCCGTCCGGCTGAGGGGCCTGGGCGCCGCTCCGTCAGGATCGGGGGAGCAACTCCCACGGCCATGAACATCGACGGCAAGCCCTGGCGCACGATCTGGCTGGAGGAGGGGGGGCGCTCGGTGGCGGTGATCGATCAGACCCGCCTGCCCCATCGGCTGGAGGTGCGCTCCCTGGCCACCCTGGAGCAGGCGGCCGAGGCGATCCGCACGATGGTGGTGCGCGGCGCGCCGCTGATCGGCGTCACCGGCGCCTACGGGCTGATGCTGGCGTTGCAGGACGACCCCGGCGACGGGTCCCTGGCCGCGGCGTTTGACACGTTGCTCGCCACCCGGCCCACGGCGGTGAATTTGCAGTGGGCGTTGGAGCGGGTGCGGGATCGGGTGGCGCCATTGCCGCCGGCGCAGCGGGCGGCCGCGGCCGGGGAGGAGGCGGGCCTCATCGCCGAGGAGGACGTGGCGATGTGCGAGGCGATCGGCGACCACGGGCTGGTGCTCTTCCAGCAGCTGGCGGCGGCCCGGCCCCCGGAGCGGCAGGGGCAGCCGTTCCGGGTGCTCACCCACTGCAACGCCGGCTGGCTGGCCACGGTCGACTGGGGCACGGCCCTGGCACCGATCTACAAGGCCCACCGCTCGGGCCTTCCCATCCATGTCTGGGTGGATGAAACCCGCCCCCGCAACCAGGGCGCCAGCCTGACGGCCTTCGAGCTGGGGCGGGAGGGGGTGCCCCACACCGTGATCGTCGACAACGCCGGTGGACACCTGATGCAGCACGGGTTGGTGGATGCGGTGATCGTCGGCACCGATCGCACCACCCGCTGCGGCGATGTGTGCAACAAGATCGGTACCTATCTCAAGGCCCTGGCCGCCCACGACAACGGCGTGCCGTTCTATGTGGCCCTGCCCGGGTCCACGATCGACTGGACGATCGCCGACGGGGTGGCGGAGGTGCCGATCGAGGAGCGCTCCGACCGGGAGGTGACCCACATCGTTGGCGCTGGCACGGACGGGGATCCCAGCGAGGTGCGGCTGGTGCCGGAGGGCAGCGGCGGCCTGAATCCCGCCTTCGATGTCACCCCCGCCCGGCTGGTGACGGCCCTGATCACCGAGCGCGGCGTGGCCCCGGCCAACGAGGCGGGCCTGCGGGGGCTCTACCCGGAGGCCTGAGCCGCCTGCAGCTGCGGTCCACTCACTCCCACCCCATCAAGGCCAGCTTGCCGACCGTGCGGCCGCTCTCCAGCTGGGCGTGGGCCTGGCGCAGGGTCTCGGCGTTGATCGGCCCGAGGGTGTGGCGCAGGGTGGTGCGCAGCTGGCCGGCGTCGATCCGCTCGGCCACCGCCGCCAGGATCTCCCCCTGGCGGGCCAGGTCGTCGGTGGCGTGGCGGGGCCTGGTGAACATGAATTCCCACACGAAGCCGGCGCTTTTGTCCTTGAGCAGGTTGATGTCGAGCGGTGCGCGGCTGCTCACGATCGCCACGATCATTCCCTGGGGCCGGATCAGCTCCGCCATCGACTCCCAGTAGGCGTCGAGGTCGCTGAAGTTGGCGATCGCATCCACCACCGGCAACCCGAGGGACTGCAGCTGGGGCGGCAACGGTTGGTGGTGATCCACCACCGCCTCAGCGCCCATCTCCCGCACCCAGGCGGCGCTCTCGGGCCGCGAGGCGCTGGCGATCACCCGCAGGCCGGCCGCCCGGGCCAGCTGGATCGTGATCGAACCCACCCCGCCGGCGCCGCCCAGGATCAGCAGGCTGCGGCCCGCATCGCGGCCGTTGCCATCCAGCCGCAGCCGATCGAACAGCGACTCCCAGGCGGTGAGCGCCGTGAGCGGCAGGGCCGCCGCCTCCGCCGCAGTCAGGCTGGTGGGGCGCCGGCTGCACAGGCGCGCATCCACCGCCAGCCGCTCGGCATTGGCCCCGGGCCGGCCGATGTCGCCTGCGCCCCACACCCGATCGCCCACGGCGAACCCCCGCACCGCGTCGCCCATCGCCAGCACCGTGCCCGCCATGTCCCAGCCCAGCACCCGTGCCACCTCCCCCGTTGCCGGCAGCGACAGGCGCACCTTGGTGTCCACCGGGTTCACCGCCACCGCCTCCACCGCCACCAGCAGGTCGTGGGGGCCGGGCTCTGGCTCTGGCAGCTTTCTCTGCTCGAAGCAGGCTGGATCGGTGCTGCTCCTGGGGCCGGTGGCGACGATGGCGCGCATGGAGGGTCTTTTCTTCAGGGCTTTGGGGATCCGGGTTCAGCCGCGCGCGGGCTGCAACGACGCCCGTTCCAGTGCCTCGATGCGCCGCTCCAGGGGCGGGTGGCTGGCGAACAGCCCGAGCAGGGCCGGTGGCGCGGCGATCTTGAACGTGGCCATCCCCATCTCGCCGCGCGGATCGCGCACGCCGCTGGCCTGCCCCAGCCGCGCCAGGGCGTTCGCCATCGCTCCCGGCGTGGTGAGCTCCGCCGCCCCCGCATCGGCCCGGTACTCCCGGTGCCGCGAGAACCAGGCGGTGACCAGCGAGCCGCCGATGCCCAGCAGCACCTCCAAGGGCCAGATCAGAAACCCCAGCGGTGGCGCCCCCAAGGGGCGGCCCTCCTCATCCCGCGGCGGCGGCACCAGCAGCGCCACCGCCCGGGCCAGGAACATCACAAACGCGTTGATCACGCCCTGCAGCAGCGCCATCGTCACCATGTCGCCGTTGCCCACGTGGCTCATCTCGTGGGCCAGCACCGCCTCCAGCTCCTGCGGGGGCATGCCCTCCAGGATGCCGCTCGACACCGCCACCAGGGCGCCGTTCGGGTTCGCTCCCGTGGCGAAGGCGTTCCATTCCGGTGAGGCGTAGACCCCCACCGCCGGCATCGGTAGCCCGGCCTTCTCCGCCAGCTGGGCCACCGTGTCGCGCAGCCAGCGGCCGGCCGATCCCCCCTCGCCCTCTTCCAACACCTGCACCCCCATCGAGCGGATCGCCGACTGCCTGGAGAACAGCAGCGAGATCCAGGCGCCGATCACCCCCCAGCCGAAGCTCCCCAGCAACAGGGGCAGCAGGGGCAGATCCGCCGGCAGCAGGCCCGCCGCCGTGGCGATCTGCAACAGGATCGAAATCGTGAGCACCACCACCAGGTTGGTGATCAGGAACAGCACCGTCCGCAGCGCCATGGCGGGGTCCTCCGCAAACCTGATCGGACCGTAGCCATCCCCTGCGGACCAGGCATCGGGCCCAGGCATCGGCACCGCGCCCCGGCACCGCCCGCCCGCCTGCGTAGCCTCCCCCAGACCGTGGGATCCCCGCCATGCCCGTCGCTAACCGCTGGTCGGATGCGGCCGCCGCCGAAGCGGTCGCCCACTGGGGCTCGCGCGGTGTCGCCGAGCCGCTGGCGCTGCGCACCTATTCCGCCCGCCTGCTCGGTGCCGATCCCGCCCTGGTGCTCCACGGCGGCGGCAACACCTCCGTCAAGACCCTCGCCACCGACCTGCTCGGGGCCGCGATCCCCGTGCTCTGCGTGAAGGGCAGCGGCTGGGATCTGGCGACGATCGAACCGCCGGGCCACCCCGCCGTGCTCCTGGAGCCGCTGCGGGCCCTGCGGGCCCTCGATCGCCTCAGCGATGAGGACATGGTGGCTGCCCAGCGCCGCAACCTGCTCGATCCGGCCGCCCCCAACCCCTCGGTGGAGGCCCTGCTGCACGCCTTCCTTCCCCACACCTACATCGACCACACCCACGCCACCGCCCTGCTCGCCCTGGCGGACCAGGGCGAGGCCGAGGCGATCTGCCGTGAGGTGTATGGCGATCGGGTGGTGCTGGTGCCCTACGTGATGCCCGGCTTCGCCCTGGCCCGCGCCTGCGCCGATGCCTACGAGCGGGCGGTGGCCGCCGGTGCCCGGCCGGAGGGCATGGTGTTGCTGCGCCATGGCCTCTTCTCGTTTGGGGAGTCGGCCCGCGAGAGCTACGAGCGCATGATCGCGCTGGTGGCGTTGGCGGAGGCGCGCCTGGCCCGCGGCGAGCGCCGTACCCAGGCCGTGGCGTTGCCGGAGCGGCCGGTGGCGGCCGAGGCGCTGCTGCCCCAGCTGCGCGGTGCCTTGGCCCGTGCCGCCGGGCCTGAGGAGGCCCCCCGCCGTTGGATCCTCGAGCTGCGCGATTCGCCCCTGGCCCGCGCCATCAGCGATGACGCCCGCCTGGCCGACTGGGCCGGCCGGGGCGTCGCCACTCCCGACCACGTGATCCGCACCAAGGCCGCGCCCCTGGTGCTGCCGGTGGGGGCGGATCCGGTGGCGATCGAGGCGGCGATGGCCGCCTACGGCCGCGCCTACCGCGCCTACTTCGAGCGCCAGAACGGCCGGGTCGGCGGCCACAAGCGCCGCCTCGATTCCCTGCCGCGGGTGATCGCTGCTCCGGGGCACGGCCTGATCGGCGTCGGCCGCTCCGCCGCGGAGGCCGCCGTGGCCGCCGACCTGGCCGAGAGCTGGGCCACCACCCTGCTGGCGGCCGAAGCGATCGGCCGCTTTCAGCCCGTGGGGGAGGACGACACCTTCGATATGGAGTACTGGAGCCTGGAGCAGGCCAAGCTCGGCCGCGGCGCCGAGAAGCCCCTGGCCCGCCACGTGGTGGTGGTCACCGGCGGTGGGGGCGCGATCGGGGCGGCCATCGCCCGTGCCTTCGCCGCCGCCGGAGCCGAGCTGGCGGTGCTCGACCTCGACCTCGATGGCGCCCTGGCGACGGCGGCGGCCTGTGGCGGCAGGGCCCTGGGCATCGCCTGCGATGTCACCGATCCGGCGGGGGTGAGCGCCGCCTTCGCGCGGGTGTGCCGCCACTTCGGCGGCCTCGACATCGTGGTGAGCAACGCCGGCGCCGCCTGGACCGGTCCGATCGCCACCCTGCCGGAGGCCGACCTGCGGGCCAGCTTTGAGCTCAACCTCTTCGCCCACCAGGCCGTTGCCCAGGCCGCCGTGGCCTGCTTCCGCCAGCAGGACGGCGCCGCCGACCACGGGCCCCTCGGGGGTCAGCTGCTGTTCAACGTCAGCAAGCAGGCCCTCAACCCAGGCCCCAACTTCGGCGCCTATGGCATCGCCAAGGCCGCCCTGCTTGCCCTGATGCGCCAGTACGCCCTGGAGGAGGGGAGCGCCGGCATCCGCGCCAATGCCATCAACGCCGACCGCATCCGCTCCGGCCTGCTCGACGACACGATGATCCGCGAGCGCGCGGCCGCCCGCGGCATGAGCGAGGAGCTCTACATGGCCGGCAACCTGCTCGGCCAGGAGGTGCGGGCCCGCGATGTGGCGGACGCGTTCGTGGCCCTGGCCCTGCTGCCGCGCACCACCGGCGCCGTGCTCACCGTCGATGGCGGCAACGTGGCGGCGATGGTGCGCTGACGGGCTCCCCCGCGGCTTCTCTGGCCGCGCCCCTGCCCGCGAAGCGCCGCCTCAGAGGCCGAAGCGCCGCCGGAAGAACAGCTCGGTGGCCTCCAGCACCCGCCGCTGCACGGCCCCATCGCGGAAGCCATGGCCTTCCCCGGGGAACAGATGCAGCTCCACCGGCACGCCGCGCTCCGCCAGCGCCTGGGCCAGCCGCTCGCTCTGGGCGGCGGGCACCACCGGGTCGTCGAGGCCATGGAACAGGATCACCGGCGCCGTGATCCGCTCGGCGTGCTGCAGGGGCGAGCGCTCCAGGTAGGTGGCGCGGGCCTCGGGCCATGGGCCGATCAGGGAGTCGAAGTAGCGCTCCTCGAAGCGGTGCCCCTCCCCCGTCAATGCCGTCAGGTCGGTGACCGGGTAGCGGCAGGCGCCAGCCGCCAGCACGGTTTCGAAGCACAGAAGCGCCAGCACCGTGAAGCCCGCCGCACTGCCCCCCTCCATCGCCACCCTCCCCCCATCGGCCCGGCCGGAGGCCACCACGGCGCGGGCGGCGGCGGCGCAGTCGGCCACATCCACCACCCCCCAGAGGCCGTCGAGGCGTTCCCGGTAGGCGCGGCCGAAGCCGGTGGAGCCGCCGTAGTTCACATCCACCACGCTCCAGCCGCGGCTGGTCCAGAACTGGATGGCGGGATTGAGCCCCGTGCGCGCCATGCCGGTGGGGCCGCTGTGGGCGCGGATCAGCAGCGGTGAATCGCTGTTGCCACCACCGGCTGGGGGGTAGAGCCAGGCGTGGGTGGGGCGGCCCCCATGGCCCGCAAACCAGAGGGCCTCCGGCACGCTCAGGGTCTCTTGCACGCTCAGGGTCTGCGGGTCTGATCCCGCCGCCGATCCAGCAGGGGTGTGGCGCCAGGAGCCGCTGGCGATCTCCAACTCCAGCAGGCCCGCACGGTGGTGCGGGCCGGCAGCGATCGCCGCCAGGCGCCCGCCGGCTGCCACCGGGGTCTCCAGATCGTCGAAGGGCAGGGGGAGGGGTTGCCAGGGCTGCGGTTCCCCCGGCCGCACCCGCCCCAGCTGCCAGCGGCCCGCCAGGCAGGCGCTGGCCACCAGGCCTTCGCCATCCCAGGCGATTGTGCGCAGCCCGTAGATCCACTGGGGCAGGCCGAAGTCCGCCTCCATCGGCAGCAGCGGCTCCCAGCGCGGTTCCCCGTTCCCGATCGTCTCGGCCCCGGCCAGGCGCTCGAGGTTCCACCAGCCGCTGCGGTCGTTGGCCACCACCAGGTCCGGGCCGGCCCATAGGGGCTGGAAGATCGACACCCCCTGGCCCCCCTCCGCCCCCGATCCCGCCACAGGCCGGGCCCCCTCCAGGGCGCCGTCGACGCCGATCCGCGCCAGCCAGAGACGGCTGCGCTCCCACGGCATCGCCGGCCGCTGCCACTCCACCCAGGCCAGATGGGTCCCCGACGGGCTGAGGACGGCGTAGCCGCAGAAGTCCTCCGGCTCCCAGAGGGTGCGGGGCTCCCCGCCCGCCAGCGGCACCGCCACCAGCCGGTCCACCCCGTCGCTCTCGAGCACGCCGATCCAGCGCTGGTGGTGGCGGTCGATCAGGCCATCGGCGAAGGCGCGCGCCTCCCCTTCCTGGGGCGGCGGGGTGAGGCGCACGGGCGCCGGTAGGGGCGCCTGCGGATCGGCGATACCAGCGAGATCCAGGCGCCAGAGGCTGCGGTCGCCGTCGTGTACGAACACCGCCGTGTCCCCCTCGAGACACCAGGCCCCGCCGCCGTATTCATGCACCCGGCTGCGCAGGTTCCAGGGGCCGGGCGTCAGCTCCCGCCGCGGCTCCCCGGCCGGTCCGCCCCCCAGCACAAGCGTGGTGCGGCCCCGCTCCGCCGGCCGTTGCTCCAGCCACAGCAGGCGTTCCCCCCACCAGCGCGGATCTCGCCAGATCGGCTTTGCCCCCACCACCGCCTCCAGCGGCAGCGGTGCCCTGCGCCGTTCCATCGCTGTGCGGCTTCTAGAATCCACCCATTGTTTCAGGTGATCCCTTGGCGCGCAGCTTCGCCCAGATGGCCCGGTCCGCCGAGCAGGGCCGGAGCACCGTGCTCGTGCCCAAGGAAGCTCTGCCTGAGGCTCCCCTCCCCATCCACACGCTGGGGGCCCAGGAGCTGCGCACCTCCGCCCGGCGCATCAGCAAGGTGGATGAGAGCGTGCGCGATCTCGTCCGCGACATGCTCCGCAGCATGTACACCGCCAAGGGCATCGGCCTGGCGGCGCCCCAGGTGGGGGTCGCCAAGCAGCTGCTGGTGATCGATCTCGATCTCGAGGAGGCCGCCACCCCGCCCCTGATCCTGATCAATCCGGAGATCACCGCCGCCGGTTCCTCCCTCAACACCTACGAGGAGGGCTGCCTGAGCATCCCCAAGGTGTATCTCAATGTGGTGCGCCCCTCGGTGGTGGAGGTGAGCTTCCGCGATGAGCTGGGCCGCCCGCGCAAGATCAAGGCCGATGGCCTCCTGGCCCGCTGCATCCAGCACGAGATGGACCATCTCAACGGCGTGCTGTTCGTCGATCGCGTCACCGACGAGCTCAGCCTCAACGAGGAGCTGCAGCAGCACGGCTTTGCCCGTGACCACGTTCGCTCGATCCGCTGATGCCGATGAAACCGCTGGCTGGGTTGTTCCTGGCCCTGGCCTGTCTCTGCGGTATTGCCGCCACGGGCTGCGTCTTTGAGTTGGCCTATGGCGATCCCGATTTAGGGGTGGGGATCACCGGCGCGATCCTGGCGGCCAGCCTGCCGGGCACGCTGATCGCCCTGTTGGCGGCCATTCGCATCAATCGCCCGGCCTGAGGTGCGCCCTGCCCCGCCGGTCGGCGCCCCCAGCTCCGGTGGCTGGCCGGCCCTCGGATTGGGCCATGGCGGCCGATGCCCCCCCGGTCGCCTCCATACGATCGGGGCGCTTCGGCGCACGAATCGGTGATCTCCGCGACCCCCTCCCGCCCCCTGTCGCTTCCCCATGCCGCCCTGGCGGCTTTCGGCCTGGTGGGCGCCCTGCTCGGGGCATTGTCCCCGGATGCCGCCCGCGCCCAGGCCCTTTTCCAGGCGGGTGATCTCGACCAGAACCGCTTTGTGCTGGTGGCAGCGCCGATCGGCAAGGGCGAGCGATCCCAGCTGAACATCTACGAGCAGGTCCGCCCCACCCGCGCCTGCTTCGCCATCGGCGAGGGGCGGCCGGCAGCGGTCAACCCCCTGCTGGCCAGCTTCGATTTCACCGGCATCTGCGGCCGCTACATCGACGCCAACGGCTACTCCCTCCGCATCGGCGGCACCGACCTGGCCACCTCCTATCGGCTGACGGTGTCCCGCTCCGGCAATGACACCTTGCTGCTTGCCATGCCCACCCGGGGCAGCGGTCCGGAGATGGTGGTGGGTCGCACCGGCGGGGTCGCCACGGGCTTTCTGAAGTTTGATCTGGAGCCGGGCTGGAGCCTCAAGCGACGCCAGTTCGGCGGGCGTTCCCTGGGCCACGTCTACGTGTACCGAGATGGCTTACCCGGCGCCGGGGCCCCCTCCGCAGCCGGCGCCGCCCCTGCGGCCCCGGTGCCTGCGGCCGTACCGCCCGCTCGCCCCACTACCGGCCGACCCGCCAGCGCCCCTGGTGGGGCTGCCGTGCCTCCAGCCCCACCGCTGCTGCCCGCCACTCCGGCTTCCGGCACCTCACCGTCCATCCCCGCCGCGAGCCCCACCCGCCGCGCACCGATGCGCTGAGCGATGGACAGGCCCGTTGGTAAGATGGAGAGCTACGCCTGTTCACGCAGCTCTTCATGACCCAGGTCACCGTCGGCGAAAACGAAGGGATCGAATCCGCCCTGCGTCGCTTCAAGCGCCAGGTGTCCAAGGCGGGGATCTTCGCGGACCTGAAGCGTCTGCGCCACCACGAAACCCCGGCTGAGAAGTACAAGCGCAAGGCCCAGCAGCGCCGCCGTCGTCGCTGAGCCGGCCGATCAGGGGGCCAAGGCGGTTGGATCATCGCCGTGGCCCTCGCGGCAAAGATCGAAGCTGCGGTAGGTGAAGGCTTCGGCGATGGCCGCGACCCCCACCCGCTCCGATCCGTCGAGGTCGGCGATCGTTCGCGCCACCCGCAGCATGCGCAGCGCTGAGCGTGCCGACAGATTGCGGCTCTGCAGCGCCCCCTCCCAGAGCCTCCGCCCTTCCGCCTCGATCTGCAGCACCGCTGTGAGCGAGTCCGCCGCCAGGGCTCCGTTGGCCGCGCCGCCGGGGTTGCGCCGGGCCATGCGCCGCCGGGCCCGGTGCACCCGCCGCGCCACCGCCGCACTCCCCTCCGATCCCCCGGCACCGGCCAAGGCCCATGGGGCCGGGCGGGTGAGATGGGCCAGATCCGCCGGGGCGGGGCGCCGGACCACGACCTGGAGATCGACTCGATCCAGCAGGGGTCCCGAAAGATGGCCCCAATAGCGGCGCCGCTGCCCCTCGCCGCAGACGCACGGCCGCTCAGGGTCGCCGAACCAGCCGCAGGGGCAGGGGTTCGTGGCGGCCACCAGCGTCACCTGGGAGGGGAAGCGGCAGCGCTGGCGCGCCCGGCTGATCCACACCTCCCCCTCCTCCAGGGGCTGGCGCAGGCTCTCCAGCACCTCACGCCGGAATTCCGCCAACTCGTCGAGGAAGAGCACACCGCGGTGGGCCAGGCTCAGTTCCCCCGGTCGCGGCACGCTCCCTCCTCCCAACAGCGCCGCCGTGGAGCAGCTGTGATGCGGGCTGCGGAAGGGGCGGCGGCCCACCAGGGCGCCCCCCTCCGGCAGGAGGCCCGCCACCGAGTGCAACCCGGTGATCTCCAGCGCCTCCCTCCGGCTCAAGGGCGGCAACAGCCCCGCCAGCCGCCGCGCGAGCATGGTTTTGCCGCTGCCGGGCGGGCCCACCAGCAGCAGGTGGTGGCCCCCGGCGGCGGCGATCTCCAGCGCCCGCCGGCCATGGCCCTGCCCCCGCACATCGGCCAGGTCGGGCGGTGGGGCCTCCGGCCCGGCCGCCGGGCGGGGCACGGGCCGCACGGCCCGGGAGGGATCGGCCAGCAGCGCCAGCGCCCCCGTCAGGTGCTCCGCCCCCCACACCCGCAGCCCCTCCACCAGGGCCGCCTCCCCCGCGTTGGCCGCCGGCACCAGCAACGCCCGGGCACCCCCCCGGCGGGCCGCCTGGGCCAGGGCCAGCACCCCGCGCACGGGCCGCAACCGCCCATCGAGGCCCAGCTCGCCCGCACACCACACCCGTTCCAACCGCCCCGCCTCCAGCTGCTCGCTGGCCACCAGCAGCCCCAGGGCGATCGGCAGGTCGAAGGCGGGGCCGGCCTTGCGCAGATCCGCCGGGGCCAGGCTCACCACCACCCGCGTCAACGGCACCCGCAGGCCGCTGTTGCGCAGGGCGGCGCGCACCCGTTCGCGCGCCTCCTGCACCGCCGCATCCGCCAAGCCCACCATCTGCAGGCCGGGCAGACCGGGGGCGATGTCCACCTCCACACTCACGGGCAGGGCTTCGAGGCCCTGTAGGGCGGCGCTGTTGCAGCGTGCCAGCATCGATCAGGGCATCCACTGCAGGATCAGTGCCACCCCCCGTCCTCTCCGCCCCCGCCTTGGCCATGACCAGCGACACGATCTTCGGCCGCATCCTTCGCGGCGAGATCCCCTGCGATGAGGTCTACAGCGACGATCGCTGCCTCGCCTTCCGCGATGTGGCCCCCCAGGCCCCGGTGCACCTCTTGGTGATCCCGCGTGAGCCGCTGGTGAACCTGGCGGATGCCGGCGCCGAGCACGAGGCCCTGCTCGGTCACCTGCTGCTGGTGGCGGCGCGGGTGGCGCGCCAGGAGGGGCTGGAGGCCTGGCGCACGGTGATCAACAGCGGCGCCGACGCTGGCCAGACCGTGTTCCACCTGCATGTGCATGTGATCGGCGGCCGGCCGCTGGCCTGGCCGCCGGGCTGAGGGCAGGCCAGTGGGGATGGGCCAGGCCCCGTCCGAACCCTCGGGCGGCGACAATGCCTGCAACCGCCCCCGACCATGTCCGCCCTGAAGGCCTTCCGCGAGCAGCTGGGCAAGCTGCAGCGCCTGGCGCAGCCCTATTTCCTGCCGGTGGCCGATGGCGACGCGGGCAGCGCCGCTGAATTCTTCTTGCTGGTGCTCGCCCTGCTGGTGGTGGTCGCTGGCAGCACGTTGCTGCTGCTCACGGGTGCGGTGGCCCTCAGCGGAGCCCTGATCCCCAAGCTGCGCGATGCCTTCCTGCCCGGGGTGCCCCAGCAGCTGGCCCAGATCTGGGCCAGCCCAATCGGGCCGGTGGTGATGGTGCTGTTCACGGCCGGTGTGCTGGTGTTTCTGGCCTTTCGCGCCAAGCTGCGCCAGGGCCGCTGGTTGCCCTGGTTGCTGCTTGGCATCATCACGCTGTTGATCCTGGTGATCAATGGCATCAATGTGGGCATCAGCTTCGTTGCGCGAAATATTGAAAATGCCCTGGTTCAGTACCAGCAGGAGGAGTTTTGGAAGATCGTTGCGATCTACGCTTTCTGCCTGGTGCTCGCCCTGCCGATCCGGGCGCTGCAGAGCTACCTGATCCCCAAGCTCGGGCTGCTGTGGCGTGAGTGGTTGAGCGGCCGTTTGTTGGGGCGCTATCTGAGCAATCGAGCCTATTACGTGCTCAACCCCAACGACGAGAGCAGCGAGGAGATCGATAACCCCGACCAGCGCATCTCTCAGGATGCGGCAAGTTTCACCGGTACGAGCCTCAGTGTGACTGTGGAGATTGTA
This sequence comes from Synechococcaceae cyanobacterium, assembly GCA_947442825.1. GTDB lineage: Bacteria > Cyanobacteriota > Cyanobacteriia > PCC-6307 > Cyanobiaceae > Cyanobium. The sequence goes on from CANEWU010000009.1 coordinate 17,154, forward strand.
TCGGCGCTCTTGACTTTTTTCAGCTTCATCGTTGTGCTCTGGAGTATTAGCCAGAAGCTTGCCTTCTGGCTGCTTGCCTACTCCGTGATCGGCACCTCCCTGATCGTTTTCGCCAGCCGCAAGCTGGTGTTGCTCAACTATCAACAGCTCAAGTTGGAGGCCGATTTCCGCTACGGCCTGGTGCACATCCGTGACAATGCCGAATCGATCGCCTTCTATCGCGGCGAAGATCAGGAGCGGCGGGAGGGGGAGCGGCGCCTCGGTGGCGTGATCCGCAATTACAACCGCCTCATCATCTGGGAGGCGCTGATCAGTGTGATTCAGCGCTCCTACGATTACTTCTCCCGCTTCCTCCCCTGGCTGGTGATCGCGCCCATCTATTTTGCCAAAGAGGTTGATTTCGGCGTCTTTGGCCAGGCCAGCATCGCCTTCTCCCAGGTGCTGTTCTCGGTCAGTTACATCGTCAACAACATCGATCGCCTGGCGGCCTTCTCCGCTTCCATCAGCCGTCTGGAGGGCTTCCAGGGCAAGGTGGACGAGATCGGCGGCGAAATGGCGGCCCTGATGCAGAGCCAGGTGGCAGGCGCCGGGGAAGTGCGGCGCGATTCAATCCTGGTGAGCCACGCCGACGTGGTGCCCCCCCGCACCAGCCGCACCCTGATCCGCGACCTGAGTGTGGAGATATCAGCGGGGGAGCGGTTGTTGGTGGTGGGCCCTTCCGGCTGTGGCAAGACCTCCTTCTTGCGCCTGGTGAGCGGCCTGTGGCCGCCGTCGCAGGGGCAGGTGAGCCGGCCGCCGGTAGGCGAGCTGATGTTCATCCCCCAGAAGCCCTACATGCTGCTGGGCAGCCTGCGCGAGCAGCTCTGTTACCCCCAGTCGGTGGATCGCTGCTCCGACGCGCAGCTGCGCCATGTGCTTGAGGAGGTGCGGCTGGGCGAATTGGTGCAGCGTTACCCCGATCTGGACATCAAGCAGGACTGGCCCCGCCTTCTCTCGCTCGGGGAGCAGCAGCGCCTGGCCTTCGCGCGGCTGTTGCTCAACGGCCCTGCCTTCGTGGTGCTCGATGAGGCCACCAGCGCCCTGGACGTGGCCACGGAGAAGCGGCTCTACGAGCTGCTGGTGCAGCGGGAGATGGCCTTCGTGAGCGTGGGTCACCGCCCCACGCTCAAGGATTACCACAACACCGTGCTCGAGCTCGACGGCGGCGGCGGCTGGCGGCTGCTGCCGGCGGCCGGCTATACCTTTGGGCTGCCCGCCTGAGTTTGGCCTCCGCCTGAGTCGATGAGCGAGACCGCCCCCCCGACCACCAGCCCCATCACCAGCGGTACCACCAGCGCCACCACCGGCGATGTTCCCGCCTTCGGCTGGAGCGGTTACGCCGAGCGGGTCAACGGCCGCTTCGCGATGATCGGTTTTGCCGCCGTGCTGGTGATCGAGGCCCTCAGCGGCGACACCTTCCTGCACTGGGCCGGCCTGGTGCCCTGATCTCCTCAGGGCAACCGCACCAGATCCACCTGCCACAGTCCGTCGCGGCTCACCTCCACGGCCAGTTCGCCGCCGTCGGCCCGCAGGCTCACCCGCCGGGGCACCCCCGCCGGCTGCATGGGGATCCGCTCCACCGCCATGGCGCGGCGGCGGTAGAGCACCAGCTCGGTGCGTCCCTCCAGCTGCCGCACCACCGCCAGCCGTTCGCCACCGCCATCCACCGACACCGCCAGCGGCTGGGCATCGGGGCGATTGAGGCCCGGCAGCGGCACCGGCCCCAGGCCCTCCAGATCCACCAGCAGCACCTCCTGCCGCTCCCCGCGGGCGGCGATCAGCGCCAGCCAGCGTCCCGCCAGGCTGGGGGATTGCCCGGCCCCCGCCTGATCCAGCTGGCGGTCGATCCCGGGCAGCGGCCGCGGCATGTCTGCGGTGCAGGCTGTGGCGAACAGCGCCAGGGCCCCCACCAACCCGCCCAGGGGCGCCCGGGGCCTCATGGTCTGCCGGCTCCCGTGTTGCCCTGCCCCAGCCAGCCGGGCGGTCGGTCGGGTTCGAGCAGGGCGGCCAGATCGAACAGCCGCAGGCGCGCACGCCCCGGTCCGGCCACTTCGAGGGCCAACCTTCGGGCGTCGGGGGCCAGGCTCAGCCTCTCGGGCTCCAGGTCTGGGGGCAGCAGCAGGCGATGCAGGCGTCCGGTAGCCCGGTCCTCCAGCAGCACTCGCCGCTGGCGGCCCGCACCGGCGAGCACCGCCAGGTAGCGGCCATTCCAGCTCAGCGACGGGGAGTGGTGGGGGGTGTGGCGGCCCAGGTGGCGCAGGGGCAGCAACCGTCCGCTGGCCTGGTCCTGCAACACCACCGTCGGCTTACCTCCTCGCTCGATCAGGGTGGCCAGCAGCCTTCCGTCGCCGCTGAGGGCCGGATCTTCCCGGTTCCGGGGCCCCGCTCCTGGGGGGCCCGCGCTGCGTCGTTCGCCGATCCCGGCGCCGCAAGCGCTGAGGGCCAGGCTCAGCAGAACGGGCAGCAGGGGCCGTGCCAGGGCCTCCCGCACGGTTGGGCGCAGCGGGCGGCCCAAGGGGTCAGTCGTCGAAGCGGGAACTGTTGTCGCGGGATCGGGGGGCGTCGCCAGCCGTGGGGGGCCGGGAGGATCGGCGGATCGGGGTGTAGTCGGCGTCGCTGACATCGCCCGTGGCGCGGGCGGCTTCGCTGCTGGGGCGGATCGGCGAACCCTGGGGGATGCCCGGCGGGCCGGCGGGGGCGGAGGAGGGACTGGCTCCGGGGGAACGGCCCTGGGGGACATCCGCGGTGCCCGTGGGCCGCCGGCTCGAGCGGGGCATGTCGGCGGAGGACATGGGACGGCTACCGCGCCGGGGTTCACCGCTGGCGTCGCGTTCGCGCCGGCGGGAGCCGAAGTCTGGGGTTGTGCCCGCGCGGCTCCCTCCGGCGTTGAAGCGGCTGGGGGGCGCTGCCGCCGACTCGCTGAACTCCTCCTCGGAGCGGGAGCCCCGTCGGGGGGAGTCCCACTCGTCGGCAGGACGGCGGCTGGCGGCCCGCTCGGGGATCGCAGCTCGGCTGGTGCGGCGGGGCCGGTAGAAGTCGTCTTCCGCCTCGTCGCGCGGGCGAATGCGCCGGGAGGGTCGTTCCGGTTCGTCGAGACGGTCGTAGTCGTTGTCGTAGCCACCGCCAAGGCCGCCGCGGGGCCTCAAGGGAGCCGGTTCCTCGTCTTCGAAGTAGGTGGAGCGGCGCGCCTGCTCGGTGGTGATGCCCCGCAGCCGCACGCTCTCGTAGGCGAAGAACACGGTGGTTGCCGCCAGCAGGAACTGGCCGAACTGCAGGATCGGATCCAGGCGCCAGCCCTGAAAGAAGAGGATCCCGCCGCAGAGCAGGCCAATCGCCGCGAAGAACACGTCGGTGTCGCGGGCGAGGGCGGGTTTGAAGTTCCTTAGGAAAAAGAGCAGGGCACCACCGACCGCCAGGACGATTCCGACGATGCTGGCCCAGTTGAGACTGGCGTTGACCAAGGCACTAGCGCGGCGTGGAGCTGCGGGAGAAGGGGAGCGGGGCGATCCCCTGAAGTGATCGCCACTCTAGGGAGGCCCGGTGGATCTCCCACCCCCGGCCTGCGATTGCCTCAGAGCTTGCGGTCGACCCGGTCGTTCTGGCTGATCAGCACAAGGGCGACCGCGATCGGGATGACGACGATCGCCGCACCCCAGGCGAGGCTGCTCAGGAAGTTGGCGAGGGAAGGGGTCATGACGGGCGGTCACGGCGTCAGGCTCGGGAGATCCTAGGCAGTGGGGGTCGTTCCCTACGATCAAGGCCCCCACGCTTAGAGCTTTGTGACGGCCGCTTCCCTTCTGCCGGCCTCCCCGCTCAGCGCCGCGCACCTTGCCCTCGGGCTGCTGCTTGGCGGCTGGACGCTGCTGTTCCTGTTCCGGATTGTGCTCACCTGGTACCCCCAGATCGACCTGAGCCGCGGCTGGATGCGCCTGATCGGGGGCCCCACCGAGCCCCTGCTGGCCCCCACCCGCCGCCTGATTCAGCCGATCGGTGGGGTGGATGTGACGCCGGTGGTGTGGGTGGGCCTGATCAGCCTGCTGCGGGAACTGCTGGTGGGCCAGCAGGGGCTGGTGACCCAGCTGCTGCGGCAGGCACCCCCGCCGCTGGCCTGATCCTGATCGCTCCGGATCAGGGAGAGCCCAGCATCTCCTGCTCCACAAATTTGGTGTACACCTCACCCCGTTGGAATTCGGGGCGATCGAGCAGGGCCAGGTGGAAATCGATCGTGGTGGGGATGCCCGTGATGGCGCACTCCGAGAGGGCGCGCCGCAGGCGGCGCAGGGCGTGGTCCCGGTCCACCCCCCAAACGATCAGCTTGCCGATCAGCGAATCGTAGAAGGGCGGGATTTCATAGCCGGTGTACACGTGGCTGTCGACGCGCACGCCGGGACCACCGGGGGGGAGCCAGCCGGTGATGCGTCCCGGTGCGGGTCGGAAGTTGTGGCGCGGATCCTCGGCGTTGATGCGGCATTCGATCGCGTGGCCGCACAGATGGATGTCCTCCTGGCGCATCGAGATGGGCTCGCCGCCGGCGATGCGCAGCTGCTCAGCAATCAGATCGATGCCGGTCACCATTTCGGTCACGGGATGCTCCACCTGGATGCGGGTGTTCATCTCCATGAAATAGAAGGCACCGCTGCGATCCACCAGGAACTCCACGGTGCCGGCGCCCTCATAGCCGATGTTGCGGGCGGCGGACACCGCGGCATCCCCCATGCGGCGGCGCAGGTCATCATTGAGGCCCGGGCTGGGGGCCTCCTCGAGCAGCTTCTGGTGGCGCCGCTGAATGGAGCAGTCGCGCTCGCCCAGGTGCACCACGTTGCCGTGGCGATCCGCCAGCACCTGCACCTCCACGTGCCGGGGCCGGTCGATGAACTTCTCCATATAGAGGCCCGGGTTTCCGAAGGCCGCCTCCGCCTCCCCCTGGGCCGCTTTGAACAGGGACTCCAGCTGCTCGGGGCCAGGCACCAGCCGCATCCCCCGGCCGCCACCGCCGGCGGTGGCCTTGATCATCACCGGGTAGCCCATGCGATCGGCCAGCTCGGCCGCTTCGGCGGGATCGCGCAGCAGGCCCTCGCTTCCCGGAATGGTGGGAACCCCCACCTGCTGCATCGTGGCCTTGGCGGTCGACTTGTCGCCCATCGCCAGGATTGAGGCGGGCGAGGGACCCACGAACGTGATGCCGTGGTCGAGGCATTTCTCGGCGAAGTCGGCGTTCTCGGCCAGAAAGCCGTAGCCAGGGTGGATGGCATCGGCGCCGCGGGAGGTGGCGGCCGCCAGGATGTTGGGAACGTTGAGGTAGCTGCGGCTGCTGGGCGCCTCGCCCACGCACACCGCTTCATCGGCCAGCTGCACGTGCAGGGCGTTGCGGTCGACCGTGCTGTGCACCGCCACCGTGGCGATGCCCAGCTCCCGGCAGCTGCGCAGGATCCGCAGGGCGATCTCGCCCCGGTTGGCGATCAGCAGCTTGCCGATGGTCATCCGCGGCGGGTGTCAGGAGGCGGTTTCAGGCCATGGCGGACTGTATCAGCGCTCACTGACCCCTCCAGCCACCGTGGGCCCTGGACCCGGCGATGGGTATGATCTTCCCCGGAAGGCGATTTGCTCGCGTTTCCAGCCACGCGGATGTGGTGGAATTGGTAGACACGCACGTTTGAGGGGCGTGTGGCTTCGGCCTTGCGAGTTCAAGTCTCGCCATCCGCATTTTTTTCCTCTACGGCTTCGCAGGTGGGGCACACCACCGACCGCCGCACGATTCGCCGGGGAGCTTCGCCCCCCAACCCTGGGGCTTGGTCCCTCCCTACGGAGCAGGTGGCCATCGTGCTGGTCAGCAATGGCCCCGGGGAGCTGAGCACCTGGGTGCGGCCGCTGGCCCACCGCCTGCACGACGAGCTGCCCCTGCGTCCCCTCCACGGCGCAGCGCCGCTGGGGCTCCATCTGGTGCTGGTGCCCTGCCCCAACGCCACGGGGCAGGAGGCCCGGGTCGCCCGCGACTGGGGGATGTTTGAGCGGGTGCTGCCGGCGCGCCGCTTCTGGTCGTTGCTGCTGCGTCCCCGCCGCTACGGCCCCTGGCCGCGCCGGGGTGTGGTGGTGTTTCTCGGCGGCGACCAGTTCTGGACGGTGCTGCTCTCCGCCCGCCTCGGCTACCGCCATCTCACCTATGCGGAATGGGTGGCCCGCTGGCCCCGCTGGAACGATCGGGTGGCCCTGATGGGCCCCCAGGCCTCCGCCCGGCTGGCCCCCCGCTGGCGCACGCGGGGGGTGGAGGTGGGCGACCTGATGGCCGACCTGGAGGCCTCTGCCCGGGTCGAGGAGCCCCTGCCGCCTGGGGAGTGGGTGGCCCTGCTGCCCGGCTCCAAACGGGCCAAGCTGCAGGTGGGTGTGCCCTTCCTGCTGGAGACCGCCGACCGGCTGGCCCGGCGGCGGCCGGGCTGCCGCTTCCTGTTGCCGGTGGCCCCCACCACCACAGTGGCCGAACTGCTGGCCTGGGCCTCGCCCGCCAATCCGATCGCCCGCCACTACGCCGTCGGCGAACCGCGGCGGCAGGGAAATGATCTGATCACGGCGGCTGGCACCACGATCCGCCTGATTGAGGCGCACCCGGCCCATGGTCCCCTCAGCCAATGTGCCCTGGCCCTCACCACGGTGGGGGCCAACACGGCCGAGCTGGGGGCGCTGGCGGTGCCGATGATCGTGCTCGTGCCCACCCAGCACCTGCAGGTGATGCAGGCGTGGGATGGCTGGCTGGGGCTGGTGGCGCGGCTGCCGGGGCTGCGGGCGCTGGTGGGGGTGGCCCTCACCGCCTGGCGGTTGCGCCATCGGGGCTTCCTGGCCTGGCCCAACATCTCCGCGGGTCGGGTGGTGGTGCCCGAGCGGGTGGGGGCGATTCTGCCGGAGGCGATCGCCGAGGAGGCGGCTGTCTGGCTCGAGCATCCGCAGCGGCTGGCGGCCCTACGCGACGACCTGCGTTCCCTGCGGGGGCGGCCCGGAGCGGTGCAGGCCCTGGCGGGGCTCGTGCGGGAGCTGCTGCCGCCCCTTGATCCTGTCTAGGGTTGAGGTGCGTCTTCGCCGCCGCGATGCCTGAGACCGATCCCTCCCCCTGCAGTCTCGACAGCGGCCTGGCCCGCGGCCTCGATGAGGAGGCCTGGCGCGAGCGGCTCACCCCCGAGCAGTTCCGCATCACCCGCCAAGGCGGCACCGAGCGGGCATTCACCGGCGCCTATTGGAACAACAAGACAAGTGGCCTGTACCGCTGCGTCTGCTGTGGCACCGAGCTGTTCAGCTCGGCCGCCAAGTTTGAGTCCGGTACCGGTTGGCCCAGCTTCTGGGATGCGGTGAAGCGCGAGTCGGTGCGCACCTTGCGCGATTCCTCCCACGGCATGGTGCGCACCGAGATCCGCTGCGCCACCTGTGACGCCCACTTGGGCCACGTGTTTGAAGATGGCCCGCCGCCCACCGGGGAGCGCTACTGCGTCAACTCAGCTTCGCTGAGCTTCGAGCCCCGCTGAACCCAGGCGTTTCCCTGGATCACCAGGGGTCGTCGAGCACCTCGGGGTCCACATCAATCGGCTCGGCGCTGCGGCCGTCGCCCCGGCTAGCGCTGCGGCGGCCATCGATCGTGCGCTCCGACCTGGGTTCGCGGGTGGCCGGCTCCCGCGGGGGGAGTTCCTCCTCCTGCCAGGACGGACGCCGCGGTTCAGGCTCTTCCTCGAGGTAGCGGCGCTGGCGCAGGGGTTCGCGGCTGCGGCGCTCCTCCAGCTCCACATAGTCGAGCTCGCTCTCCGGTTCGAAGGCCCGGGCCGTGGCGGGTTCGAGCCGTCGCTGGGGTTCGGCCACGCTGGGCTGGCCTGCCGGTAGCTGGTTTTCCGCCGGCACCAGGCCCGCACGGAAGCGTTCCCGCTCGTCTTGTTCCCAGCCGCCGCCGCCGCCGATGCCGAGCTTTTCGAGCAGGCCGGTGCCCAGCTGCTTGAGTTTCTCTTCGGCGCCCTCATACACAATGATTCGGTCGGTGCCGCTGCTGACGACCTCCAGAACCGGCAGCTCCCAGGTGCTCAGCACCCCCTCCCCGAGCAGGGGCACGCCGAGGGCACCGATCACCAGGCTGGCGAGCTCGCCGGTTTCGATGTCAAAGCTGAAGCCGAGCACCCGGCCGAGCTGCTGGCCCGATTCTGTGATCACCTGGCAATTGATCACCTTGCTGTAGCGCTCGGGGTTGAACGCCTCCACCAGGGAATCGGCCGAGTCCACCAGAATCACATCGCCCACCTGGCGGATGCGATCCAGCGGCATCCAGCGGGGCAGGCCGGGCAGGAAGCGGGTGAGGGGGTTGTCGCGCAGGCCGAGGGCCACAACCTCCCGCCGGTCGATGTCGACCACAACTTCGCCCACCACCCCGAGGCGTCGGCCGGTGTCGCGGGTGATCACCTGGGTGCCCATCAGCTCCGATCGAAGCCACAGGCGGTCGCTGGGAACCGTGGTGGAGTCGCTGGCGGGGGAAGGCGAGGTGGTCAAGTCCGGTGGCCCAGTCGGCCCATTGTGGCTCACCCCACCCGCTCAGGCCGCTGGCGGCAACCCGACCACCTGGGTGTGGGCACCGCGGGCCTGGGTGACGCCGATGGTACGGGTGGCGGCCGCAATCATCGGCCGGCGGTGGCTGACCACTACGAACTGGGCCGCGTCGGCCTGGCGCGCGATCAGGTTCGCCAGCCGCTCCACATTCACCCCATCGAGGAAGCTGTCGACCTCATCGAGGGCATAGAAGGGCGAGGGGCGGAAGCGCTGCAGAGCAAAGAGGAAGCTCAGGGCCGTCAGCGATTTCTCCCCGCCGGACATGGCCGCCAGGCGCCGCACCGCCTTGCCCTTCGGGTGGGCCACCAGGGTGAGGCCGCCCTCCAGGGGCTGCTCGGGATTCTCCAGCTGCAGGTAGCCCTCGCCCTCGGAGAGGCCGGCGAAGATCTCGCGGAAGTGGCCATCCACCGCGCCGAAGGCCTCCAGGAACGCCTCCTGGCGCAGGGTGGCCACGGTTTCGATGCGCAGCAGCAGCTCTTCGCGCTCCTTGCTCAGCACCTCGAGCCGCTCCTCGAGCTCCGCCAGGCGCTGCTCCAGCTGCTCGAGCTCCTCGAGGGCCAGCATGTTGACCGGCTCCAGGGCTTCCATGCGCTGCTGCACGCTGCGCAGGTCGTTCTGGAGGGCCTCCAGGCCGGCTTCCCGCACTTCCGCGGGGATCTCGGGCAGCGGTTCGGGCAGCTCCCGCTCCAGCTGCTCCAGGCGAAGGGTCTCGCTGCGCCGCTGGCCCGCCAGGGTGGCCCGCTCCTCCCCGAGTCGCCCCAGCTGCCATTGCCGCTCCTGCAGGGCCTGACGCCGCCCCGCCAGGGTGGCCTCCGCCTCGTCCCGGGCGCGCCGGCAGGCTCCGAAGCGGCCCTCCAGCTCCCGCTGGTGGCTCTCCAGCGCGGTGCGGCGCTCCTGTTCGGCCTGGTGTTGCTCCTTCCAACGCTGCCGCTCGGCCACCAGGGCCTGCACCGCCTGCACCAGCCGCTGCTCCTCCGCCCCGAGCGCCTCCAGCCGGGCGCCGATCCGGTCGGCCTCCAGCCCCCGCTCCCGCCGCTCCAGCACCAGGGCATCCCGCCGACCGCGGGCCTGCTGCAGGCCGCGATCGGCCGCCTCGAGCTCCGCCTGCAGACCCTGCCAGCGCTCGCTGTCACCGCTGGAGGTGGCGTCAGCTTCCGCGGCCTCCAGGGTGGCCAGGGCCGCCTGCAGCGGGGTCAGCGCCCCCTCCAGCTCCTGCAGCCGCCGCCCGTCTTCGCTCAGGCCCTGGACCAGCTGGGCGAGGCGCTCCTCCCGTTGGCGGCGACGCTGCCGCAGGGGTTCGAGGGTTCGCTGGGCGGCCCCCCGCTCGGCCTCGAGGGCCGCCTGGCGGCGCTGCTGCGCCTGCAGGGCCGGCCGGGCCTCCTCGAGGTCGCGGGCCAGCTCGGCCTCGCGCCGGCGACAGGCCAGCAGGCTCTCCCCGAGCTCCAGCAGGCGGCGCCGCAGCGGTTCGGCCTCGTCCTGGTCGCCGCTGCGCCCGAAGCCCAGCTGGCCGGTGCGCGGTTGCAGGCTGCCGCCGGTCATGGCGCCGCTCTTCTCCAGCAATTCGCCCTCCAGGGTCACGGCGCGGCAGCGGCCGAGCTCGCGGCGGGCGGTCTCCAGGGAGTCGAACACCAAGGTGTCGCCGAAGACGTAGCGGAACACCTCCGCGTAGACCGGCTCGTGCTGGATCAGGTCGACGGCCCGGCCCACCAGTCCCGCCGAGCCCGCCGCCCCAGAGGGCCCGCCGCCGCGCTGCAGGGCCGCCGCCCCGCTGGCGCCGCCACCACTCCCGCCGCCACTGCCCCCGCGGATGCGGTTGAGCGGCAGGAAGGTGAGTCGTCCGGCGCGGCGGCTCTTGAGCAGCTCGATGGCGCGGGCGGCGATGCGGTCGTCTTCCACCACCACCTGGGCCAGGCGGCCGCCGGCGGCCACCTCCAGGGCCACCCGGTGCCGTTCCTCCACCTCGCCGAGCTGGGCCACCGGCCCGTGGATCCCCTCCAGCCCCGACTCCAACAGCAGCCGCAGGGCGCCCGTGCCCCGGCTTTCCTGCAGGGTTTCGCGGCGGCTGTCCACCCGCGCGATCTCGCGTTCCAGGCCCGTCTGTTCCTGCTCCAGCCGGCTGCGGGTGCGCTGCTGCAGGGCCAGCGCCTCGGCCAGTTCCTGGACCCGGCTCTGCTGGCTTCCCAGATTGCCTTCCAATGTGTGGGCTTCCCCCTCCAACTCCGTGAGGCGGCCTTCGGTGGCGGCGTCGCTGCCCCCCTCCTGCCGGCTTTCGGCCTCCAGTTCCTCCCGCCGCTCGCGCCCCTGGCGCAACCGTTCTTCGAGGTGTTGGCGCTCGGCCTGCAGCGGCCCGAGCCGGCCCTGCAGCTCCTGGCGCTCGCGGCTGCGCCGCTGCTGCTGCTCCAGCCAGCTGCCGGAGCGGCCGGCCACCTCCCCCAGCCGGCGGCGCGAGAGCTCCACCGCGGCCTCGGCGGCGCGGCAGTCGGCCTCGGCCTGCTCGAGGCTGCTGCGGTCGTCGTGGCTTTGCAGCTGCCTGAGCTGGTCGCGCAGCTCCCCCTGCTGGCGCTGGAGCTCCTGGCGCTGCTGCTGGAGGGTTTCGGCCTCGCGCTGGTGGCGCTCCGCCTGCCGGGCCAGCTCCCGGCCGCTGGCCTCCAGCCCCGCCAGCTCCCCCTGCACCGCCAGCAGCTGGTCTTCCCCGAGCGCCTTCACTTCGGCCTGGAGCCCGTCGAGGGCCGTGGCGGCCTCGCGTACGCCCTCCTCGGCCCGGGCGATCGCCTCGCGCTCCTCTGTTTCCTGGCGTTCCAGGGCGGTGTCGCGGCTTTCGAGGGCCCGCAGCTCCGATCGCAGGGCCTCCACCACCAGCAGTTGTTCGTGGGCCCGGCCGCGGTGCAGCCGTTCGCGCAGCTCCTGATAGGCGCGGGCGCGGGCGCAGTCGCGCTCGAGGCGCTGGCGGGAGCTGAGCAGCTCCTGTTCGACGATGCGGCAGCGCTCCTGGCGATCCTGCACCTCATCGAGCTTGGCGCGGCTCTGCTCGATGCGGCTGTCGAAGAGGGCGACGCCGGCCAGTTCGTCGATGATGCCGCGCCGCTCCTTGGCGCTCATCGTCACGATGCGGGTGACATCGCCCTGCATGACGACATTGCTGCCGTCGGGGTCGACCCGCAGGCGGCGCAGCTGGGTTTGCAGCTGCTGGAGGTTGCAGGGCACGCCATCGGCGCTGAAGCTGCTGCTGTAGGTGCCCCCCGGGGCCACCCGCAGGCGGCGGCTGACGCTCCAGGTGGTCTGGCCAGCGCGGATCCAGGGGCCTTCGGCGGGGGCCTCCAGGCCCGCCTCCGCCGGGTCGGGCTGCCAGTCGCCCAGGTCGAAGTGGACGGTGACGTTGGTTTCGGCGGCCCTGCCGGCCTTCACCAGGGAGCTGTTGATCAGATCCGGCAGGCGGTCGGCGCGCATACCGCGGCTGCTCGCCAGGCCCAGGCAGAACAGGATCGCGTCGAGGATGTTGCTCTTGCCGGAGCCATTGGGCCCGGTCACCACGGTGAAGCCAGGCTCCAAGGGGATGCTGAGCGAGCCCCCAAAGGACTTGAACTGACTGAGCTCGACCTGATTGATGTGAACCAACAGGCCCGCCGCCGAGCAATCGGAATGTAGCGGACACGCTGACGCGCACAAGGGGGCTGCCTACAGTTCGGCAAACGGCCCCAATCGCTTGCCCGCCATGGACCCGGAGACCCACAACAGCACGCCCGTCGCCGCGCCCTCCAGCCCCCTCGCCGACGGCCCGGCGGCCGCGCCGGTGGGGGAGAAGGCCGCCAGCGCCCCGCTGCAGGCCGTCTTCCGCGAGCGCTTCGAAACCCTGCTGCCCGCCCTGCAGAAGCAGTTCCCCGAAGTGGCGCGCCACACCCTGGAGGCCACCCGCGGCAGCTTCGATCACGCCGTGGAGGTGATCAGCCGCCAGACCGGTGTCACCAGCGCGGGTGTGCGCCGCCAGCTCGGCGATCTGCTGCAGACCACCGGCGACCAGGCCCACCAGGTGGTGGATGCCCTCAAGCCGTTGGAGGACCAGCTCGAGCACCTGCTCGATGAGCTCAACAGCACCCTGCGGCCCAAGATCGAGAAGCCGGTGCGCGAGCGGCCGTTACTGGCCCTGGGCGTGGCTGCAGGCGTGGGCCTGATCGTGGGCCTGCTGCTTAATTCCGGTCGGCGCTCGGCATGAGCGGGGGCGGAATGGGCCGGGTCACCGCGCTGATGTCGTCGGTGATGGATCTGCACGTGCGGATCGCCTTGCAGGAGGTGGGCAAGGAGAAGCGCCGCGTCATCGGCGGTGGCATCTTCCTGGCGATGGGGGTGGGGTTGGCCAGCATGGCCTCGTTGGCCCTGCAGCTGGCCCTGATTCTCTGGATCCGCGAGCGCTTTGACCTGAGCTGGCTGAACACCGCCCTGGTGGTTACCGCCCTCAACGCCGTGCTGGCCACGATCTTCCTGCGCGTGGGCAGCCAGATCCTCAAGGGTCCCTACCTGGCGGAAACCTTCGCGGGCCTTACGCGCACCACCCGGGCGCTCACGGGCCGGTTCTGAGGCCCGGCCCGCCTTGCTGCGGGGCCGAGCACCCGGCGGCTGGATCAGGCGCCGATCAGGTGCAGGCTGAGCCGGCGGCGATGGGAGCGGGCCCGGTGCTCCCAGAGGTACACCGCCTGCCAGGTGCCCAGCACCAGCCGGCCCCCCTGCACGCTCAGGCTGAGGCTGGTGCAGGTGAGGGCGGTGCGGATGTGGGCCGGCATGTCGTCGGGACCTTCGTCGTCGTGCACGTAGGGCCGCAGGGGGCCGGTGCCGCTGATCGGCCGCACCCCCTCTTGGGGCACCAGGGCCCGCAGGTAGGCGGCCAGATCTTCCAGCACCCGGGGGTCGGCGTTTTCGTTGATCGTGAGCGAGCAGGAGGTGTGCTGACACACCAGCGTGGTAAGCCCCAGGGCGATGCCGCTGGCGGCGATCTCGCGGTTGAGGGAGGCGGTGAGGTCGGTGAAGCCCTCGCCGTTGGTGGTGAGGGTCAGCCAGCGCAGGTCCTGGCGCAGCATCGATGGTGTCGACAGGGTTTCCACAGTGTGGTGCTTCTTGTGCCCTTCCTGCCGGTGGGTGGGCATTGACGAGAGACCGGGAAGGATGTGGTGTTGCCTTACGTGGCGGTTGCAACCAGCCAGTCGAATGGCAGGCGGCTCCAGCCTGCAACCCGGTAACGATTTCGCTGTCTGGGATCTAGCAGCACAGTGCCATCCGTGCTGCTAATCACCGACGGAACCAACCTGCAGCTCCTCGTCTTCGAAGAGCGCGAGCAGCCTGCCGTCAACGGACGCTCCATCGGCAGGGCTACCGACTCGAGGACTTTCGTGGGTAGGTGCCTGAACCGCCGAGATGGGACGAGGTGTCCGCATTGGACTTTTCCATGGCCGCCCATGGAGTTCATCTTCCGTCGAGGGGCTTCGTGGGCTCGCGGATGTCGTAGCGCAGCCAGCGGCAGTCGAGGCCGCCGTTGCTGACCGGCATCCGGCGGCTGGCCTTGAGGCGCAGGGCGCCGGTGAGTTCGGGGTTGCCGCTGAGCAGCCAGAGGGTCCAGCCGGCGCAGCGCTGGCGCAGCATCTGGCCCAGGTCGGCGTAGAGGGCCTCCAGATCGTCGTCGGCCCCCAGGCGGGCGCCGTAGGGGGGATTGACCACCACCAACCCCGGATCTTCGGGGGGGATCAGATCGCGGGCGTCGCCCCGCTCGAAGCGGATGTGGGCGGCCACCCCGGCCCGCTCGGCGTTGCCGATCGCCTGATCGAGCACCGCAGGGTCGTGCTCCAGACCCAGCAGCGGCGGCAGGGTGCGGGGGCTGATCGCCTGGCAGGCCGCCACCTCTTGCTGCCAGAGGCTGGCGTCGAAATCCGGCCAGCGCTGCAGACCGAAGGCCCGCGCCTCGCCCTGCACCACCCCAGCCGGGAGCCCCAGGGCCAGGCAGGCCGCCTCGATCAGCAACGTGCCCGAGCCGCACATCGGATCCACCAGGGGCACCGTGCCGTCCCAGCCGCTGAGGACGATCAGCCCGGCGGCCAGGTTCTCCTTGAGCGGGGCGACC
>CANEWU010000010.1 GCA_947442825.1 Synechococcaceae cyanobacterium
CTGCTGGCCGGCGGCCAGGACCACCTCAAGGGGCATGTGTTCCGCATCGGCCACCTGGGCTTCGTCTGCGACCGCGACATCCTTACGGCGGTGGCGGCGATCGAGGCCACCCTGCAGGATCTGGGCCTGGGCAAGGCGCCCACCGGCTCCGGGGTGGCGGCGGCGGCGGCGGAGCTGAACCGCTGAGGGGGTGGCAGAACGGCGCAGGCTCCTTATTGTTCACAGTGAACAAAGTCCAAGCCATGCGCCGCCCCCTGCTTGCCCTTTCCTGCCTGCTGGCCCTTGCCGCAGCCGGCTGCCAGTCGCAAGACCTGGCCAAGAAGGAACTGAAGACCGAGGCCAAGATCTGCGGCCAGCTCACCGCAGTGGGCCAGGCCCTCGACCAGGTGGCCGCCCTCAAACCCACCTCCACCGTGGGTGAGGCCACCGCCGCCGACCGGGCCCTCGCCAGCGCCCTGGCCGGCCTGGAGAAGGCGGAGCAAACCCTCGAGCAGCTGCGGCTGAAGAACTTCCAGACCCAGCTCAAGGCCTTTAAGGCTGACGTGGCGACGGTGGCCAGCAACAAGAGCCAGACCCTCGAGCAGGCCGCCCAACAGCTCAAGACCAAGGCCGAGCCGGTGATCGCCGCCCGCCGCCAGCTCTCGGCAGCGGTGAAGTGCGAGGAGTCCGCAGCCGCCGCCCCGGCCGCTCCCGCCAAGCCCTGAGGGGGCCTAGGCCCGGCGATAAGCTGCTGCCGCGCCCACTCCCGGGCGATGGTGGCAGCTTGCCCCGTGCTAAGTTGATGGAATGCGGGTGTAATTCAGTGGTAGAATGTCAGCTTCCCAAGCTGAACGTCGCCGGTTCGAATCCGGTCACCCGCTTATCAGTTCAGGGCTAAAAATTCCCCCCAAAGCCATTCTGGCACTGGCAAGGCCTGTCAGCGGCTGACCGCACCTGACAGGCCTTGCCAGGCTGTAGAGCCGACCTTCTCACATGGCTGAGGCAGCCCCCTGGAAGATCGCCATCCGCTTCGAGACGGCTCATAGATTTTCCCGCAAGGGATTTCCAAGGGGCTGGGCGCTCACGGAGCACCGAGGCTTCGCCGGACTGAACATCACGGCCAAAGCGGGCGGCGGCAAGCGGCGTCAGATCAACTACCGATCCCCTGGCGCTTCGATCACGCCAAAAAGATTGGCGAGGCCGTTTGCAGAATCCATGGCGATTTCAGCAGCGGAATAGAGCCCGAACAGGCAGCAAAGAAGATCGCGCTTACCTCATCAGAGCAATCAGACGGCGGGTCCACTTCTGCTCAAAGGGCAAATCCCGAACAGCGGATAGATTGAAATGCCTTAATCGAGCGCTATCGCGAGTGCAAAATCAGCAGCGGCGAAATCAAGGAGTCAACCTGGACCAGGGTGCATCGGCACCACATGAAGCTGGTACTGGAAGCCTTCGCCACCCGTCAGCCACCCCGAAGCGCCACCCAGCTGCTGGATCGGCTCACCCTGCACTGGGCGGTAGCCCAGGGCCAACTCCCGGCAGCCAACTTGGAGCCACCAACCGACTTGAGCCCTTTCGTTGGGCGATCACGCTCCGCGAAAGCAGTGACCACCCCCATGGAGGTGGACCACATCCTGGCGTTGGTGCGGGCTTTGCCCGACCCGCGTTGGCGACTGGCCTTCCAACTGATGGGCGCGTGTGGTGCACCTATGAAAAGGTGGCCTCACGCGGTAAGACCAAGCCTCGCGCCCTGCGGCTGCTGCCCTGTGATGACTGGGCAGCCGACTGGAAGCTGGCCGAACAGTTCTGCCCTGGCGATCTCCCACCGATGCGTTCTGGCTTCTGCGGCAACGACATCAGGCAGTACCTGCAACGACGCACCCTCTGGAACAAGCTGCGGCAGGAGTAGGAGTCCAAGGGCGAAAAGCTCGTGCCCTACTCCTTTCGGCACGGCTACGCCCACCGGGCGCACGTGATCTGCGGCGTTCAGAGCTCAGCGGCGTAGTGCCGCACGGCCTGCGAGAACCTGCTCAATCCTTGTTCCTCCAGGGTTGCCAGGTACTCCGCAAATGTCTTGGGTGGGTTCTTGAGGCTGGACCGGTGCTGCCGTATCGCCATGCAGACCCGTTCGGCATCCAGGTTCAGCTGATCAACCAAAAACAGATCGGGATGGCAGGCGCCAAGTCCATAGATCGACAAGGCCTGCTCCGGGAAATCATCCAAGTTGAAGGTGAGGATCAGATCGGCTCCGCACTTGATGGCGGCAGCCAGAACATGGCGGTCATCCGGATCTGGCAACTCCAGGGCTGGAATCAGGGGCTGATGGCCATCCACCAGCGCATCACGCACGTGGGCATTCATCAGCGAGCGGGTGCGCTCCAGCTGCGCTCTGGGGAGATCAGGCCGGTTCCGCAGCACGGCCGTCATCCACTCCTCATGAATCTGGTCGCTCCAGCGCGCCCGGTAGAGATCCGTGAGCGCCAGGCGCATCAGCAGATCGCGAAGTGGAGCGGGATAGAGAACGCAAGCGTCGTAGACGACGGTGAAGCGATTCACCTCAGTAGCCCATGCCCAGCTCCTGGGCCTGGGCCGCCAGCTCATCAAGTGCCGCGGCACGCTGCTGATCAATGGCGTGCTTGTAAGCCATCAAGTCGGCCAGGCGGATCCGCCGGTGGGTGCCGACCTTGCGGAAGGGGATCTCCCCTTGCTCCAACCGCTCGATCAGAAAGGGCCGCGACACGTTCAGCAGATCAGCGGCCTGCTGGGTCGTGAGTTCGGCGTGCACGGGCACCAGCGTGACGGCATTGCCCTGGGCCATCTGCACCAGGATTCCCTGCAGCAACTCCAACACCGCGGGCGGGATGGGAACGAATGCGCGCTGGCCACCTTCCAGATCGAGGGAGAGGCTGGCTTGACGCAGGCCATGGCTGGCCCGGAAGCCGGCGAGATCGCGCAAGCTCGCCCCTGCGGCCTCGGCCGCCTCAGCCGTAGGGATCACAGGCTCAATGAAACCAGGGAGAGCGATGGCCATGGGCAACGGGGGAGGGGCCACTCGCACAGTAATCGAAATAATCGCAGTATCCGCAGCATCTGCAAGAGGGTGGGCCGAGCGGCTGATCGAGCAGCGCATTCCCGCCGGCAGGATGACGGGCTGCAGTGATCGCATCAAGATCAAGCTCCGGGCCGCGGGCTTCCGCATGGTGTACGAGGTGCGGGATCACACGAGGTGCCGGTCCTTGTCGTGGCGGTGGGCAAGCGGGAGCGCAATGCTGGCTACCGACAGGCTGCCCAATGCTCGCTTGATTGGGCGGCCGGAGGCGCATGCCATCGTCTGGTGCATGGCTGCAGGCCCTGGACAGTGCCATGCAGGTCGTCAGTTTCTCCGAGGCCCGCGAGAGCTTCAAGGCGGTGCTGGATCGCGTGGAAGCCGATGCCGATGTGACCCTCATCACCCGGCGCCACGCCCAGGGCGCTGTGGTGATGTCGCTCGACACCTACAACAGCCTGATGGAAACGGTGCATCTGCTCCGCTCTCCCGCAAATGCCGCCCACCTGCAGCGCTCCCTGGAGCAGGCCGAACACGGGGAGCTGCTGGCACACCCCCTGATTGAGCCCGATCCGCTCGATGCCGGCAGCTGAGGGGCTGGCATGAACCCCAGCCACCTGGGAGGACTATCTCTATTGGCAGGGCCAGGACCATAAACAGCTGAAGCGGATCAGCCAGCTGATCCAAGCCTGTCTGCACGACGCGTTTGCGGGGATCGGCAAGCCGGAACCGCTGCGGGAGAACCTCTCGGGCTGCTGGTCGCGCCGGATCGACGACGAGCATCGGCTCATCTGAGCGCAGGGCGGTCTGCACCCAGCTCTGCGAAAGTCGCCCGAAGCCTTCCTTCATGGGGCTCCAAAAGGCCGCCGGGAAGGGACCAGAAGCGCCCCAGGCCAAGCCTTATTCAAGGTTCGCGGCGGCAAGCCCGTGAAGCGTGACGGCGTCGCCAACGGTCAGCAGGCCCGCCGCCAGCCTGTCTTCGTCGATGTCAGGCGTGGTGGGCACGGGCAAAACGTCAAGGCCGAACGCCAGAATGCCCGCAGGCCCCAGGTGCACGTGAGCGATTCGGCAGCCATCCCAGCCCCCAGCGCGGCCGACGACGACCTGGGCGACCTGCTGCTGGAGGTGCTCCCTCCGGATGGCAGCACGATGGGGAACCTCTCGGCGCGGGAGGCGTTGAGCCGGGCCGCCCCCCACTCCAGGGCCTTCTGGCTACTGGTGGAACGCAACTGCCCCGCCTTTGCCCTCAACCGCCTCTGGCTGAAGGAGCAGGCCCTGAGGCTCCTGTGAACAACCTCACGACGGCCGACGCTCAGCGGCCTCGCTCGAAGCCCAAGCCATCTCAATCCCTATCTGGCTTGCCGCCTGCTCCCAGGAGTTCCGCCTCAAGGCCCAGCTGTTGGGCCGCCGCGACAAACGGAGCATCCAGGCTGCAGAGGGTGGCGCCGCGGCCGCTGGCGATGGCCAGATGCAGGGCATCGGCCGCTCGCAGCGACGTGGTCCAGCCGCGCAGACAGGCATTGGCATTGCGGAAGTCCTGCGGCTCCGGTTCCAGCACCAGCAGGCCTGGCGCCAGGCTGCGCTCAAATGCATTCAGCACCGTTTCGGCTTGCGCCTGGCTCAGGGCCTTGGTGCGCACCTTCAGGCCGAGGGCGGAATGGAGCTCGGTGATGCTCCAGGCGCTGATCGCCAGCGGTGCACTGGCCTCAGCGAGAAACATCGTCGCCGTGGCGGAATGCGCTTCCGGAAGCAACACCGCCAGCAGCACACACGTATCGAGGTAGAGCATCAGCCGCCGGGCTCATCCCGCAACGCCCTCAGGGTCTCTACGCCACTTGTCAGCTGCTCGGGCAGGGAGGCGCGTAGAGCTTCGAGCTGGGGCAACAGATCACGCACGCTGCAGCGCGGCACCAGCTCGGCGATGGGCTTGCCGCGGCGGGTGATCACCACCGCCTGCCCTGCCTCCACCGCATCCAGAAGGCTGGAGAGCTGGGTCTTGGCTTCCGCCACCGTCACCTGCACCATGGCCATTGACCATCTGGATGACCAACTCTAGGGCGGGCTGCCAGCTCTGCAGGCGCTGGTGTACCTCCAACAGGCCAACACCCCTAGGGTGAATCTTCCTATCCCGCCACACCTCCTAGCGATGCGCACCGTGACCTTCGCCAATGGCGACCGCATGCCCTTGCTGGGGCTGGGCACCTGGAAAGCGGCTCCGGGCGAGGTGGGAGCCGCGGTGCGGGAGGCGATCCGGCTTGGCTACCGCCATATCGACTGCGCCAGCGTCTACGCCAACGAGCCGGAGGTGGGCGAGGCGATCCGCAGCGCCATCGAGGCCGGAGAGGTGAAGCGCGAGGAGCTCTGGATCACCTCCAAGCTCTGGAGCAACGCCCACGGGCGCGAGAACGTGGAACCGGCCCTGCGGCGCACCCTCGCCGACCTGGGCCTGGAGTGGCTGGATCTCTACCTGGTGCACTGGCCGGTGTCGATCAAGCCCGGGGTGGCCTTCCCCAGCAGCAGCGAGGATCTGTTGCCACCCTCCCAGATGCCGATCGCCAGCACCTGGGAGGGGATGGAAGGGGTCCTGGAGGCGGGGCTCACACGCCATATCGGCGTGAGCAACTTCTCCAGCCACAAGCTGCACGAACTACTGGCCCACTGCCGCATCCGGCCGGAGGTGAACCAGGTGGAACGCCACCCCTTGCTGCAACAGCCGGCCCTGCTGGCCGCCTGCGCGGCCGAAGGCATCCACATCACCGCCTACTCGCCTCTCGGCTCCGGCGACCGGCCGGCCGGCCTCAAGGGCGCCGATGAGCCGGTGCTTCTGGAAAACCCCGTAATCGGCGCCATCGCCGCAGAGCATGGCTGCAGTCCCGCCCAGGTGCTGCTCGCCTGGCAACTGGAGGGCGGCATCTCCACCATTCCCAAATCGGTGAGCCCAGCGCGGCTCCAGGAAAACCTGGCGGCTGCGGAGATCACGCTGACGCCGGCCGATCTCGAGCGCATCGCCGCGCTGGATCAGAACCTCCGCCTGGTGAATGGGTCGTTCTGGCTGATGGAAGGTAGCCCCTGGTCGCTCCAAAGCCTCTGGGATGGGCCCTGATCGCTGAGTCATCACCCGGTTCAACCCCGCGGGGCGATTCGCCTTAGCTCCCTTCCTGGCAACTCTCGGCGAACCATCGCGATTGCGGGTGAACGAAGAGGCGATCCACGCCGAGGCGCCGGAGAAAGTGATAGCCCTGCTCGTGGAGAAAGTGCTTCACCTCCTTGGCTACGGCAGGGGTGTTGCATTCCACCAGGATCACCTCCACCCGCACCACGGCAAAATCGAGGCTGCGCAGAATGGCCAGCTCCGCCCCTTCCACATCCACGGCGAGCAGGTGCACCGTGTCCACCCAGTGGGCCCGTACCTGGTCGTCCGTAGCGTTGTAGTGCTCGATGTAGGCGTGCTCCCGCGGGCCCATGAACTTGCAAAGGCCGGCGAGATAGCCGTAATCGAGGAAGATCGATCGGCCCACCTGATCGGCCACACAAGCGTTGATCACTTCCGAGGATCGCTGGGCGCGCAGAAGCTCACAGGCCGAAGGCCGGGCTTCGATCAACAGCCCCCGCCAACCCCGCTGCGTTTCGAAAAATAGGTGTTGTTGATCTGAACCGGATCGGCCGAGCCAATTTCCACAAAAAAGAGATCTTCCGCGCCACGAAAGAGTTGCTGATCCAGAAACTGATCCTGGCCGAACTGCGATACGTAGGGGCTGGGGTCTTCGGCCACGGGGGCGGCTGGGGCACGGTGAGGGGTAGGCCCGCGCTTACCCCCTTGGCTTGATCAGCTGGAGCACCTGGGGGCCGAGCCCCCCGACGCGCCGTTCACAATCGAGCGCCTGCAGGATCAGACGGGCTGACACTTCGATGTCTCCCTCCTCAGCCCGAAGGCGTGCCTGGCCTTGCAGCTCTTCGGCGCGGGCCAGGAGACGCTGGCGCTGCTCAGGGCCGGCATGGCCGTTACCCGTGGCCACGGAAGGCCCCGAGGCATGGGTTCCCAGGGAAAGAGTGGGGCGCGGAAGCGTCGCGGAGGACGGAAGGCCAGTCATGGGTGCTGGGGATGGCGGCGGCGGAGTCATGGTGGGTTTAGCCGGCCGGGAACGGACGGCGATTTGCGAATATTGGCGGCACTAACAGGACCAATCGGAACGAACAGGGAATAAAAGTGCCGGCAGGTATCACGTATCTGCCAAACGCCTGATCGAACTATAACAAGATTTAAGGCCTGTGGCCACGGCGTAGGTCGGGACCACAGGGATGCTTCGGAGCACAGCTGGGAAGCCAGGCGGTCAGGTGCCTGGCTCTTCAAGTTCATCGCCAAGAGCAGCGATCTGATCGCGCAACTGCTGGGATCGGGCCAGATCACCCCGGGTGAGTGCCACCGCCAGGGCGAACTGAAGCTTCTCGCGCTGGTGCTCCCCCTCTGCGGGGGTGCGGGCCGGCGTCTGACAACGGGGCGAGACAGCGGCGGGGCGGGGGGACGGGGCCGCGCAGGCGGTGACCGGTGGGCGGACAGCACTGCGCGGACCGAGGGAGGAACCGCTGGAAGGGCCGGAAGGCGTGGGGGCGGGGTAAGCCATGGCCGACTTTCTTCCCATTGTGTCACCCCCGCCAGGGGGCGGCATCAGGCAGCGGCCGGATAGCCGTCCCGACGCTCGAAACTGGACCCGAAGCCCTCGGAGCCATCCTCCTCTGTGATGCGCTGATCTTCTGGCGAGGGGGACGCTGCGAACGTGCTGTTGTCCTCCAGCAGATCGCGGCAGTCGCGCAACAGGCGCTCCACGTTCTCCAGGCTGGCCAGCTCCTCCGGATCCTGCGGCTCGGGTGCCGTCAACTGCTGCTCCATCGCGGCCAGGCGCTGCTCCAGCATCACCAGCCGCTGGGAAAGGGCGTGGATGGTGGCGGCGAGATCTTCGGCGCTGCGGGAGATGCGGAACGAAACCGATGGGGTGGCCATGGCAAGAAAAACGATCTCGGCGCATGACAACACAACCCGGCCTCCCCCTCAAGCGGTTGCCTTCGACGATCTCGCAGACTGAGACGGCATTCTGGGCGCCTGGTGCGGCCAATGACCCTTCCCTGGAATCTGATCCTCTACGCCCTGGCGGGAGCCGGGGGCGGGCTGCTGGCCCAGCGCACCGGCATTCCCTCGGCGGGCCTGGTCGGCGCCCTGGTCGGGGCGGCGCTGGTGAGCATGAGCGGCCGCCTGGAGCTGGCCCAGTGGCCGGCGGGCACCCAAACCTTTCTCCAGATCGCCATCGGCACGGTGATCGGCACGGGCCTCACCGCCGCCACCGTGCGGGAGTTGAGCACCCTCTGGCGTCCGGCGCTGCTGATCACCCTCACCCTTGTGGTGACCGGAATCACGGTGGGGCTCTGGAGCTCAAGGCTGCTGGGCATCGATCCCGTGGTGGCCCTGCTCGGGGCGGCCCCGGGCGGGATCAGTGGCATGAGCCTGGTGGGGGCGGAGTTCGGGGTGGGTACAGCGGTGGCCGCCCTGCACGCGGTGCGCCTGATCACGGTGTTGCTGGTGCTGCCCCTGGTGGTGAGGCTGGTGCTGCCGGAAGGGAGCGGCACGCCACCGGGATGAACGCGGCGCAGGTCCGCTGGCGGGCGGAGTCCGGTGCGGCGGCCGGCCCCCTGGACAGGCCCTCTGAACTCGATACGTTGGCCTATCGGCTGTCCCTCTCCCCCCGCCCGATGGCTCCCCGCCTGCCTGTTTCGCTGCGCTCCCCGCTGCTCTCGCTGCTCGCCGTGGGCGGCACCTCCCTCGGACTGCTGGCCCCGCTGGGCGGGGCCAGCGCCCTGGCCGCCCCCGGAGACGGCCCCGGCGCCAAGGGGGCCCAGGTGTACTGCTTCATGCGCAACAACGGCAATGACCACACGGTGAGCTGGAACGCGGCCTACTCGCTGATCAAGCGCCAGAGCGCCAGCATGTTTCGCACGTCACCGGAGCACGCAGCCGTGATGATCACCGAGGCGGTGGTCAACAACCCCGGCACCTTCCCCGATTGCGGCCGCTACCTGGGCGACATGTACCGCCGCGGCCAGCCCGCCGCCGCCAGCGAAGCCGCCCCCGCTGCGCCCGCCGGTGGTAGAGCGGAGGGCAGCAACACGATGACCCGCGGTGATCGGTACAGCAACTGATCCGCTCCCCCCGCCCGGCGGGTCGCCTCAGCCGGAGTTTGAGCAGCGGATCCGCCGCCAGCCAAGGCAACGGATTGCGCAAGCGCTGCCCCTGCTGCTCCTACTGGCGGCCTGCCTAGGCGGCTGTGCGGAGGAACCCCTGCCCCAGCGGCGGCTTTCCCAGGATGACTGCCTGCGGGAGGTGCGGATGGAGGCGATCGAGGAGGCGTTGCGCCGCTGCGACCGCGTCGTGGCGGCCTTCCCCCGCGACCCCCAGCCCCTCAACGAGCGCTTCCTGCTGCACAGCCTGCGCGGCGATGTCGACAAGGCCTGCCGCGACATCGCTGCCGCCACCAAGCTGGCGGCACGGCTGCCTGTCGACCGGCTCGACCCCCTGCTGCGCAACGATCTACGGCTGCGCGCCGCCAGTTGTCGGGGGTGACGGGAAGGGGGTGGGGGTCGGGAGCTCAGCTCTCCGGCCAGCCCTCGAGCAGGCGGCGACCCAACATCGCCAGGGCCTGGCGGCGTTGGCGGTCGTGGGGGCTGTGGAGAAGCTCGGCGATGCGTTCCGCCTTACCGGCGATCAGGTCGTCGACGAACCGATCGGCTACCCCCAGCTGCAACCAGTGGCAGGTAAGGGCCGCCCCCATGCCGATGCGATGGCAGCGGTCCTCGGCCTGCTCCGCGTCACCGGGGGTCCAGGGACGCTCCAGCAGCACCACATGGCGGGCGCGATGCAAGGTGAAGCCGAGCCCGCCGGTGCCATAGGTGGCGATCAGCAGCGGGCAACGGCCCGCCTGAAAAGCATCCACCACCCCGGAGCGTCGCCGCGGCGGCACGGCACCCTCCAGCAAGAGGGCTCCCCCGTTGCCGCCGAAGCGGCGATGGAGAGAGCGGGCGCTGGCGACAAAGGCAGTGAAGAGCACCACCGCCTCCCCCTCGGCCCGCAGCGCCTCGATCAAGCGCTCGGCGGCGGTCAACTTGAAGGCGGATCCAATCTGCCGCAGGGCCGTGAGCGCGGCCAGCACCTCCGCATCGCGGCGCACCTCACCGCGGGCGGCGCGGCGCCGGTAGGCCTCCACGGTGTCCTGCAGCTGGCGATCGAAGCTGCGGGCCGCGGCGGCCTCCAGGGGCACCGGGTGGAACCGTCGCTGCTTGGGGGGGAGGTCGAGACACTGCTGTTTGGTGCGATGCAGGAGAAGGGGCCGCACCAGCTGCTGCAACTCCCCCAGGTGGGAGGCGCCGCTGGCCTGCCAGATCCGACGCCCCCCCTGCTCACGCCAGTGGCCCTGGGCGTAGCGCTCCTCGAAGGCCCGCTGATCGCCGCCGAGCGGATGGGCGATCGCTGCCAGCAGGGGAAACAGCTGGTCCGGTCGGCCGTTGCGCATGGGCGTTCCCGTGAGCAGCCAGATCGCCCGGAGCCGGGGATGGCGCGCCAGGCGCAGGAAGGCCTGGGTGCGGCGGGCGGAAAGGTTCTGGGCGTAGTGGGCTTCGTCGGCGATCAGCACCGTGCCCGCCTCCGGCAACTCCGCCGGCAGGCGGGCCCAGCTGTGCAGCTCCAGCCGCAGCCCAAGGGCCGCCGCCTCCCGCCGCCAATGGGGGTGCAGGCCGGCAGGGGCTACCACCGCGATGCGGCAGTCGGCCAGGCGTGCCATCGCGCGAGCGGCCGTGAGGGAGGTGAGGGTCTTGCCCAGGCCCATCGCATCGGCCAGGATTGCGCCGCGGCGAGGCAGCAGCCAGCGCACCCCAGAACGCTGATGGGCCAACAGGCAGCGGCCGTCGACCAGCGGCTGATCGAGATCAGACGCGGCCACCAGGGTCCGGTGGGGGGGGAGCGGGGGCAGGGGCTGCCGCGTCCAGGCCAGCCAGCGATCGAGCTCGGGCGTGCGGGGAAAGCGGCCCGCCAACAGCCGCTCCAGGATGGCCGCGGCCTCAAACGGGAACTCCCAGCAGCCCCGCCGGGGCAGCCAGCGACCGGGGGGGCGCACCGCCCGCAGCTGGGCATGGGTGACCGCATCGAAGGGGCTGACCACTTCGATCAGGCCGGAGGAACCCAGCCGCATCTGGACAAGCGGGGCCGTCAATCGCGGAAAGTGACGTCTCCGACACATTGACACCCCAGTGACCGCAGGCAGACTCTCGCCAATCGGACATCATCCATGCACGCAAGCGATGGGGTGTTTCTTGAGGATCTCTGCCCCAAACTGCGTGCGCGCCGCTGGCGACAATCCCTCCATCGACTCACCGGTGGCCGCTGCCTGTATTGCGGCGCCGCTTCCGAATCGATTGACCATGTGCATCCCCGCAGCCGCGGCGGCGCCAGCGTGACCGAGAACTGCGTGCCGGCCTGCCTGGCCTGCAACGGCCGCAAGGGGGACAGCGACGCCTTCACCTGGTATCGCCAGCAGAGCTTCTACGACCCCCGCCGCGCCATGGCCCTGCGGGCCTGGATGGAGGGGGATCTCCCGGTGGCCGAACGGCTGCTGGACTGGGCACGCCCCCCCGGCGAAGCGACACCCGCCGAGGCGACCCCACCGATCGCCCGGAGCGGCGATCACCAAACGCGACAGGCCGCAACGCCGTTGTGGCGGTGGCAGATGGCCTCCTGATCGGCGGGACGCTCCGGCGCCACCAGCACCGCCAACCCCAGGAGCAATCCCGCCATGGCCAGGGGTGCCCCGACACGGCACCGGCGGGCGCGGTGGGCGGTAGGCCCCCCGAGAACCCGCGGTCGCACCGCGGCCGGTGCTGAGGTAGAGAAGCAGGGCGCCGCGGGGGCCGACAGCCGCATGGACCGAGCCAGGGAGGGAGAGAAGGAGGGCGCCAGGGAAGGGGCGAAAGAGGAAGTCACGGGATCAGGCGTGAACAGTGATACAGGTGTACTCACGACCGGGGAAGGTGTCAACCCCTGGGGCATTTCGCGCTTGCTGGTCCTCGGCGGGGGCTACAGCGGGCGGCGCTTTGCCAGCCACCTGGCCGCCCACGGCGTACCCTCCCTGCTAACGGGCCGGCAGGAGCCCTCCACGGGCCCGGATCCAGCCGACGGCGCCTCCTCCGCCCTGAGCTGGTTGCGATTCGACAGCACGGCCGGTGTGGTGCCCAGCGCCGAGGATCTGGCGGGCGTGAGCCACGTGCTGGTGACGATCCCCCCCGGCCCCGACGGCGAGGACCCGGTGCTGCAGCACCTTGGCGAGCGGTTGCGGGCGCTGGCACCGGCCTGGGTGGGCTACCTCTCCACCACCGGGGTTTACGGCAACAGCGGCGGCGCCTGGGTGAACGAGGAGAGCCCCACAAACCCCGCCCCCGGCCGCAGCGCCGCCCGGCTGGCCAGCGAACAGGCCTGGCGCCGCAGCGGCCTACCGCTGCAGGTGTTCCGGCTGCCGGCGATCTACGGCCCGGGGCGCACCCCCTTCGCCAGCCTGCAACGGGGCGAGGCCCGGCTGATCCACAAGCCCGGCCAGGTGTTCTCACGGATCCACGTGGACGACCTCGTGGGCGCGGTGCTGCACACGCTCACGCTGCCGGTCGATCGCCGGCCGGACACCTTGATCGTGGCCGATGCACAGCCCTGCCCCTCCAGCGAGACCCTCGGGTACGCCGCCCACCTGCTGGGGCTACCCCTGCCGCCGCTGCAGCCCTGGGACCTGGTGGCGCCGACACTGAGCCCCATGGCCCGCAGCTTCTGGAGCGAAAACCGCCGGGCCGACAGCCGACGGCTCCGGGAAACCCTGGGGTACGAGCTGCGCTACCCCACCTATCGGGAGGGCTATCGGGCCTGCCTGGGGGAGGAGGGCCTCGGCGTGCTTCCGGCAACGCTCAACGCTGCCCCCAGGGAAAGCGCAGACGCTTGATCGCCTGCGGATCCTGCAGATACGGCAGATTCAGGTCGGTGGACATTTTCTCCAGATCCACCCAGATCCACTCCCGTTGGATGCCGATGCCAAAACCCATTAGCAGCAGGCCAACCAGCAACCACCGCAACATGGCAACCTCATGGTGGCGAATCAAACCATGATGCGCCCTGGCGCGGCGATTGCCATAGCCCTGGGGGATCCCGCCGGCATCGGCGCCGAGGTGACCCTGCGGGCCCTCGGGAGGCTGCGGCCCGACCCGGCGTCGGTGGTGCTGGTGGGTTGTCGCCGCTGGCTGGCAGAGAGCTATCAGCAGCTGCAGGGGGCGGGGGTGCGCGACCTTGCCGATCCCGCCGCCTTCGCGATCTGCGATGAACCCCTCGCGGCGGCCGTGCGGCCGGGCCACAGCGGCGCGGCAGAGGGGGCGGCCAGCTTTGCCTGGCTCACCCGCGCAGTCGAGCTGGTACAACAGGGCACCTGCCGCAGCCTGGTAACCGCCCCGATCTGCAAGGCGAGCTGGCACGCCGCCGGCCATGCCTATCCCGGGCAGACCGAGCGGCTGGCGGAACTGGCAGGGGTGGCGGAAGCCTCGATGCTCTTCACCGCCCGCTCCCCCCAGGGCGGCTGGCGCCTCAACACGTTGCTGGCCACCACCCACGTGCCGTTGGCGCAGGTGCCGGAACGGCTCAACGCGGAGCGGGTGGCGGCCAAGTTGGAGGTGCTGTTGGCCTTCTGCCGCCGCTTCCAGGAGCGGCCCCGGTTGGTGGTGGCAGGCCTGAATCCCCACGCCGGCGAGGGGGGCGCTCTCGGGGGTGAGGAGCGCGACTGGCTGATCCCCTGCCTGGAGGCCTGGCGAGCTCGCCATCCGGAGGTGGTGCTGGAGGGGCCACTGCCGCCGGACACCTGCTGGCTGGGGGCCGCCGCGGCCTGGGCGGGGCGGGGCGAAGGGGCCGACGGTTATCTCGCTCTATACCACGACCAGGGCCTGATCCCAGTGAAGCTGCTGGCCTTCGATGCGGCGGTGAACACCACCCTGGGGCTGCCCTTTCTTCGCACCTCCCCCGACCACGGCACGGGCTTCGACCGAGCCGGCCTGGGGTTGGCCCGCCCCGAAAGCATGATGGAAGCGATCCGCACCGCCCTGGAACTCGGGGAGGCAGGGGCGCCTGGGGAGGCGATGGCCGGCGTCAGCCCGGCTTGATACGCATCAGCACCTGGCCGAATTCCACAGGGGTGCCGTTCTCCACCAGGATCTCCACCACCTCGCCGCTGATCTCCGACTCCAGCTCGTTCATCAGCTTCATCGCCTCGAGGATGCACACCGGCTGGCCGGCGTTAATGCGGCTGCCGATCTCCACAAAAGACGGTTCACCAGGGGCGGGAGAGCGATAGAAGGTGCCCACCATGGGTGCGGAGATCTCCTGCAGATCGCTGCGGGCCGCTGGGGGGGCCGGCGGCGGCGGCGAGGGGGGCGCAGCCGGTGCCAGAGGGGGGGTGCCGGCGACGGGCACCGGTGCGGCGGCCGCGGGGGAGGGCACCATCGTGACGGCCGGGGGGCCGGGCATGTTGCGGCGCACTTCCAGGCGGAAGTCGTCGCCTTCGAGGCGCAGTTCCTGGATGTCGCTCTCGCCGAGAAGGGCCAACAGCGCCCGGAGCTGTTCGTGATCGAGCTGCATGGAATCAGGACTCCCGACCGAGATAGCTGTCGGAGCGGGTGTCGATCCGGATCTTCTCGCCGATGGAGATGAACAGGGGAACCATCACCTGGGCGCCGGTCTCGACGATGGCGGGCTTGGTGCCGCCGGTGGCGGTGTCACCCTTGACGCCAGGGTCGGTCTGGGTGACCTCGAGCGTCACCGAGTTGGGGAGTTCCACCTCCAGGGGCTTGCCGTTCCAGTACACAACGCTCACCTCCATGCCCTCCTTGAGGTATTTGCGCTGGTCGCCGATCTGCGGGGCGGTGAGGCGCGTCTCCTCGTAGCTGGCCATGTCCATGAAGACGTAGTCGTCGCCTTCCATATAGGTGTGCTGGAGCGTGGCCTTCTCCAGCAGGGCCTGGGGCAGGGTTTCGCCGGCGCGGAAGGTCTTCTCGACCACGCTGCCGCTCTGCACGGCTTTGAGCTTGGTGCGCACGAAGGCTGAGCCCTTGCCGGGCTTGACGTGCAGGAACTCGACGACACGCCAGACCTGGTTATCCAGCTCGATCGTGGTGCCCGTGCGGAAGTCGTTGCTGGAGATCATCCCGGCGGTTCGGATCCGGTGGATTGTACGTGTGGCTACCGGGCCGCCCGCCTGTGCCAGAGTCCGCTCAGCAGAAGAGTCAGGAAGCCATGGGCGCAGCGCGATCGGTCGGCGGCCGCGGCGGCCTTCTCCAGCGCCTTCTCCCTCGTCTCGGCGGGCTGGTGCTTGCGCTCGCCTTGATCGTGGTCCCCTGCCTGCTGAGTTCCGCCCTGCCGGCCCAGGCGGAACTGCCCCAGGGCAATGCGGTGAAGGATCCCGAGGCGATCCTGCGCAACGCCCTCCCCATCAACGCCCCCGAGCTGCAGACCCTCCAGCACCGGCTGGAGGCCACCAGTGACGACCTGCGGGCCAAGCGCTGGAAGCCCTTGGCCGGGGCGGTGACGCGCTCCCAGTCCCAGTTGACCGCCCAGCGCCAGGCGATCCTCACCAGCGTTCCTGAAGGGCTGCGGGCCGAGGCCAGCGCGGGGCTCGACCAGCTGGAAACCCAGTTGCAAACCCTCGCCGAAGCCGCGGCGGTGCGCGACCGGGAGGCCTTCCTGGACAGCCGCCGCGATGCCCTTTCGACCATCGGCGGAATCGAGGCGCTGCTGGTGGGCGATTTCTCCTACACGATCCCCGCGGAGTTCGACGCCCTGCCGCGGCTGCTGGGACGGGCCACCGTGAAGTTCCGCACCAGCAAGGGCGATCTGACGGCCGTGATCGACGGCTACAACGCCCCCCTTACCGGCGGAGCCTTCGTGGACCTGGTGCAGCGCAAGTTCTATGACGGCCTGTCCTTCACCCGCGCCGAAGACTTCTACGTGCTCCAGACCGGCGATCCGGCGGGCGAGGCCGTGGGCTATGTGGATCGCAAGAGCGGCGAGGAGCGGCACGTGCCTCTGGAGATCCGCATCACTGGCGATGCCGAGCCCATCTACAACCAGACCTTCGAAGACGTGGGCCGCTACAAGGCCGAGCCGGTGCTGCCCTTCGCCACCTACGGCACCCTGGGCCTGGCCCACTCCGACGAA
This sequence comes from Synechococcaceae cyanobacterium, assembly GCA_947442825.1. Taxonomy (GTDB): domain Bacteria; phylum Cyanobacteriota; class Cyanobacteriia; order PCC-6307; family Cyanobiaceae; genus Cyanobium. The sequence goes on from CANEWU010000010.1 coordinate 16,296, forward strand.
CGCCTCGACGACGGATCGTCGCAGTTCTTCTTCTTCCTCTACGAGGCCGAGCTCACCCCCGCCGGTCTCAACCTGGTGGATGGCCGAAACGCCGCCTTCGGCTACGTAGTGGAGGGGATGGATGTGCTCCACGAGCTGGGGGTGGAGGACCGGATCGAATCGGCGACGGTGATCGAGGGGGCCGAGAACCTCAAACCCCACGCCTGAGGCCGCCATGGCGGGCCCCGGTGGGCAGGGCGGAACGGACGGAACGGGCAGAGAGACGCTGGCCGATCTGGGGGAATGGGAGCTGATCCGGCGATTGGGGGCCTTCGCTCCTCCCGGCGCGTTCGACGACGATGCGGCCCTGCTGGCGGCCGGCGCAGGGGGCGAATCCGCTCCGGGCTGCGGGCGGACGCTGGTGGTCAACACCGACGTGCTGGTGGAGGGCCTGCACTTCAGCGATGCCACCACCGCGGCGGCCGATGTGGGCTGGCGGGCCGCGGCGGCCAACCTCTCCGACCTGGCGGCGATGGGCTGCACCGAGGTGGTGGGGATCACCGTGGGGCTGGTGGCGCCGGCGGCGACGCACTGGAGCTGGGTGGAGGGGGTCTACACGGGCCTGCGGCAGGCGCTGGAGCGCTATGGCGGCGAGTTGCTGGGGGGCGACTGCAGTGGCGGCAGCCAGCGGCTGCTGGCGATCACCGCACTGGGGCGTCTGGCGGCGGCCGGGGGGGCGATCCGCCGCCGCGACGGGCGGGCCGGGGATTGGCTGGTGGCCACGGGGCCCCACGGGTTGAGCCGGCTGGGGTTGGCGCTGCTGCAGAGGGCGGCTGGGGGGGGCGCTGGGGCAGCTGGGGCCCTGGATGGCCTGGATCCCGACCTGATCGCGCGGGCGATCGCCGCCCACCAGCGCCCGCTGCCCCGCTTCGACGCAGTGCGGGCGCTGATTGCGAGCCGGCCGGCTGGGTCCCCTTGGCGGGTGGGCGGCTGCGACAGCAGCGATGGCCTGGCAGCAGCCGTGCGGGCGATCGCTGCCACCAGCGGCTGCGCGGCCCGGCTAGAGCGGGACGCCCTGCCCCTGGATGCCGCCATGGGGGGCCTGCCGGAGGCAGAGGCCTGGTGCCTGGGGGGCGGCGAGGATTTTGAGCTGGTGCTGGGCTTGGAGCCAAGGTGGGCCGAGGCCCTGGCGGCGGCCCTGCCTGGCAGCGCCGTCATCGGGGAACTGCTGGCGGGGCCGGCCGGAGAGCTGCTCTGGAGCGGATCCGGCCGGTGGGAGGAGGAAGCAATCGCCAGCGCGGGCTTCAGGCACTTCGGATGAGCCTGCGAGCCCCGCGGTGCGGGTGGGAGGTCACTGAAAGATGCCCGTTGTCTCCTAGGCGGAAAGTAATCAGCTCTAGCCTTCAAAAAAAGCGGCGATCTCCTCAGTCATACGTCTGCAGGGGCGGAATGCAGCACTCACGCAGCTTGAATGGCAACAATAACTCAATGATTAAAGGCATCTCTGGGGGCCATTGCCGAGGAGGCCGGGATTGGCCGAGTTTGAGTTTTTCAGCCACATCCCCAACCTTAGCAATGCCGCCATTAGGGCAAAACCTAAGCACCCAGGGCTACCTCAATAACAGGGTACATGTTGTGAACATCGCCCAATCAGAGTGTTGAGGCGGGCGAAAGATACTGATGCGACCTTAGGGGCGCAGGCAAACGCCGCCAATCGCGCCCCCTCAACAAGCTCAGGAATCGGAGCGGCCAACCGCCTGGCGACGACGAAGGCGCCGGCTCAAGCCGAAGGCCGCACCGGCCCCGAGGAGAGGCAGAGGGCCGGGAACTGGTGCAACAGAGCCGACGATCACGGTACCGGCAACTGGATATCGATCCGAGCTTATCTTTGCAGTGATAAAATTCGTGTCGGATATAAATCCGTAAAATGTCGTGGAACCAGGAGACGTCGCTGTAGTCACGAAAGCGCCGTTATTAAGATCAAAAGTAAGTGGGAGGGAGCTGATGGGATATATTGGCGTTGATATTATAAAAGTAACCTCCGAAAGCATTAATGCCAGATCCGAAATTGAACACAATTGAACCTGGGCTGGGAGGACTTTGGTTTGTTGACAAGTCTCCAGAAACACTAAAACTGCCAGACGTGGCCGACGCAGTGTAGCTGAAACCCGAACCAGCGTAATTGGGGTACATATTGAACATTTGAGGCTCTGTGTAGGCACCGGAATCAAGCGCCGCCTCAAAATCAGACTTACTGGTGAAAGAAACGATTCCAGCGTGGGCCGCCGGAGAAACGCAAGTGAAAAATGCAAGACCAACAGCTGAGGCTGCCGCCTGCATAGCGAAGGCTTTCATAACTTTGAGGAGCATTTTCAGTAAAGATAGAAAGCGAGTCCGGGGGGGTGGAGGAGGTGTACCAGTTTTTAGGTTGGCTGTCGATGCCGTCAGTCAAGGGGGTTGTCAGGGCAAGCGGCCCGACTGCGGGACAAGGGAACCACCTGCGCAAAGGCCGTGGTGCATCAGACTTCATGGGGGCGTCGAGCCAGGTCACGGCTATCAGGGAGCCAGCCTCAAGAGGCCTAGCCGAGGTCGGCACAGGATTCCAAAGCCTTGATCAACTCCTGATGCTCCTGCTCGTTGTGTGCGTGGGCCGAAAGAACGCTTTCAACTGCTCGCGTGCCTGGCGGAAGCTGGCGACGCGATTCCGGCAGCGGGCCGGGCACGGGAGTGGCGGTAGCGAAATGGCCCCCGGCCAGGGCGGCCGCGAACAGAAAAGGGCCGCCCCGAAGGACGGCCCATGGCGTGGGTGCTGCCGGCTAGGTGCCCAACCTCACTTCCAGTTCTTGGCCACGATCTCGGCGAGATCGACAACGCGCTGGCTGTAGCCCCACTCGTTGTCGTACCAAGCGATGACTTTCAGCATATTGCCGCCCATCACCAGGGTGAGGGGAGCGTCGATGATCGTGGATTCGTCGGTGCCGGCGTGATCGCTCGACACCAGGGGCAGATCGCAGTACTTGATGATCCCCTTCATGGCATTGTCCGATGAGGCCTTCAGCACCGCATTCACCTCCTCCTTGGTGGTGTCGCGGCCGACTTCCAGCACCATGTCCACCACAGACACGTTGGGGGTCGGAACCCGCATGGCAATCCCGCTCAGCTTGCCCTTCATTGGCGGGTAAACCAAGGCCACCGCCTGGGCGGCTCCAGTGCTGGTGGGTACGATGTTGACGGCAGCAGCCCGAGCACGGCGCAGATCGCGGTGGGCCGCGTCGAGAATCCGCTGGTCGCCGGTATAGCTGTGGGTGGTGGTCATCGTGCCCTTGACGATGCCGAACTCCTGATCCAACACCTTCACCACAGGGGCCATGCAGTTGGTGGTGCAGCTGGCATTGCTGAGGATGTCCCAGTCTTCGTGGCGGTATTGATCGGCATTCACGCCCACCACGAAGGTGCCCACCTTGGCGCCCTTGCCGGGGGCGGTGAGGATCACCTTCTTGGCGCCGGCCTCGAAGTGCTTGCTGGCACCCACGTCGTCGTTGAACACGCCGGTGGACTCGATCACCAGGTCGACACCCCACTCCTTCCACGGGAGGTTGGCGGGGTTGCGGTCGTAGAAGGTTTTGATCGTCTTGCCGTTGATGACGATCGTGTCTTCGGTGATGCTCACCTCTGCGTTGCGCAGGGGGCCGAGCATCGAGTCGTACTTGAGCAGGTGGGCGTTGGTGTTGGTGTCGCCCGAGCCGTTGATGCCCACCACCTCGATGCCGGTGTTCTCACCGCGGCTCAGCCAGCAGCGCATGAAGTTGCGACCGATGCGGCCGAATCCGTTGATCGCAACGCGGAGGGTCATGGCGTCAAGCGGCGAAACCCGCTAGCAAAGGTGATTTCGGCTGCCGATCATACAGAAATCGCCGGGCCGACCGGGCCCCACCGGAGCGGCGCAGCGACGAGCGGGCGAGCTGCAGGCGTCGGCGCGGAACTACGGAACCCGCCGGGGGACGCCGTTCCACCCGCAAACCGTGCTGGAGCGGCAGGGTCGCAGGTTTTCGGAGGTCCGACGCAACTCGTAAAAGAACGAAGGGCCTCTTCCGGCTTATCTTCGGCAGGTCCCGGAGGCGCCCTTGACCCTGACGCTCGACCGCCAGCTTCCGCTCCACTTCATCGGCGTCGGCGGCATCGGCATGTCGGCCCTGGCAAGCATCCTCGCGGCGCGAGGCTTCCAGGTGAGCGGTTCCGACCCCCGCAACACACCGGTGGTGGAAGGGCTGCGTCAACAGGGCGTGCGGGTGTTCCCCCGCCAGGAGGCCGCCACCATCGGCACCCTCTGCGACGACGACGCACTCACCCCGCTGGTGGTGATCAGCTCCGCGGTGCCCGAGAGCAACCCCGAGCTGGCGGAGGCCCGCCGCCGCGGCCTCACGGTGCTGCACCGCTCCGACATCCTCGCGGCGCTGATCAACGGCCAGCCCTCCATCGCCATCGCCGGCAGCCACGGCAAAACCACCACCAGCACCCTGGTGGCCACCCTGCTGGAGGCCACCAGGCAAGACCCCACTGCCGTGATCGGTGGCGTGGTGCCCGCCTTCGGTAGCAATGGCCGCCAGGGGGAGGGTCGCCTGCTGGTGGCCGAGGCCGACGAATCGGACGGCTCGCTGGTGAAATTCGCCGCGCACCTGGGGGTGCTCACGAACATCGAGCTCGACCACACCGACCACTACCCCGACCTGCAGTCCCTGATCGACACCTTGCAGCGCTTCGCCGCCGGCAGCCAGCGGCTGCTGGCCAACCATGACTGCCCGGTCCTGCGCGAGCACTTCCAGGCCCACAGCTGGTGGTCGACCGAGACCGCCGAGGGGGTCGACTTCGCCGCCCTGGCCCTCGAGGAGCGCGGTGACGGCACCCGCGCCGAGTTCTACGAGAACGGCGAGCCGGTGGGCACCCTGGAGCTGCCCCTGCCCGGCCGCCACAACCTCAGCAACGCCGCCGCTGCAATCGCCGCCTGCCGGCTGGAAGGGGTCCCCTTCGCCGACCTGCAGGCGGCCGTGGCAGGCCTGCGGCCACCGGGCCGCCGTTTCGATTGCCGGGGCATCTGGCAGGAGCGGGTGATCGTCGACGACTACGCCCACCACCCCAGCGAGGTGGCCGCCACCCTGGCCACGGCCCGGCTGATGGTGGAAAGCGGCCGCAGCCCGCTGCCGATGCCCCCCCAGCGCCTGCTGGCGGTGTTCCAGCCCCACCGCTACAGCCGTACCGCCCAGTTCCTCGAAGAGTTCGCCGCCGCCCTCGCCCACGCCGATGAGGTGCTGGTGGCACCCCTGTACGCCGCCGGAGAGGCCCCGATCGCCGGCGTGTCCAGCGCCGCCCTGGCGGAGGCGGTGCGCCGCCACGCCCCCCAGCTGGCGGTGCAGGCGGCCGACAGCCTCGACCAACTCGTGGACCAACTGGCGCAGGCCAGCCGGAGGGGCGATCTTGTGCTGGCGATGGGAGCCGGCGATGTCAACAGCCTCTGGGATCGACTCACGGGCCTCGGCGACACCCCGCCGGTGCTCGCCGCCTGAGATGGGGGCCGCAGCGCCCCCCGCCGGCCTGCGCCGCGCCGTCCCCCTCGGTGAGTTCACCACCTGGAAGGTGGGCGGCCCGGCCGAGTGGTTCGCCGAGCCCGCCAGCCGCGACGAACTGATCGCCCTGGCGGCCTGGGCCGCGGGCGAAGGCATTCCCTACCGCTGCATCGGCGCCGGCTCGAACCTGCTGATCGCCGACACGGGCCTGGAGGGCCTCACCCTCTGCAACCGGCGCCTCCAGGGCAGCCGCCTCGATGCCGCCAGGGGGCTCGTGGAGGCGGAGGCGGGCGAACCGATCCCCACCCTGGCCCGCAAGGCGGCCCGGCTCGGCCTGGCGGGGCTGGAGTGGGCGGTGGGGATTCCGGGCACCGTCGGGGGGGCGGTGGTGATGAACGCCGGGGCCCAGGGCGGCTGCCTGGCCGAAAGCTTCGTGAGCGCTGAGGTGATCGACCCCGCCCGCCCCGCCGAACCCTTCACGCTGGGCCTGGCCGAGCTTGAGTTCGCCTACCGCCACAGCCGCCTGCAGCAGGAGCCGCTGCTGGTGCTCGCCGCCATCTTCCAGCTGGAGAGCGGCCACGACCCCGCGGCGGTGAGCGCCCGCACCAGCGCCAACCTGCACAGCCGCACCAGCACCCAGCCCTACCAACAACCAAGCTGCGGCAGCGTGTTCCGCAACCCGGAGCCCGAGAAGGCCGGTCGCCTGATCGAATCCCTTGGCCTCAAGGGGCTGCGGGTGGGCGGCGCCGAGGTCTCGCCGATCCACGCCAATTTCATCGTCAACACCGGTGAGGCCAGCGCCGCAGACATTGATGACCTGATCCGCCTGGTGCAGGACAGGGTGATGGGCGCGTGCGGCATCGCCCTGCACCCGGAGGTAAAACGCCTGGGCTTTCCAGGGCTGGCCTGACCGGCCGGGCGCGCCCTGATACCGTTCGCGACAGTCCCCCTCGGCTCGGCATGGCTGGCTTCGGTCTCCCCAACTTCGGCGACATTGCCGGCGCCTTCCGCAAGGCTCAGCAGATCCAGCAAGACGCCCAGAAGCTCCAGGAGGAGCTCGACGCGATGGAGCTGGAGGGCAAAAGCGGCAACGGTCTGGTGAGCGTGTGGATCTCGGGCAACCAGCAGCCGCTGCGCGTGCACATCGCCCCGGAACTCCTCGGCCAGGGCGCCGAGACGGCCGAGGCCTCGGTGCTCGAGGCCCTCACCAACGCCTACGACATCTCCACCACCACCATGCGCGAACGCATGGAGGCCCTCACCGGCGGCCTCGATCTCAACCTGCCAGGGATGGGGGGCTGAGCTCCCCCTCGCTCTCCTCCTCCAGCTGCTGACGGCCGGTGCGGCGGGAGCCCTGGCGCAGCCGTGGATCGAGACCCGACTCCAGCCGATCCCCCCGCTGGCGCGGGCGCGCCTCCAGGTCGGCGAGGCACTGGCCGTAAAGCTCCTGGCGGTCCCAGCCGCCCTCCAGCGCGCAGCCTGGGTCACCCTGATGGCGGCAGTTGCGGAAACGGCAGGGGGACTCGGCCAGCCGGCGGCGCAGCTCGGGGAACAGGGCCGCCAGGGCCGTGGGGTCGTCTGGCAGCTCGGGCCGGTTGAAGCCGGGGGAATCGGCCACCAGAGCCTCGCCAAGGGCAAACAGCTCCACGTGGCGGGTGGTGTGGCGCCCCCGCTGCAGCCGGCCGGAGACGGCGCTGGTGCGCAGGCACAGATCGGGCCGCAGGGCGTTGAGGAGGCTGCTCTTGCCCACCCCGGAGGGACCGCAGAAGACCACCAGGCCAGGACCGGCCAGCTCATCGCGCAGGGCGTCGAGTCCCCGGCCGTCCCGCAGGGAAACCGGATGGACCGGATAGCCCCAGCCACTGGCGCGGCACCGCCAGGCCTCCACCTCGACCTGGGGGAGGAGGTCGGCCTTGGTGAACACCAGCACCACCGCCTGGCCGGTGGCTTCGGCGGTGAGCAGGAAGCGGGTGAGCTGCAGCGGATCGAGGGCAGGCTGGCGCAGCGAGGCCACCACCACAACGCGGCTGACGTTGGCCACCGCCGGCCGCTGCAGCAGGCTTGTGCGCGGTTCGATCGCGGCCACGGCACCCCGGCCCGCCGGCCAGTCGATCCCGTCCACCCACACCTGGTCCCCCACGCAGATCTGCTGGCCGCTCTTGCCGAGGCGGGTGCGGCGGGTGCAGAGCAGGCGGTCGGTGGCCCCGGGGCCCGGTTCCTCTAGGCCCACCAGGCAGAAGTTGGCCTGTAGCGCCAGCACCCGGCCGCGGCACCCCTCAGCCACGGCGGATGCGAAGGCGCACGCCCCCCTCAGGCAGCGCGGCGCTCTCCAGGCCATGGCCATCGCCTCGCACCCCCTCGCTCACCATCTGTTCGGGATCGCCGGCATCGAGATCCACCTGCAGGATCGCCCCCACCGGGATCTTCTCCAGGGCCAGGCGGGTGCGAATGAAGTTGAGGGGGCAGGGGGTGCCGCGCAGGTCGAGCTGGGCGCTGGGATCGGGGCCTGCGGAACCGCTCACCGCGCTCACCCGAACAGGCCGCCGAACAGGCCGCTCTTGTGGGGATGGCCCTTGCCCTTGCTGCTGTGGTGGCCGGCGAGCTGCTCGAGCAGCTCCCGCTCCTCACCGCTGAGCTTGGTGGGCAGCTGCACCTTCACGCTCACCTGGTGGTTGCCGCGGGCAACGGGGTTGCCCAGCCGCGGCACGCCCTTGTTTCGCAGGGTGAGCACGGTGCCGGGTTGGGTGCCGGCCGGAATCGGCAGGGATTCGGGGCCGTCGACGGTCTCCACCTCGATCGTGTCACCGAGGATGGCCTGCAGGTAGTTGAGCGTCACCTCCGAGTGGACCGTCTGCCCCTCCCGCTGCAGGCTGGGATGGGGGCGCACCCCGAGAAACACGTACAGATCGCCGGACGGGCCACCGCGCTGGCCGGCGTTCCCCTCCGAGGCGATCCGCAGCCGGGTGCCGCTGTCGACTCCGGCGGGGATGTTGATGCGCAGGGTCTTGGAGACCTGCTGCAAACCCTGGCCGGAGCAGGCGGGACAAGGATCGGCGATCACCTGGCCGCTGCCATCGCAGCTGGGGCAGGGGGCCACCTGGTTGAAGGTGCCAAAGGGGGTGCGGGTGGCGCGGCGCACCTGGCCGGCGCCCCCGCAGGTGCCACAGGTGGTGGGGCCACTGCCCGACTTGGCGCCGGAGCCGTTGCAGGTGCCACAGGTCTCGAGGTGGCGGATCTGCACCTCCTTCTCGATGCCGAAGACCGCTTCGCGGAAATCGATCGAGAGATCGAGGCGCAGGTCGTCGCCCTGGCGGGGGCCGCTGCGGCGGCGACCGCCACCAGCGGGTCCGGCACCGCCGAAACCGCTGAAGAAGGTTTCAAACAGATCGGCGAACCCGCCCATGTCGCCCATGTCGGGCATGCCGGCCGCTCCCCCGAGGCCCGCCTCACCGAACTGGTCGTAACGGGAGCGGGTTTGGGGATCGTTGAGCACCTCGTAGGCGCGGCCGATTTCCTTGAAGCGGTCTTCGGCCCCCGGATCCTTGTTGACATCCGGGTGGTATTGGCGCGCCAGACGCCGGTACGCCCGCTTGAGCGTGTCGGCGTCGGCGTCGCGGGCGACCCCCAGTAGCTCGTAGTAGTCGGCCATCAGCCGTCCTGCTCCCCGCCGGAGGCCGGATCGGCCGCCGGGCCGTCACCGCCGGGCCCGGGACCCATCGAGACCTTCACCAACGCATGGCGCAGCACGCGGTCTTGCAAGCTGTACCCGCGCTGGAGCTCGGCGATCACCACATCCTCAGGGTGCTCCTCGCTCGGTTCGCGCAACACCGCTTCATGCAGGGTGGGGTCAAACGGTTCGCCCTCGACCCGCATCGGGGCCACCCCGAGCTGCTTGAGCACATCCACCAGTTGGCGGTAGAGGGCCAGGTAGCTGCCATGGAGGGCCTGGGCCTCCTCGTGCTGGGGGTTGAGCTGCTGGCGGGCACGCTCGAAGTTGTCGACCACCGGCAGGATTTCAGCCACGGTGGTGCAGGTGATCTGCAGCTTCAGATCGTCGCGGTCGCGGCTCTGCCGTTTGCGGAAGTTATCGAAATCGGCCGCGATGCGCATGTACTGGCCGCGCAGGTTCTCGTGTTCGGCCTGCAGGCTGGCGAACTCGGCCTCCACCTGGCGCAGGCGATCGCCGGGATCGCCGCCCTCGGCCGCGGCGGCGGCAGGATCGGCCGCGACCTGCTCAGGGGGGGCGGCCGCAGGATCGGCCGGGGTGGCCGGATCGGCGGAGCCGTTGCCGGGGGCGGCATCCGCGGGGGTGCCGGACGCCTCGACCGGATCGTGGGGGAACTCAGGAACCGCTGCCGTGTCGCCGCTCATGCTGCCGTCGCGCCATTCGTTTGCCGATATGTTGAAGGGCCGGCGGCCCCTCGTACAAGGATCGGAAGCCCGCACCTTCTCCCGGTCCGCCCTGCAGACCCCGAGGCAGCCCCAGGACAGACCCGAGGAACGGCAGGGGGCGGGGCGAGACAGTTGTTGCCAGATCCGCCAGAATCGGGCCCCGTCCACCCTTTCGCACCTCCCTTCTCCCCCCTGCCCTCGCTGGCCTTTCGCTGATCTTTGCCGGCCCCATCGCCGGATTCCCCGCCCCCGCCGATGAATTCCGACATCGCCAACCTCTGGAAGAGCACCGGCAGCGGTGAGCGCTCCTCCCTCTTCGGCGATCTCGATCTCGGCCAGGCCGGGGTGGGCCAGGTGGAGGCGCCCCTGGATGCGGTGGATCTGGAAGTGAGCAGCCAGGACACGAACCTCTCCCCGGTGATGAGCCTGGTGGACCGCGTCCTGATCGAGGCTCTCACCCACTCCGCCAGCGACATCCACATCGAACCGCAGGAGGACGGCCTGCTGATCCGCTTCCGCCAGGATGGCGTGCTGCGCAACGTGGAGACATTGCCGCGCAATCTCACGCCGGCGATCACCTCGCGCCTCAAGATCATGGCCGACCTGGACATCGCCGAGCGGCGCATGCCCCAGGACGGCCGCATCCGCCGCAACTTCCGCGGCCGCACGATGGATTTCCGGGTCAGCACCCTGCCCAGCCGCCATGGCGAGAAGGTTGTGCTGCGTTTGCTGGACAGCGGCAACACCCAGCTGGGGCTTGACAGCCTGATCACCGATCCGGTGGCGCGGGCGACACTGCGGGATCTGGGTGCCAAACCCTTCGGCATGATCCTGGTCACCGGCCCCACCGGCTCCGGCAAGAGCACCACCCTCTACGCGTTGCTGTCGGAGCGCAACGACCCCTCGATCAACATCTCCACCGTCGAAGACCCGATCGAGTACACCCTTAAGGGCATCACCCAGACCCAGGTCAACCGGGAAAAAGGGCTCGATTTCGCCACCGCCCTGCGGGCCTTCATGCGCCAAGACCCCGACGTGCTGCTGGTGGGGGAGACCCGCGACCTGGAGACAGCCCGCACCGCGATTGAGGCCGCCCTCACCGGTCACCTGGTGCTCACCACCCTGCACTGCAACGACGCCGCCAGCGCCTTCGCCCGCCTCGACGAGATGGGGGTGGAGCCCTTCCTGGTGAGTGCCTCGCTGCTGGGGGTGGTGTCGCAGCGGCTGGTGCGGCGCCTCTGCGAGCAGTGCCGCACCCCGTACCGGCCCGACGCCGAAGAGCTGGCCCGCTTCGGCCTGGTGGCCAGCGATGAGAGCAGCATCACCTTCTACAGCGCCACCACGATGCAGGCGGGCAGCGAGGGCTGCTGCCCCAACTGCCAGGGCCGCGGCTACGCCGGCCGGGTGGGGGTGTTCGAGATCCTGCGCATGAATGAGAGCCTCTCCTCCGCCGTGGCCAAGCGCTCCAGCACCGAGGAGCTGCGGCGGCTGGCCCTGGAGGGGGGGATGAAAACCCTGCTCGGCTATGGCCTCGACCTGGTGCGGCAGGGGCTCACCACCCTCGAGGAGGTGGAGCGGATGCTGCTGACCGACACCGGTCTGGAATCAGAACGCCGCGCCCGGGCCCTGAGCACCCTCACCTGCCGCGGCTGTGGGGCCGGACTGCAGGACGAGTGGCTGGAATGCCCCTACTGTTTGCGCGTGCGGCGATAGACACGGTCACATCATGGACGAACAGTTTCTGATTGAGGATCTGATGATCGAGCTGGTCAAGGGCGGGGGCAGTGACCTGCACCTGGCCGCCGGCCAGCCCCCCTACGGACGCTTCAACGGCCAGCTGCGGCCGATCGTGCAGGACGTGGTGCTCTCAGAGGAGACCTGCAACCGGCTGATCTTTTCGCTGCTGAACAATTCCCAGCGGAAGCACCTTGAGCAGAACTGGGATCTCGACTGTTCCTACGGCCTGAAGGACGTCGCCAGATTTCGGGTGAACGTATACCGCCAGCGGGGCACCTATGCGGCCTGTCTGCGGGCCCTTGGCAACGACATTCCCTCTCTCGACAGCCTGGGAATGCCAGCGATCGTAGAGGAAATCAGCCGCAAGCCCAAGGGTCTCTTGTTGGTTACCGGCCCCACCGGCTCCGGCAAGAGCACCACCCTGGCCGCCCTGCTCAACCACATCAACCACACCCGCGCCGAGCACATCCTCACGATCGAGGACCCGATCGAATTCACCTACAAAAACGACAAATCGCTGATCCACCAACGGGAGGTCAGCGAGGACACCCGCAGCTTCGCCAACGCCCTGCGGGCAGCCCTGCGCGAAGACCCCGACGTGATCCTGGTGGGGGAGATGCGCGACCTCGAGACGATCCAGCTGGCGATCACCGCCGCCGAAACCGGCCACCTGGTGCTCGGCACCCTGCACACCAGCTCCGCCTCCCAGACCGTGGACCGCATGGTGGACGTCTTCCCCGCTACCCAGCAGACCCAGATCCGCGTGCAGCTCAGTTCCAGCCTGGTGGCGGTCTTCTCCCAGACCCTCTGCCGCAGCGCCTCCCCCCGCTCCGGTTCCCTTGGCCGGGTGATGGCCCAGGAAATCATGGTCAACACCCCCGCGATCGCCAACCTCATCCGCGAGGGCAAGACAGCCCAGCTCTATTCCCAGATCCAGACCGGCGCCCAGGCGGGCATGCAAACCCTGGAACGTGCCCTTGCGAACCTGGTGCGGAACGGTAAGGTCTCCGCGGCCGAAGCGTTGACCAAGACCAGCCGACCAGACGAACTGGAGCGCCTGTTGGACCAGAGCTGATCGCCCCCGCCCCCTGAGCGCCATGACCTCCTTTCTCGTTACTTACAGCACCCCGTCGGGCCAGAAACGGGAGATGACCCTCGAGGCCGACAGCCCGGCCATGGCCCGGCGACGGTTACGGCAGCGGGGGATCCTGGCCAACACCCTGGTGCGTAAGCCAGACAGCGCGGCCCCGACCGCAGATCGCGAGTCGAGCGGCCGCCGCAGCTGGCGGGAGTGGTTCGAAGGGGGCATCACGATCCGCGACAAGGCCCTCTTCGCCAGCAAGCTCTCAGCCCTGGTGGATGCGGGAGTGCCAATCCTGCGCAGCCTCGACCTGATGCGCACCCAGCAGCGTTCCAGCCAGTTCCGGCGGGCACTCACCGGCATCGCGCAGGACGTGAACCAGGGGGACAGCCTGGGCAATTCGATGCGGCGATGGCCCCAGGTGTTCGACAACCTGTCGATTGCCATGGTGGAGGCCGGCGAGGTGGGTGGCGTACTCGATGAAACCCTGCAGCGTCTGGCCAAGCTGCTGGAGGACAACGCCAAATTGCAGAATCAGATCCGCGGCGCCATGGGCTACCCGATAGCCGTACTGGTGATCGCGATCGCCGTATTCCTGGGGATGACGATCTTCCTGATTCCGGTATTTGCCAACATCTTCGAGCAGCTGGGCGCAGAGCTGCCGATGTTCACCCAGCTGATGCTTGACCTGAGCAAACTGTTGCGCTCAGCCTTCTCGATCGTTCTCGTCGGCGGTCTGATCGTGGGAAGTTTCCTGTTCAGCCGCTTCTATGCCACCCCTGCCGGCCGGCGCCAGGTAGATGGCCTGGTGCTGAAGGTACCCCTGTTTGGGGAGCTGATGCAGAAGACGGCCACCGCCCAGTTCTGCCGCACATTGAGTTCGCTTTCGCGGGCGGGTGTGCCGATTCTGATGTCGCTGGAAATCGTGCGAGAAACCACCAATAACAGCGTCATCGGTGACGCGATCATCAATTCCAAAAACGAGGTGAGCGAGGGCATCCCCCTGAGCGCTGCCCTGGCGATGAAGAATGTCTTCCCCGACATGGCCGTGAGCATGATGGCCATCGGCGAGGAGACCGGCGAGATGGACGCCATGCTCTCCAAGGTGGCCGACTTCTACGAAGACGAAGTGGCGTCCATGGTCAAGGCGATGACCTCCATGCTCGAACCGGCGATGATCGTGCTGGTGGGGGTGATCGTGGGTTCGGTGCTGCTGGCGATGTATCTGCCGATGTTCACGGTGTTCGAGCAGATCCGCTGAGGGCTTCCGCCAGCGCCGAGCCGGCGATCCAGCCGCTGCTCCAGCAGTGCTGGAAATTGAAGCCGCCGGTGACGCCATCGACATCGAGGATTTCCCCCACCAGGTGAAGGCCGGGGCAGCGGCGGCTTTCCAACCGCGCCGCCTCCACCTCACCGAGGGGAACGCCGCCGGCGGTGACGAATTCCTCCCCGAACGGACCACGGCCAGCGATCGGGTAGCGGCTATCGCGCAGGGCCTGCTGCAGGGCCTGGCTGCGGCGACGGTCGAGATCGGCCCAGCGCAGCGCTGGGTCGAACGGCAGGCCGGAGGGGGCGGTGCTCTCCAGCAGGTGGCGCCAGAGGCGGCGGCTCAGCGCGGGCCAGGGGCGGGCGTTGGCGATCTGGCGGCGGGCCTGCTCCCGGCGGGCCCGCGCAAACAGCGCCTCGATCTCGGCCGCACTGAGGCCGCCGCTCCAGTCGACCCGCAACTGGGCGCGGTAGCCCCAGTTGCGCAGATCCCGGGCGGCGAAGGCGGTGAGCCGCAGGGTGGCTGGGCCGCTCAGGCCCCAGTGGGTGATCAGCACCGGGCCGCGCTGACGCCAGGAGGCACGGGAGCGGCTCGAGCCGCGGGCCACAGGCCCAGGAACGCCCTCCGGGGGCAGGAGTTCGAGGGTCACCGGATCCATGGCCACCCCGGCCAGGGGCGTCAGGGTGGGATCGGCCAGGGCCAGGGTGAACAGGGAGGGTAGGGGCGGCACCAGGGTGTGCCCCAGGGAAACCGCCACCCGGTGGCCGCTGGGATGGCTGCCGGTGGCCAACACCAGCCGCTCAGCCGTCAGGGCCGCACCGTGGCGCAGGCGCAGGCGGAAGCCTCCGGCTGGATCCCGCTCCGCCGCCTGCAGGGCCTGGCCGGTGACCAGCACC
>CANEWU010000011.1 GCA_947442825.1 Synechococcaceae cyanobacterium
GGAATTAGCTCCTGTATCCGTGGGCCCCACCAGCGCCACACAGCCCAGCGGCGCAGCCAACCACTCGCCCAACGGCTCTCCCCACGACTTAGCGGTGCGGAGCGGCCTCACCTGCGCCCGCATCCACGGCGTCGACATGCACTGCGTGGACGACGTTTACCGGCGCTGCCGCGATCTGGGCATGCGCCTCAGCCGCCAGCGCCGCATGGTGCTCGATCTGCTCTGGGCCCAGAAAAGCCACCTCAGCGCCCGCGACATCTACGAGCAGCTCAACGACATGGGCCGCAACATCGGCCACACCTCCGTCTACCAAAATCTTGAGGCGCTCCAGTCGGCTGGGGTGATCGAATGCCTCGACCGCGCCAACGGCCGCCTCTACGGCTACCGGGCCGATCCCCACAGCCACCTCACCTGTGTGGAAACCGGCGAGATTCAAGACCTCGACGTGGAACTGCCCCCCGATCTGCTGCGCCGCATCGAGGCGCACACCGGCTACGCCATCGAGAGCTACACCCTCCACCTGGCAGGCCGCCGCGGCGCTTCCACCCCCCTGGATGGCTCCGCCCAGGGTCGTTAAGGTTTGGTCCCGCCCCTGCCTATTCCCTTGGGTCGTCGTCCGGCTGCGTCCCGCCCCCGCCTGCTGCTCTTCGCAGAGCCACTGCAGCGCGAGGGCCTAAGCCAGTGGCTCAGCCAATCCCCCGAGGGCTGGCAGGTCATCCAAGAAGAAGAAGCCGCCGCCGGGGCGCCAAGCCTGGTGATCTGGTGCCTCGCCGTCGGCCCCGATCGCTCGTCCCTCGGCCGCGAGCTCAGCCGTCTGCAGGAGCGCTGGCAACCCGCCCCCTTGCTGTTGCTCCTGCCCGCAGCACCCCCCTACCCCACCGCCTTCCTCCTCGATCTGCCGGTGCAGGGTCTGCTCGAGGCCCCGGATCCGGAAACCCTGCGCACCGCGGTACGCACCCTGCTCGGCGGCGGCCGTGTGGTGGAGATCGCCGCCCGCTCCGACGATCCCCTGCCCGGATCCGCACCGGCCCTCGGGCTCGGCCAGTGGCTGCTGATCAGCGGCCTCCAGCAGATCGATGCCGAGCGCGCCCTCTGCCGTCGTCTGCTGGATCCGCCCCCCACCGGCGTCCTGGCGGAGCTGCTGCTGCGCGGCCGGCTGCGGGAGCTGGAGGCCGCCCGGCGCCTGTTGCTCTGGCTCTGGGGCCCCCTGCAACTGGCCTGGAGCCATCCCCTGCTGGAGGTCGACGGTGCCCCCGCCGCCCCGCCGCCGGGTGCTCCCCTCGCCGAGGCCTCCGCCCCCGCCGTGGCCCTCAGCCTGCGTCAGCGCACCGCCGACGGCATCTGGGAGGCGGTGGAGCAGCGTCTGCGCCAGGGGGCCAGCGCCGGGCTCATCAACCGCAGCGGCCAACTCCTCGCCCTCGAGGGCCTCCAGCCCGAGCGCCGCAGCGATCTGCTGCTTGCCCTGCTTGAGCAGATCCAGCAGCTGCGGAGTCGCCTGCAGCAGAGCGATCCCCGCGGCGAGCGGTTGCTTGTCACCTGGCAAGAGCTCCAACCCGAACTGCGCCGCCTCGCCCTGCGGCGCATGGCCGGCACCTACGTGCAACTTCCCCACGACGGCCGCTTGCGCCCCGTCGCCGAAGCCCTGCTGCAGACCAGCCAGCTGGAGGGCAACGACCCGGAGCTGCCGGAGCCCACCCCGATGCTCGCCACCCTCGTGCAGGCACGGCCCCTGCTGGTGGAGGGCCGCCTGCTGCCCCCCGATGAACCCCAGGCGGTGCTCTACCTCGAGATGCTGCTGGCCAACTGGCTGGTGCGCACGGCCGAACAGATCGCTGCCGAGGTGCTCGCCGCCTGCGCCGAATGGCCGGAGCTGCGCCGCTACCTGCTGAGGCCCGAGCTCCTCTCCACTCGCAACCTCGAGCGATTGCGCAACCAGCTCAATGCCCAGCAGCGCTGGAACAGCTGGATCCGCCGCCCCGTGGCCCTCTACGAGAGCCGCCGCGAGCTCTTCCGCCTCGAGGCCGGCGCCATCCAACGGGCCGACCTCACCGAACCCCGCGACCGGGAATTGCGACAGCTCGGCTGGCCCCAGCAGGTCGTCACCCTCGCCCTGGAGGCCCGCGACGCCCTCGCGCCCCAGCTCCAGAGCCTGGTGCGCACCGTGGGCGATCTGGTGGTGGTGGTGCTCACCCAGGTGATCGGTCGCGCCATCGGGCTGGTGGGCCGGGGAATCGCCCAGGGCATGGGCCGCAGCTTCCACCGCAGCTGATGACGCGACGGGCACAATGGCCCCAGACTGCCCCTCCCCCTTGCTGGCCCCCTCCCTCGTTGCCGCCGTGGTTGCGGCCGTCTCCGTCGCCTTCGCCGTCTCCGTCGCCGTCGCCTTCGCAACCGTTGTCCGGTCCGCGTTCGTCCGGTGCCTGAACCTGATGGGCGCCCAGCGCGCGCGCTCCCTGGCGCCCCTGGCCCTGGCCCTGCTGCTCTCGCTGAGCCTCCTGCCCGCAGCGGCCCATGCCTCCCTGGAGAACGACCGCTTCGACGGCAACATCTTCTCCCTCTACGCCGGCAACGGCTCCCTGGTGCCACCCCGCAGCACCCTGGCCCAGGCCCTGGGGTCCCATCGCACCGCCGTGCTGGTCTTCTACCTCGATGACAGCAGCGTCAGCAAGCGCTTCGCCCCGGTGGTCTCCGAACTGCAGCGCCAGTGGGGCAACCGCATCGACCTGATCCCCCTGGTGACCGATCCGCTGCAGGGGAGGCCCGAGATGGGTCCCACCGATCCGGCCCACTACTGGAAGGGGGAGATTCCCCAGGTGGTGGTGGTGGATGGCGACGGACGGGTGCGCTTCGATGCCGCGGGCTCGATGGAGCTGGCGGCGATCGATGCCGCGATCAGCGAGGCCACCGGCCTGCCCCTGCCCGCCGGCCAACGGGCCGGCGCCACCATCAGCATCAACGAGCTCAACAGCGAGGTGCTCAGCCAGCCGTGAGCCAGATCCCCCCCTCCCCCGCCACCACCCGCCGCGAGAGCGACAGCCTCGGGCCGGTGGAGGTGCCCGCCGATCGCTACTGGGGGGCTCAAACCCAGCGATCCCTGCGCTTCTTCGCCTTCGGCGGCCCCATGCCCCTGGCGATCGTGCACGCCTTCGGCGTCCTCAAGGCCGCCTGCGCCGAGGTGAATGCGGCGATGGGCCAGCTCGATCCGGCCCTCGCGGCGGCGATCGTGGCGGCGGCGGAGGAGGTGGCCAGCGGTGCCCTCGATGGCGAGTTCCCCCTGCGGATCTGGCAGACCGGCTCCGGCACCCAGACCAACATGAACGCCAACGAGGTAATCGCCAACCGGGCGATCGAAGCCCTCGGCGGCGCGCCCGGCAGTAAATCGCCGGTGCACCCCAACGACCACGTCAACCTCAGCCAGTCGAGCAACGACACCTTCCCCACCGCCATGCACCTGGCGGTGGCGATCGAGCTGGAACGCCGCCTGATCCCCGCCCTCGAGGCGCTGATCGCCGCCCTGGCCGCCAAGGGTGAGCGCTGGCGCTCGCTCATCAAGATCGGCCGCACCCACCTCCAGGACGCCGTGCCCCTCACCCTTGGCCAGGAGGTGAGTGGCTGGGTGGCGCAGCTGGAGCTGGCCCTCGAGGGGCTCCGCGCCACCCTGCCTGCCGTGCGCCAGCTGGCGATCGGGGGCACCGCCGTCGGTACGGGCCTCAATGCACCCCCCGGCTTCGGGGAGGCGGTGGCCCAACGGCTGGCCGAGCGGCTGGGCCTGCCCTTCACCAGCGCCCCCAACAAGTTTCAGGCCCTCTCGGGCCACGAGGCCCTCGCCGCCGCCCACGGCGCCCTCACGGTGCTCGCCGGCAGCCTGATGAAGATCGCCAACGATGTGCGCTGGCTCGCCAGCGGCCCCCGCTGCGGCCTGGGCGAGCTGATGCTGCCCGAAAACGAGCCGGGCTCCTCGATCATGCCGGGCAAGATCAACCCCACCCAGTGCGAAAGCCTGACGATGGTGGCCGTGCAGGTGATGGGCCACAACACCGCCGTGCAGATGGCCGCCAGCCAGGGCCACTTCCAGCTCAATGTGTTCAAGCCCCTGATCGCCCACAACCTGCTCGAGAGCATCGAGCTGTTGCGCGGCGCCTGCGCCGGCTTCCGCGAGCACTGCGTCGCCGGAATGGAGGCCGATGAAGCCCGGCTGCAGTCGCTGCTGGAGCGCAGCCTGATGCTGGTCACCGCACTCACCCCGGCGATCGGCTACGACCGGGCCTGCGCCATCGCCCGCCATGCCCACCGCGAGGGGCTCAGCCTGCGGGAAGCAGCCCTGGCCCTCGGGGAGGTCGACAGCGAAACCCTCGACCGCTGCCTGCGCCCCGAGCAGATGGTCTGAACCCCTGGCCCAGGGAGGGAGGGGGCTTCAGGGCTCGTAGAGGCCGGCCCCCACGATCAGGGTCTCCCCGTCGGGGGTCTGCACCCGCCGCACGTAGGTGGTCTTGCGTACCGGCGTGCGGGAACCATCGGGACGGGGCCAGAGGTAGGTGGTCCAGCCGGAGCCACGCCGCATCGCCTGGTCGATGTACTCCTTCACCATCGGCCGTCCCTCCGCATCGCGCAGCCCCAGGATGTTGCGACCCTCCACCGAGGCGAAGGCCGGGTTCACCAGCTCCACCCCCTGCGGGGTATCCACAAACACATAAGTTTCGTGGAACCAGAAACGGCCGCGGGGGTCCCGCAGCAGCGGGAACACGGCCCGTCCCCGGCGCTCCAGGAGCTCGGCGGCGGCGTCCACCTCCTGCACCACAAACGCCTTCTCCATCGGGCTTTCGTACAGGCCACTGCCCACCAGGTAGGTGCGGCCCGAGGGGGCGGTGACGCGCATCACGTAGCTCGACTTCCAAACGGGCCGCCGGTCGTCCCGGTTGGTGCGGCGCCACTGGTAGTGCACCCAGCCGCGCCCGGCGGCGGAGCTGGCCTGCTCCACCAACATGCGGCCCACCGCCCGACCGGTGAGATCCTGCATCTCGAGCTGGTTGCCGCTCTCATGCTCGATGTCTGGCGGATAGACGTAGCGATTGCCCTCCAGATCCCAGACAAACAGATAGCGATCGCCCTCCAGCCAGGGGCCGCCGGCACGGCGGAAATCATCGAAGCTTGCCTCACCTCGGGTCGCGATCTCCGCGGCAGCCTCCTCAACGAAGCGCACCAGGGAGGCCGTTTCCTTATTGGCGTAGCCCTGTATCGCCGCCGTGGGCTTGGCAACGGGCAGCGCGTTGGGCTTGGCGGTGGGCGCCGGCGGTGCCGGTGCCGCCACCAGCGGGGCCCCGATTCCCGCCAGCAGCAGGCCGCCCAACAGAGCAGCGCACCTGCGCCGCGGGATCACAAGCCAGGGCAAGGAACCAAAAATGCGAACGCCAAAGCATGCCACGGGTGTCCACCCCGGGGGCTCACAACCGCAAGGAGCACCAGGGGGCGCCCCCTTCCAGGGGCTCCAGCAGCACCTGGGGGCGGGGGGCCGCCCTTGGCGCCTGCGGCGCCCGGAGCTCAAGGGTTCCCGCCACCGCAGGCACCAGCAGAGAGCGCACCCCACCCGCCGGCAGCTCCAGGCTTGCGGGCAGCTCAGCGGCCCCACCGCGGTGCGTGATCGTCACCACCACCGCCTGCGCGGCGGGGTTCAGCACATCCAGGCGCAGGGGGCGATCCCCGGGCAGCTCCAGCTCGACGCCTTCCCCCTCCCCCACGCTCTCCCAGGGGCCGCTGGCCCCCCTACGCAGCTGGGCGCAGGCGCGGCCGGGCGAGGGGAGTTGGCGCAGCAGGGCGGCGGCCTCCGGACCGAGACGCTCCGGATCCACCTGCAGAGAAACCCGAACCGAGCCAAGGGCCGGCACCCCAGCCGCAGGCGTCAGGCAGACGAACGGGCGGCGACTGCGCTCCTCCACCACCTGCACGGGCTCCCCTTCGCCATCGAACAGCTCCAGGCGGTGCAGGGCCTCCACCGACTCCCCGCTGAGGGCCGCCAGGGTGTTCTCCGACACGTAGCGCCACGCCAGGTCACCGCGGTACGGAAGCCGCACGCTTCCGGCCCCCGCTGATGCCCCCGCCGAAGCCGAGGCCGCCCGACGCGCCTCGCCACCCCCGCCGCGGAACGAGCGCAGCAGTCGACCCAGCAGGCTCATAGCAAGTTGGCCGCCAGCTCGGCCAGTTCGGAGCGCTCGCCGCGCATCAGGGTCACATGGCCGGCGAGGGGCTGGCCCTTGAAGCGCTCCACCAGCCAGGTGAGGCCGTTGCTCTCGGCATCCACATAGGGATTATCAATTTGATACGGATCCCCGGTGAGCACGATCTTTGTCCCTTCCCCCACCCGTGTCACGATCGTTTTTACCTCGTGGGGCGTGAGGTTCTGGGCCTCATCCACCACCATGTACTGGCGGGGAATGGAACGGCCGCGGATGTAGCTGATCGCCTCCACCTCCAGCAGGCCCATGCCCTTGAGATCACTCCAGCTGTTGCGCGGCGCCCGCTGGCCGCCGCGAGTCTGGTGGCCGTCGTCGCCGACGCCGAGCAGATAATCGAGATTGTCGATGATCGGCTGCATCCAGGGGCCCATCTTTTCTTCGAGATCGCCGGGCAGAAAGCCGATGTCCTTGCCCAGGGGGATCACCGGCCGGGTCACCAGCAGCCGGTCGTAGAGGCGTTCATCCGCCACCTGGTTCAGGCCGGCGGCCAGGGCCAGCAGCGTTTTGCCGGTGCCCGCCTTGCCCACCAGCGTGATCAGCTGCACCTCCGGATCGAGCAGCAGGTCGAGGGCGAAGGTCTGCTCCCGGTTGCGGGGGTGGATGCGACCAAGCCGGGCGCGGGGTGCACGCTGCAGGGGCCGCAGGCTGGCGCTGCGGCCGTCGTAGCGGGCCAGGAGCGTGTGGTTCGGCTGGTGGCGGTCCACCAGCGTCACGCCCTCGTTGGCCTGCAGGCCCGCCGCCCCGCCGGTGCCCTCCGGCAGCTCGGCGGCGGCCAATCCCGCCTCGTCCTTCACCCGATCCATCTGCTCGGCGCTCACCCAGGCCTCGCAGAAGCCCGGATAGAGATCGGCGATGTCCACCTTGTCGGTGGTGTAGTCCTGAGCCGTCAGGCCCACCGCATCCGCCTTGATGCGCAGGTTGGTGTCCTTGGTGACGAGAACCACCGGGGTGTGGCCGCCCATCACCTCGTGCAGCCGCTGCTCCAGGGCCACCGCCAGGATGTTGTTGTCGCCGTTGCCGCCTTTCAGCTCCGGCGGCAGCTGGCTGAGGGTCTCGCTGCGACAGAACACCACCTTGAGCAGGCCGCCGCTGGCCGGATCGATCTCCACCCCATCCGCCAGGTTGCCCCGGGTGCGCAGCTCATCGAGCAATCGCGACACCTGGCGGGCATTGCGGCCCTTTTCGGAGGGATCCCGCTTGAAGCGGTCGATCTCCTCCACCACCTCGATCGGCACCACCACCAGGTTGTCCTGGAAGCGCAACAGCGCCTGGGGGTCATGCAGCAGGACGTTGGTGTCCAGAACAAAGGTCTTGCGCATGCCAGTGGCCGGGCCGGGGCGTGAGGGGGACCCTAGGGCCTCTGGGCACTTACGCTCCGGCCGTCCGCGATCCATCCGCTACTCGAGTGCCGCCCGCCGTTTCCCTTCTGCTTCTTCTGCTGCTACTGGCTGGCCTGGGCCTGCTGGTGCTGGAGCTGCGTCACCGCCTGCGTCCCGCCTCCCCCCTGGAGTTGATCCCCGGCCCGTTCCAGGTGCGCCGCCGCTCCCAGGGGCTGGAGGTGAGCGGCGAGGTCACGATCCGCAACCCCCACCCAAAAATGGAGGTGTTTGTGCCGGAACTGCGCGTGGAGCCTGTGCTGCTGGGCCGCGCCGACGTTACGGAAGTGACCTCCCTGGTGCGCATCACCCCCCTGCATCCCGATGAGGAAGCCCGCCCCGACGGCTACTGGGCGGCCTACATCGTCAAGGGTCGCAAGAGCACCGGCGCCCAGCTGCGCATCACCCTGATGGGACCCGCCGGCATCGACCTCGAATCCCTGCTCGACACCCTCTGGATCGACCTGCGCTGGGTCAATTACGGCCCCTTCGGACGCCTCTGGCGACGCAACGGCATCCTGGTTCCCCTGCAGAAGCCTGAACCGGTGCTCGCCGCTGCCGCCACCTGGCGGGAAGGCGAGAACTGCCGCGTGCTGCCGGTGCGCACCCACCTTCTCGGCGTGCTCGATGATCCCCGCCAAGTGCTCGAGCGCTACACCGGCGGCCTGCTCCAGCCCGGAGATGTGCTCACCATCGGCGAGACGCCCCTGGCGGTGATGCAGGGCCGTTACCACCATCCCTCCACCGTGGAGCCCTCCCTGGTTGCCCGCCAGCTCTGCCGGGTCTTCCACCCCACCAGCAGCCTGGCCAGCGCCTGCGGCCTGCAGACCCTGATCGACATCGTCGGCCCGGCCCGCGTGCTCGTCGCCTGGCTGGCGGGCAGCGCCATGAAGCTGGTGGGGATCAAGGGCGGCTTTTACCGCCTGGCTGGCGACCAGGCCCGCCTGATCGACGACATCACCGGCACCACCCCCCCCTACGACCAAACCCTGGTGCTCGGCCCAGCCGAGCCGGAGGCCTTCTGCAACCGCATGGCCGCCGAGCTGGGCGTCGCCATCGCCGTGGTCGACGTCAATGACCTGGGCCGGGTGAAGGTGCTGGCCGCCAGCCGCGGCTGCGATGAGGAGCTGCTCCAACGCGCCCTGCGTCCCAACCCCGCCGGCAACGCCAACGAGCGCACCCCCCTGGTGCTGGTACGGCCGGCCTGACAGCTGGTATGTCCAGCCTGAGCCCTGGTGCTCCCTCCTAGGATGGCGCAAGCTCACGCCGTCTTCTCTCCACCGGTTCCCGCTCCCTTCGCCGCTTCCTCGCCCGTGCCGGTGTCCTCCGCGCCACCTTCCAGCCCCCCCGGAGTGCCGGCCGCCCGACCCGGAACCCCCACGGCGCGACCGGCGGAGTGGACCGTGGAACCCCTCCAGGGATGGCACCTGCCCCTGCTGGACGATCCCGCCTTTCTGCCCCTCCAGCCCTTGCTGCAGCGAGCCCTGCTGCTGGCGGTTCCGGAACGGCTGATCACCGCCCTGGCCTCCCATCGTCCGCTGGTGCCCCAGGGGTTGGTGGCCTGGCAGCGCGATGGCCGCGGCCGCCAGCACGCCCTGGGCCTGATCCTTACCCGCCGGCTCAACCGCAGTGGCAGCTGCTGGCAGGTGGAGCACCTGCGCGTGGCCCTGTGCTCTCCAGCCGAAGGGCACGGCCCCAGTCGCCAGGAGGTAGGCGGTGCCCTGCTGCGGGAGGCGATCCAACGGGCCCGTGGTGCCGCCAGCTGGATCGCCGTAGCCGCCGGCGTCGATGACGACCGCCTGGCCTCCCTGCGGGAGCAGGGCTTCCAGCCCCAGCGCACCGATCGCCTCTGGCGCTGGAGCGCCGCCCCCAGCGCCGCGACCCCCTCCCTGCCGGCCCCCCTGCAGCTCTGGCCCCTCAACCGCCGCACCGCGCCCCTGCTGTGGCACCTCGAACAGGCCGCCTGCCCAGCCCAGCTGCGCCATCTGCTCGATCGCCGCGTCGACGACCTGCTCGACCAGAGCCACGGACGCGGTTGGATGCTGGTGGACCCCAGCCGCCGGGAGGCCGTCGCCGGCGCCCGCCTGATCTCCGACCACCCCGCTGGTGGCTCCCTGGTGGAGTTCACCGTGCACCCGGGCTGGTCCCACCTGCTGGGGAGCGCCACCGAGCGGCTGCTACGGGAGCTGGGCGAGGGCCATGGACCCCTCTGGCTGGTGAGCGAAGTGGGCGATCACAAACGCCACACCTGGCTCGAAACCCTCGGCGCCGAACTCCGCGGCGAGCAGGTGCTGATGGCCCGCAGCGTCTGGCGGAGACAGGAGTGGCAGCCGCGCCATGGCCTCACCCGCGGCCGGCTGGCGGCGGTGCTGGAGCAGCTCCAGCCACGGCGCCAGCCCGTTCCGAACCCCTTCACCCGCCGCGCCGTCGCTCCGCAGCGCTCCCTGATCGTTCGCTGATCCGGTGCCGACCCCCCAGCGCCCCCCGTGCTCGGCCCTGGCGCTCGATGTGGGTCGGCGTCGCATCGGCCTGGCGGGATGTGACCCCATGGGCCTCACCGTCACCCCCCTGCCGGCCCTGGCGCGCGGCGCCTTCGCCGACGACCTGGCCTTCCTGCTGCCGCTGCTGCGCCACCGCGCCGTGCGGGCCCTGGTGGTGGGTCTGCCGCTCGACGCCGAGCAGCGCCCCACCGCCCAGGCCCGCCACTGCCGCCGCTACGGCGAGCGGCTGGCCCACTCCCTCGCCCAGGCGGGCCTGCCCCTGCCCCTGTCGTGGGTGAACGAACACGCCAGCACCTGGGAGGCCGGAGAGCGCTTCGGCCTGCACGGCGACCGCAGCGGCCGTCTCGACAGTGCCGCCGCGGCCCTCCTGCTGGAACAATGGTTGCGGGAAACACCGGCGGCCATCCCGCCCCCGGATCCATCCTGAATTCCTCCGCCTGCCTGTCATGCCCTCCGACTCCGCCCCCATGACGGGTGCCGGCGACGTTCCCACCGTGCTGGTGCGCGATAGCGCCGGCCGCCAGCTCCTCTGCTTCCTCGAGCAGCTCATCCCGGTGGAGGGGGTCGATTACGGCCTGCTCACTCCCGTGGACACCCCGGTGTGCCTGGTGCGCATCGGCGACGACGAGGAGGAGGACGAGGTGATCGAGGAGCTCGACGCCGCCGAGGAGATCCTGCGGGTGGCCGATGTGGTCCTCCAGGAACACGACCTCACCCTGGTGCGCTCCGCCGCCACCCTCACCGTGAGCGGCGAACTGGAGGAGCACGACCCGGAGGAACTTGAAGAGGATCTGGAGGAGGACGAACTCGACGAAGACGACGAGGAGGAGGACGACGGCGAGACCGACCTCTACGAAATGCTCATCCAGTTCCGGGCCGGCGATCTGGAATACGGCCTCTACATCCCCCTAGACCCATTCTTCGTGGTCGCCCGCATGCAGGGGGGCGAAGGGACGCTTGTGGAGGGCGAGGAGTTCGAGCGCATCCAGCCCCGCATCGAGCAGGAGCTCGACGAACGGGAAGGGGACGGATGATGCTGCGGCAACTCCTCACCCCCGACTGGCTGCCCGGCCGCACCCTCGCCCAGCTGCCCCTTGAGGAGCTGCTCGACCGTCCCGTACCCATCCGGGCCCTGGTGCTCGATGTCGATCGCACCCTGCTGCCCCGCCGCAGCGCCAGCCTGCCCGCCAGCGCCGAGCAGTGGCTGCGGGAAGCGCAACGCCGGCTGCCCATCCACCTGCTGAGCAACAACCCCTCCCGGCGTCGCATCGGCACCGTGGCCGAGCAGCTGGGGGTGCCGTTCACCACCTCGGCGGGCAAGCCCCGTCGCGCCGCCCTGCGCCGCGTGCTGGCGGAGCTGGGTCTACCCGCCGCCCAGGTGGCCCTGGTGGGCGATCGCCTCTTCACCGATGTGCTCGCCGGCAACCGGCTGGGGCTGTTCACCGTGCTCGTCAAGCCCATCGATGCCCAGGGGCACCCCTGCGAGCGCGATCGGCTGCAAAACCTGGAGCTGCGCATGGCCCGTTGGGTGGGCATGGGCTGAGCGAATGGGGCGACTCCGGGTGATCAAAGTGGGCACCAGCTTGCTGCGGGGCGATGCGGACCGTCCCACCGCAGCCGTGATCGCCGACATGGCCGCCACCCTGGCGCGGCGCCAGCGGCACGGCGATGCGATTGTGCTGGTCACCAGCGGCGCTGTGGGGCTCGGCTGCGAAGCGTTGGGGTTCGGCCGGCGGCCCAGCGAACTGGTGGCCCTCCAGGCCGCCGCCGCCGTGGGGCAGGGCCGCCTGATGGGGCTCTACCAGGAGGCCTTCGCCGTGCGCGGCCTGCGGGTCGCCCAGGTGCTGCTCACCCGCGGCGACCTCGCCTCCCGCCGCCGCTACGCCAACGCCCGCCGCACCCTCGCCCAGCTTGTGGAATGGGGCGTGGTCCCGATCGTCAACGAGAACGACACCCTGGCCACCCACGAACTCCGATTCGGCGACAACGACACCCTCTCTGCCCTGGTGGCGGTGGCGGTGGGCGCCGAAGAGCTGGTGCTGCTCACGGATGTCGACAGCCTCTACTCCGGCGATCCCCGCACCGATCCCGCCGCCCGACCGATCCCTGAGGTGCGCGACCTGGCCGAACTCGAACGGCTGAGCGCCGTCGCCGGCGGTGGCGGCCAGTGGGGCACCGGCGGCATGACCACCAAGCTGGCGGCCGCCCGCATCGCCACCTCCAGCGGCATCGCCGTACGCCTGGCGGATGGCCGCGATCCGGCCGTTCTCGAGGCCCTGCTCAACGGCCAGCCCACTGGCACTCTTTTTCGCGCCAGCGACGCGCCCCTGCCCGAGCGCAAGGGCTGGCTGGCCCACGCCCTGCTGCCCAAGGGCAGCCTGCGGGTGGATGGCGGCGCCGAGAGGGCCCTGCTCGAGCGGGGCGCCTCCCTGCTCGCCGTCGGCATCCGGGCGGTGGAGGGCAGCTTCGAACGCCAGGAGCCGGTGCGGGTGCTCAGCGACGACGGCCGCGAGCTGGGGCGAGGCCTCTCGGCCCTCAGCAGCGAGGAGCTGCGCCGCATCCTCGGCCTCAGCAGCGAGGAGGTGCGCCAACGGCTCGGCGCGGTGGGCGACGCCGTGGTCCACCGCGATCACTTCGTGCTCACCGGTCCCGCCACGCCCCCCTGATGGGCGGGCGGCCTACGATCCGGCCGCCCCCGTCCCCAGGCAATGCGCTTCAGCCGCCTGCTCGCCCAGCTCGCGTGCGTCGCCCCCGACGGTCCCCGCTCCCTGGCGGACGACCCGGAGCTGCACGGGGCCGAAGCCCTCGACCGCGCCGGTTCCGGGGAACTGAGCTTCCTCGAACCGGGCAACGCCCTGGCCGCCTCCCTGGCCGCCTGCGGGGCAGGGGCCCTGCTGATCCCCGCCCGCGGCGAGGAGGCCGAAGCCCTGCAGCGACAGGCGAGCGAACAGGGCATCGCCTGGGCCGCCCTGGCCGATCCCCGCCTGGGCTTCGCTGAGGCCCTCGAGATCCTCTACCCCCGGCCCCGGCCCGCCCCTGGCCTGCATCCAAGCGCCGTGGTCGACCCCTCCGCCCAGCTCGGGGCCGGCGTGAGTGTGGCCGCCCACGTGGTGGTGGGGGCCGGCGCCCAGGTGGGGGATGGCTGCGTGCTCCACCCCGGCGTCGTGCTCTACGACGACGTGGTGCTGGCGGAGGGCTGCGAGATCCATGCCGGCGCGGTGCTCCACCCCGGCAGCCGCCTCGGCCGCGGCTGCGTGGTGCACTCCAACGCCGTGATCGCCTCGGAGGGCTTCGGCTTCGTGCCCACCGCCAGCGGCTGGCGCAAGATGCCCCAAACCGGGCGGGTGGTGCTGGAAGACGGCGTCGAGGTGGGCTGCGGTTCCACCATCGACCGGCCCGCCGTCGGCGAAACCCGCATCGGCGCCGGCACCAAGATCGACAACCTGGTGCACGTGGGCCACGGGGTGATCACCGGCCGGGGCTGCGCCCTGGCGGCCCAGGTAGGCATCGCCGGCGGCGCTGTGCTCGGCGATGGCGTGATCCTCGCCGGCCAGGTGGGAGTGGCCAACCGGGCCCGCATCGGCGACCGGGCGATCGCCTCCTCCAAGTCTGGGATCCATGGCGAGGTGGCGGCCGGTGAGGTGGTGAGCGGCTACCCGGCGATCCCCAACCGCCTCTGGCTGCGCTGCTCGGCCGCCTTCAGCAAGCTGCCGGAGATGACCCGCACCCTGCGCCAGCTGCAGCGGTAGCCTCGCGGATCGCGCCTCCTTCCGCGGTCGATGAACTCCCACCGGATCACCCTCCTCCCCGGCGACGGCATCGGGCCGGAGATCACCGCCGTGGCCCGCCAGCTGCTGGAGGCGGTGAGCCGCCGCCATGGCTTCAGCCTGGCCTTCGACGAGCAGCCGATCGGCGGCGCCGCGATCGATGCCACCGGCGTGCCCCTGCCCGACAGCACGTTGGAGGCCTGCCGCGCCAGCGAGGCGGTGCTGCTGGCGGCGATCGGCAGCCCCCGCTTCGACAGCCTGCCGCGCGAACTCCGGCCGGAAACCGGGCTGCTGGCCCTGCGGGCCGGCCTGGGCCTGTTCGCCAACCTCCGGCCGGTGAAGATCTTCCCCGCCCTGATCAGCGCCAGCACGCTGCGGCCGGAGGTGATCGAAGGGGTCGATCTGATGGTGGTGCGAGAGCTCACCGGCGGCGTGTACTTCGGCCTGCCCAAGGGGCGGGTGGAGGTCGGCGGCCGCGTGCGCGCCTTCAACACCATGGTCTACGAAGACCACGAGGTGGATCGCATCGCCCGCGTCGGTTTCGATCTGGCCCGCCAGCGCCGCGGCCGCCTCTGCTCGGTCGACAAAGCCAACGTGCTGGATGTCAGCCAGCTCTGGCGAGACCGGGTGGAGGCCATCCACGCTGAGTACGGCGATGTGAGCCTCAGCCACATGTACGTCGACAACGCCGCCATGCAACTGGTGCGCGATCCCCGCCAGTTCGATGTGCTCCTTACCAGCAACCTCTTCGGCGACATCCTCAGCGACGAGGCGGCGATGCTCAGCGGTTCGATCGGCATGCTCCCCTCTGCCTCCCTGGGGGCCAGTGGGCCGGGGCTGTTCGAGCCGATCCATGGCTCCGCCCCGGACATCGCCGGCCAGGACAAGGCCAATCCGATGGCGATGGTGCTCTCGGCGGCGATGCTGCTGCGCCAGGGCCTGGGCCAGGAGGCCGCGGCGGCCGATCTGGAGGCGGCGGTGGATCGGGTGCTGGCGGCCGGCTATCGCACCGGCGACCTGATGGCCGAGGGCTGCACCCTGCTGGGCTGCCAGGCGATGGGCGAGCGGCTGCTGGAGGCCTTCGAGGGCTGAACGCGGGGTAGGGGGCCGGTGATCTGCGAAACTCTCAGGCGACTTCTCCCGCCCAGCCCCGATGTCGAAGCGTCACCCGGTCGTGGCCGTCACCGGTTCCTCCGGCGCAGGAACCAGCACCGTCAAGCGCGCCTTCGAATACATCTTCTCCCGCGAAGGCATCACCCCCGCCGTGGTGGAGGGTGACAGCTATCACCGCTACGAGCGCGGTGCCATGAAGGAGGCGATGGCGGCGGCGGTGGCCCAGGGCGAGAACTTCTCCCACTTCGGGCCGGAGGCCAACCTCTTCGACAAACTGGAGGAGCTGTTCCGCACCTACGGCGAGAGCGGCGGCGGCCAGAAGCGTTACTACCTCCATTCCGGTGAGGAGGCAGCCGAGCACAACCAACGCTTGAGCACGAACCTCGAGCCCGGTCAGTTCACCCCCTGGGAGCCGATCCCCTCCGGCACCGACCTCCTGTTCTATGAAGGTCTGCATGGCGGTGTGGTGGGCGATGGCTACAACGTGGCCTCCCTCGCTGACCTGCTGGTGGGCGTGGTACCGATCACCAACCTGGAGTGGATTCAGAAGATCCACCGCGATAACGCCGAGCGGGGCTACTCGGCCGATGTGATCGTCGATACGATCCTGCGGCGGATGCCCGATTACATCAACCACATCTGCCCCCAGTTCAGCTGCACCGACATCAACTTCCAGCGGGTGCCAACGGTGGACACCTCGAACCCGTTTATCTGCCGCAATATCCCCACCCCGGATGAGAGCTTCGTGATCATCCACTTCCGCAAAGGTGCCCGCGAGAAGTGGGAGATCGATTTCCCCTACCTCCTCGACATGATCCACGACTCCTTCATGTCGAGCCCCACCAGCATCGTGGTGAACGGCGGCAAGATGGGCTTTGCCATGGAGCTGATCCTCGCTCCGATCATCCACCGCATGATCGAGGAGAAAAAGCGCCTGGCGTAAGTCGCCGAACGGCATTGGCGCACGTAAGATCCGCGCAATCGCGTCGCGCCGTGCCATCGCCAGCAGCGCCCCGCAGCCCCTCCTTCCGCATCGAGGCCGCAGCGCCCGGATCCCAAGCTCCGGCCCTGCGCCTCGATCGGATCAATAGCCGCGACTTGCTCGCGGCCGCCCGCTCTGTTTATTTCGCCTTCCTGGCTGCGGCCGCCACTGCGGATGATCCGCTCGGGGTGGTGGTCAGTTGCCCCAACTCCGGTCCGGCCCGCGGCCGGGTGGTGTTTGCCCAGCCGATCCTCCTGCCCGAGGAGGAGTTTGTGGCGCTCGATCTGCTGCGCAGCCGCTCCCCCCGGACCGGCGGGCTGCGCAGCCCCGCCGGCCGCTCCCGCCCGCTCCGTCCCCTGCCGCCATGAGCGCCCCGATCTTCATCGGCCCGCCCACCACCGCCGAGCTGGCGCTGGCCACTCCCCAGCTCCCCCTGCTGGTGGCCTTCCTCGGGGCCTGCTTCGGCAGCTTCGCCGCCGTTGTGGCCTGGCGGCTGCCCCGCCAGGAATCGCTGCTGCGCCCAGGCAGTCACTGCCCCCGCTGCGGCACCCCCCTGGCCTGGTTCGAGAATGTGCCGGTGCTCGGCTGGCTGCTGGTACGCGGCCGCTGCCGCCACTGCGGCGCCAGTGTGCCGATTCGCTATCCCCTGGTGGAGCTGCTCTGCAGCGGCCTGTGGGTGGCGGTCCTGCTGGGCAGCCCCGCCGCCCTGGGCCCCGCCGCCCCGCCATTGCTGCTGCTCTTTGCCGGCTGGACCCTGGCCACCTGGCTGATTCCCCTGCTGCTCATCGATCTCGACAGCCTCTGGCTCCCCGAACCCCTCTGCCGCTGGGGCCTGGTGTTGGGGCTCGCCTTCACCACCCTTCTTGGTTTCGCCCAGGGGCTCGACACGGGTAAGTCCCTTCTCTTCCAGCACCTGCTCGCCGCCGCCGCGGGCCTGCTCGGCTTCGAGGCGGTGAGCGCCCTGGGGGAGCGGCTGATCGGCCGCCCCGCCCTCGGCCTCGGCGACGCCAAGCTGGCCGGGTTGATGGGCGCCTGGCTGGGCCCCACCGGATTGGCGGTGGCGGTGGCCCTGGCGGTGATCACCGGCGCGTTCTTCGGAGCCGGCGGGCGGATCAGCGGCCTGCTCGGCCGCCACCAGCCCTTCCCCTTCGGTCCCTTCCTGATCGCTGGCACCCTCACCGTCTGGATCAGCGGCCCTGGAATCTGGCTGGGGCTGTACCGGTGGGCCTCGGGTTCTTAAATAGGCCAACCCACCCGCCCTCGCCGGCGCCACTCCGATGTCCCTGTTCGACTGGTTCGCCGATCGTCGCAAGAACGCCCCGGTGGTGCGCACCAGCAAGGGTCCCGAACCCGATGAGGGCGACGGCCTCTGGAGCAAGTGCCCGGAATGCGGCCAGGTGGTCTATCGCAAGGATCTGCTCGCCAACGCCAGCGTCTGCGCCAACTGCGGCCACCACAACCGCATCGACAGCGCGGAGCGCATCCGCCAGATCGTCGATGAGGGCAGTTTCGAAGCCCTCGACAGCGACCTCAGCCCCACAGATCCCCTCGCCTTCAAGGACCGCCGCAGCTACGCCGACCGGATCCGCGACAACCAGAACGCCACTGGCCTGCGCGATGCCGTGGTCACGGGCCTGGGACGGCTTGAGGGGATGCCCCTGGCGCTCGGGGTGATGGATTTCCGCTTCATGGGCGGCTCGATGGGCTCGGTGGTGGGCGAGAAACTCACCCGCCTGATCGAGGAGGCCACGGCCCGCCGCTGGCCCCTGCTGATCGTCTGCGCCTCCGGCGGCGCCCGCATGCAGGAGGGGATGCTCAGCCTGATGCAGATGGCCAAGATCTCCGGAGCCCTGGAGCGCCACCGGGCGGCCGAACTGCTGTACGTGCCCCTGCTCACCCACCCCACCACCGGCGGGGTGACCGCCAGTTTCGCCATGCTCGGCGACCTGATCCTGGCGGAGCCGAAGGCTCTGATCGGCTTCGCCGGCCGTCGGGTGATCGAGCAGACCCTGCGCGAGAAGCTGCCCGAGGGCTTCCAGACCGCCGAATACCTGCGCGACCACGGCTTCGTCGACGCGATCGTGGCCCGCCCCCAGCTGCGCAGCACCCTCGCCACCCTGCTGCAACTCCACGGCGCCGGCCAACGCAAGCGGCAGCCGGTGGCGCCATGAGGCCGGCCTTCGCCTGGTATCGGCTGGGGCGCCGCTTGCTGGCCGCCCTGCTGCTCTGCGCCTGTGTGCTGCTGGCGCCCCCCGTCCGTTCGTCCCTGGCCGGACCGGTGGATTGGCACGAGGTGACCGCCACCGCCGAAGGGCGCCAGTGGTGGGATGCGGGCAGCCTGCGCCTCGACCGCGACGGCCGCCTCTCGGTGCTGAGCCGCTTCCAGCCCCCCGAGGGCGCCACCACCCTCTACGTGATGCAGCTCGACTGCGATCAGCAGCTGTTCCGCGATACGTCGGTGAACGGCCTGCCCCGTTTTCGCTCCGAATGGCAGGCGGTGGCCCAGGACGCCCTCGGGGCCGCGGTCATCCAGCAGGCCTGCGCCGCCTGGGCCGACCGTTCCCCCACCTGACACCCCCCGCATGACCGCCTCCCCCCTGCGCGTCGCCGTAGCCGGCCTGGGCTTCGGCGAGAAGGTGCACCTGCTCGCCCTGCGCGACTGCCCCGACACCGAGCCGGTGGCCCTGTGGCATCCGCGGCCCGAGCGGCTCGCGCAGGCCTGCGCCACCCACCAGCTGCCGGGCAGCTCCGACATCCACGCCCTGCTGGGGGATCCGCAGATCGACGCCCTGGTGATCGCCACCCCGCCGGAGCCGCGGGTGGAGCTGGCCCGCGCCGCCCTGGAGGCGGGCAAGGCGTTGTTGCTGGAGAAACCGGTTGCCCTGGAAGCCGGAGCGATCGAAGAGCTGCAACGGCTGGCCCTGCAGCGGGGGCAGACCGTGGCGGTGGATTTCGAATACCGGGCCGTCCCCCTCTTCCAGCAGTTGGCGGGCCTGCTGGAGCAGGGGGTGCTGGGCACCCCGTGGCTGGTGAAGTTCGACTGGCTGATGGCCAGCCGCGCCGATGCCAGCCGCCCCTGGAGCTGGTATTCCTCCGCCGCCGCCGGCGGTGGGGTGCTGGGGGCCCTGGGAACCCACGCCTTCGACATCCTCCACTGGCTGATCGGTCCGGCGCGGGACGTGCGGGGGCGTCTGAGTACGGCGATCCCGGAGCGGCCCCGGCCCGATGGGTCGGGCCGGGCGGCGGTGGATGCGGAGGATGTGGCCCTGATCCACATGGAGCTGGAAGACCGCCAGGGGCGCAGTGTTCCCTGCCAGCTGAGCCTGGCCTCGGTGGCCCGCAACGGCCGGGGGTGCTGGCTGGAGCTGGTGGGCAGCGACGCCACCCTGGTGCTCGGCTCCGACAACCAGGCCGACTACGTGCATGGCTTCCAGCTGTGGATGGCCCGCCCCGGCGAACCCCTGCGACCGGTGCCGGCCGATCCCGCCCTGGCCTACCCCCGCACCTGGGAGGACGGCCGGATCGCGCCGGTGCGACGGCTGATCGGCTGGTGGGCGGAGGCGGTGCGCGAAGGGCGGCCGATGGTTCCGGGCCTGGCGGAGGCGGTGGCCAGCCAGCGCTGCTGCGACCAGGCCCGCCGCCAGGCCTGAGGCCAGCCCCCGGGACACGAAACGGAAGAGCGGGTTTCCGCATCCCCGAATACCAAATCCGGTGTCAGGACGAACCCTGAAGTTCCGTAGCAATCGCTACAGTTCTTGCATCGTTGACCACGGCACGCCGTTGGCGGAAGTAGGGCAGATCCCGCAGGATCCCGTCCCGAAGCAACGCGCCACCACGTCCATGCCCGTCCCACCTGGGCCGAGCGATCTCCCGGAGGCACTTCCATGACCATCACCACCGCCAAACAGCTCGCGCGCCAGGCCGAGGAGGCCCGCCGCGCCGCGCGTCAGCACGACTACAGCGTGCAATCGCTGCGTAAACAGCACCTGATCGACTGATCGGCCCCTTGCTGCGGCTTACCCCATCCCCTGGATGGGTGGCTTCGCCCCGCCCCTGGCGGGGCTTTTTGTTGCCCCCGCCCCGCCGCCCTGGGGGCAAGGGGCGCGTCGGGGGCATCCCCTAGACTCCCGCCCAGCGCGAGCAGGCCGAGCCGGCCGGCCGCCGTCCCCATCGTCCGTCGCCAGACCCTCCGGTCCTGCCCCGGTCGATTCCCCGATCCCGTTCTCCCCACCATCACGAGGTAATTCCATGGCGCTCGTCCCGCTTCGGCTGCTGCTTGATCACGCCGCCGAGAACGGCTACGGCATCCCGGCGTTCAACGTGAACAACCTGGAGCAGGTCCAGTCGATCATGGAGGCTGCCTACGAAACCGACAGCCCGGTGATCCTCCAGGCCTCCCGCGGCGCCCGCCAGTACGCCGGGGAGAACTTCCTGCGCCACCTGATCCTCGCCGCCGTCGAGACCTATCCCGACATCCCGGTGGTGATGCACCAGGACCATGGCAACAGCCCCGCCACCTGCTACGGCGCTGCGGCCAACGGCTTCACCTCGGTGATGATGGACGGCTCGCTGATGACCGACGCCAAAACCCCCGCCAGCTACGAGTACAACGTGGCGGTTACCAAGGAAGTGGTGGATGTGGCCCACGCCATCGGCGTGAGCGTGGAGGGCGAATTGGGCTGCCTGGGTTCCCTGGAAACCGGCATGGGTGAAGCCGAAGACGGCCACGGCTTCGAGGGCAAGCTCGACCACAGCCAGCTGCTCACCGACCCCGCCGAGGCCGCCGACTTCGTCGCCAAAACCAAGGTGGATGCCCTGGCGATCGCCATCGGCACCAGCCACGGCGCCTACAAGTTCACCCGCAAGCCCACCGGTGAGGTGCTGGCCATCAGCCGCATCGCCGAGATCCACAAGGCCATCCCCAACACCCACCTGGTGATGCATGGCTCCTCCTCGGTGCCCCAGGAGTGGCTCGACATGATCAACAAGTTCGGTGGCGCCATCCCTGAGACCTACGGCGTGCCCGTGGAGGAGATCCAGGAGGGCATCCGCAACGGCGTGCGCAAGGTGAACATCGACACCGACAACCGCCTGGCCTTCACCGCTGCCATCCGGGAGGCCGCCGCCAAGGATCCCGCCAACTTCGACCCCCGCCACTTCAACAAGCCGGCCCGCCAGTACATGAAGCAGGTCTGCCTCGATCGCTACCAGCAGTTCTGGTGCGCCGGCAACGCCAGCAAGATCAAGCAGCGCGACATCAACCATTACGCCACCCTCTACGCGAAGGGTGAGCTCGATCCCAAGACCGCCGTTGCCGCCTGATGGCCAGGGGACGCCCCTGGGGCGTCTCTGCCACCAAAGAAACGAAAGGGGTTCGGCTTCGGGCCCCTTTCCTGGCCCCCTCGGGGCCTTTTTTCTTGGGGCCCTTTGGGCCTTTTTTCTTAGGGCCCTTTGGGCCTTTTTGCTTTTAGGCCGCCACAGGCTTCGGATCAGGGCCGCGCGGCGGCCGACCCGTCGGCAGCGGTGATTGGCGGGGGACCGCCGCGCGGACGGGCGGGGCGGAGTAGCGCCTCGATGCCCTTGTCGAGGGAGGTTTCCATCACGATGCGCTTGCCATCGCTCACCACCACCCGCGTCAGGGTGGGCAGGCCCCCTTCGCGGGCCCGCAGGTAGATCGGCTCCACATACAGCAGGGCCTTGCCCACCGGCACCACCAACAGATTGCCCTCGATAACCTCCGCGCCGGAGCGGCTCCAAAGACCGAATTGCTGGCTGATCTCCGGATCCTGGTTGATCAGGGCCGTGATTTGCTCGGGTCCGAAGATCGACGTCTGGCTGGGGAAGCGAAGCAGCTCAAGCTCGCCGTAGTGGGGGTCGTCGCTGCGGGCCGCCAGCCAGGCCACCATGTTCGGCCGGGCCAGGGGGGTGAGGGGCTGCAGCAGCAGAAATTCCGGTGGCTGATCCGGGCTGATCTGGGCACTGATGTGATAAGGGCGCACGGGCACTTGACGGTTGCCATACACCTCCTTGGGCACCTGCCAGACGTCGTCGCCGCTGTAGAAAATGCGCGGATCGGTCACGTGGTAACGCAACAGCTGGGCAGTTTGCAGCTCGAACTGGCGGATCGGGTAGCGCACGTGGCTGCGCAGGGCCGGCGGCATCGCCGCCATCGGCTCCAGCAGATCGGGAAAGAGGCGGCGCCAGCCGGCAATGATTGGATCACCGGGTTCGCTCACGTACAGCCGCACGCTGCCGTCATAGGCATCCACCACCGCCTTGACGGCATTGCGCAGGTAGCGGATCTCGGGATGGCCCGGCACCGGTGCGCTGTAGGGGTAGCTCTGGCTCTGGGTGAAGCCATCGACGATCCAGTACTGGTGTTGTTGCGCAGGAAACGGGGTGCCAGGGCCCACCCGTACCGACACCAGATAGGGCTCGGCGCTGAAGTGCAAGAAGGGCGCCAGGGTGCGCAGCCGTTGCCGCACCTCCCGCCGCAGCAGCAGTTTGCTGCGGGGGGTGAGCGCCCCGGCGGTGATCAGCTTGGGTTCGCCCAGGTAGATCGCCGCCGCCAGACGCTGGAGGGGCTGGCCCACCGGCACGCCCAGGTTGCCGCTGAAATGGGTGTAAAGGTTCTGCTCGCCGAGGGGGAAATCGAACTCCTGCACCCGGGTGGGGGCAATGGCATAGGAGGTGGGCAGGGCGCCGAAATACAGGCTGGGCCGACCGATCGGGATGCCGGCCTTCACATGGTCGCGGCTGATGCCCAGCTGGGAGCTGCCGCTGATCCGGGGCGAAGTGCCAAGGTCGCTGATGAAGTACTCCGGCAGTCCATCCGGGCCGCTGGTGTTCACCGGCGAAACGGTGAAGCCCATGCCGTGGGTGAACACCAGGTGGCGGTTGAGCCAGGTGCGGGCGGAGGCTGGCAGGGCGGCCGGATCCATCTCCCGGGCCGTGATCATCACCAGCTGGCGGCCCTCATCGCGGGGCTGGCTGAGGTCGTAGCGATCGACGGCGGGCTCGGAGAAGCGGTAGTACACCCGCAGCTTCTGCAACTGCTTATTGGTGGCCAGCAGGGGCTGGCTGTCCCAGAGCCGCACGCTGCGCAACGTGGCCTGGCTGGCCTCCACATCGGCGCGGGTGAGGCGCGGCTGCGGGCTGACGTTGCGGCTGGTGATCCGGTTGAGCTGGAAAGCCTCCCGGGTGGCCTGGATCGAGCGGGCCAGATAGGGAGCCTCCTTCTCCAGCTCGCGGGGCTTGACCACGATCAACTGCAGCACCGGCAGGAGCAGGGTTTCCAGCAGGGGCACCAACAGCAGCACACCGCCACTGATCAGCACGGCGGGGGCCCGCAGACCCGAGCGGGGCAGCTTGAGGGTCACCGCCACCGCTAATAACACCGCCAGCAGTGCGGCCAGGGTGCGCAGGGGCAGGGACACATGGATATCAAGCCAGCCGGCCCCAGGCACGCTTCCGGCGGTGCTCAGGAGCAGCTGGTGGCGTCCGATCCAGAAGCCCCCGGCTACCACCAGGGCGACCAGCCCGAGGGGCCGGCGCAGGGCCCGCAGCTGGGGGGGCGAAAAGCCACCGAAGCGGCCGTCACTGAGCTGGGGGGGGCGAGCCATCAGGCCCCAGAGCGCCGCGGCCAGGGCCGACACCAGCACCGCGGACACCAGGGTGAGCGCCAACACCAGGGCCGGGTAGCGCACCAGGCCGAAACTGACATCGGCCCCGAGCAGCGGCTCGCGCACACCCGCGTTCGGTGCCGCCAAAGCCAGGCTCCACAGCCCCCAGCCCCGGGCCAGGCAGACCGAGGCCGCCAGGGACACCAGGGCGGCCAGCACGCGGGCAGCACCGAGGGGTCGCCAGAGCAGGCCACCGCAGGCGAGCCCCGCCGACAGGAACAGCGGGAGCCTCAGGGCAGCGGGCGGCGTGAGCACCCCGAGCAGGGGGGCCGAGAGAAAAGGATCCGTCAGCAGGTGGCGGGCCAGCCCGAGGAGACCCAGTCCAGGGAGGATCAGGGCGAGGGCGAGCAGCAGCAGCACAGCCGCGTAGGGGGCAGGGGCGAGGGGCATCCGCCGCTCGCCCCCGCGGGGCAGGCGCCAGAGATGGCTGAGCCAGGCCTGCAGGCCCCAGCACCCCGCCAGCCCGGCCCCCGCCCCGAGGCCCTGCAGGGCCCAGCGACGCGCGATCACCCCCGCCAGAGCGAACTGGGAGAACCATTGCCACTCGATCCAGAGGCGGGCCAGAAGCCAGACGAGCAGCGTCAGGGCCGCCGCCGGGAGCAGCAGCCGCAACGCCTGGGGAAGGGGGCGGTGGGGGCGTGGCACCCAGGGAGCGTAGGCAGGCCCAGCGAGCAGACAACACCAAAACCTTATTCCGACTTGCAGAGTCTGGATTTATTCACCCTCCCGTCCAGCGCTGATAACCTCTCCCATATCCTCCGGGCCCGACCGTGACCACCACGCTCTCCCGCTCCACCTTCACCGGTCTGCGCTGCAAGGAGTGCGGCCATGCCTATGAAGCCAGTGCCCGCCACGTCTGCGAAGACGTCTGCTTCGGGCCCCTGGAGGTGGTCTACGACTACGAGGCGATCCGCTCCCGCGTGAGCCGGGCCACGATCGAGGCTGGCCCCGCCTCGATCTGGCGTTACCGCGAATTCCTGCCGGTGGAGGGCGACCCGATCGACGTGGGCACCGGCTTCACCCCCCTCCTGCGCGCCAACAACCTGGCTCGCCGTCTTGGCCTGCGCGATCTCTACATCAAAAACGATGGCGTCAACATGCCGACGCTCTCGTTCAAGGATCGGGTGGTGTCGGTGGCCCTCACCCGCGCCCGCGAGCTGGGCTTCACCACTGTCAGTTGCGCCTCCACCGGCAACCTGGCCAACTCCACCGCCGCGATCGCCGCCCACGCCGGGCTCGACTGCTGCGTCTTCATCCCCAGCGACCTGGAGTTGGGCAAGGTGCTCGGCACCCTGATCTACAACCCCACCCTGATGGCGGTGCGCGGCAACTACGACCAGGTGAATCGGCTGTGCTCGGAGGTGGCCAATACCTTCGGCTGGGGCTTCGTGAACATCAACCTGCGCCCCTATTACTCCGAAGGCTCCAAAACCCTGGGTTATGAGGTGATCGAGCAGCTTGGCTGGCGCCTCCCTGATCACATCGTCGCCCCCTTGGCCTCCGGTTCGCTGTTCACCAAGATCCGCAAGGGCTTCGACGAATTCATCAAGGTGGGCCTGGTGGATGACAAGCCGGTGCGCTTCAGCGGCGCCCAGGCCGAGGGCTGCTCCCCCATCGCCCAGGCCTTCGCCGAAGGCCGCGACTTCATCACCCCGGTGAAGCCCAATACCATCGCCAAATCGATCGCCATCGGCAACCCCGCCGACGGCCCCTATGCCATCGACATCGCCAACACCACCGGCGGCACCATCGCCGCGGTCAGCGATGCCGAGATCGTGGAGGGCATCAAGCTGCTGGCGGAAACCGAGGGGGTCTTCACCGAAACCGCCGGTGGCACCACCATCGCGGTGCTGCGCAAGCTGGTGGAACAGGGGAAGATCAACCCCGAGGAAACC
This sequence comes from Synechococcaceae cyanobacterium, assembly GCA_947442825.1. Classification (GTDB taxonomy): domain Bacteria; phylum Cyanobacteriota; class Cyanobacteriia; order PCC-6307; family Cyanobiaceae; genus Cyanobium. The sequence goes on from CANEWU010000011.1 coordinate 25,547, forward strand.
ACGGTGGCCTACATCACCGGCAACGGCCTCAAGACCACCGAGGCCATCGCCGACGCGATCGGGGAGCCTTACCTGATCGATGCCCAGCTCGAGAGCTTCCGCTCCGCCTGGGAGCAGGCCCGCCACAAGCACACCCCTGGCTGAACGGGGCGAGCCCACCGCCCACTCACGCTTTTTTGCCCGATTCCCTTCCCGCCATGGCCGTCCAGGTTCTGATCCCCACCCCCCTGCAGAAATTCACCAACGAGGAGGCCACCGCCAGCCTCGAGGCCAGCAGCATCGATGAGCTGCTCCAGGCCCTCGAAGGGCGTTACCCCGGCCTTCTCAATCGCCTTTGCGATGAAGAGGGCAAGCTGCGCCGCTTCCTCAACGTCTACGTCAACAGCGAGGACATCCGCTTCCTCGACCACCAGGCCACGGCCCTCAGCGATGGCGACGAGGTGAGCATCGTGCCGGCGGTGGCGGGCGGCTGAGCGCCACCGGCCATACAGTCTCAGCCAACCTGAGTGCCGTCCGATTCGCGGACGCCGATGCGATGGCGCCCCTCCCCAGCCCCCTTCAGGCCCCCACCTCGATCAACGGACAGGTCGGCAACGACCCGATCGACTGGCAGGCCCCGGCCGAACTCTTCGATTACCGCCAGGCCGCCAACCCCGTGCGGCCCGGCCTCACCGAGCCGATCGGCCTGCACCAGTGGGGCGCAGCCCTGCACGCCAGCGGCCCCACCGCCATCCTTCCCCTGGATCTGAGCGCGGAGCTGGGCTGCCCAGGGCCCGCCACGAGCCCGGCCCTGGCGGCCCATTTCCTGCGGATCCTGGCCGGCGACTCCCTGGCCACCCCCGCTGAGGCCACCAGCTCCCTCTTTTACGTGCTGCGAGGGCGCGGACGCCTGCACGCCGACGCCGGCGAGCTGGCCTGGGCCACGGGCGACCTGTTCGTGCTGCCCTGCGGCAGCGAGCCGCGGCTGGAGGCGGAGGAGGAGAGCGTTCTCTACTGGGTGCACGACGGGCCCCTGCTGACCTTCCTGGGGGTGACTCCCCGCAGCCCCCGCTTCCGCCCCTGCCACTACCCGGCGGCGCGGCTGGAGGCCGAGCTCACCCGCCTGCAGGCCGATCCCGCCGCGGCCCGCAGCAACCGCCTGAGCCTGCTGCTCGCCAGTGACGACTGCCCCGCCAGCCGCACCGTGACCCACAGCCTCTGGGCGATGCTCGGGGTGGTGCCGCCGGGGGCGATGCAACCGCCGCACCGCCATCAGTCGGTGGCCCTCGACCTGATCCTCGACTGCGATCCCGGCTGCTACACCCTGGTGGGCAGCGAACTGGCGGCCGACGGCACGATCCGCAACCCGCGCCGCATCGACTGGGAGGCCGGCGGGGCATTCATCACCCCGCCCGGCCACTGGCATGCCCATGGCAACGAAAGTGGGCGCATCGCCCGCCTGCTGCCGATCCAGGACGCCGGCCTGCACACCTACCTGCGCAGCCTCGACATCCGTTTCTCAGGAGGGCTGGGGAGCAGCGGCGACGGCTGAGGCCTGGTGCGGGGCCTCCTCGGCCTCCCAGGTTTCCACCTGGGCCCGGAAGCTCTCGCCCTCGATCGTCTCCTCCTCGATCAGGCGCTCCACCAAGGCATCCATCAGGGCACGGCGCGGGCGCAGCAGGGCGATCGCCTGCTCCAGGGAGCGGACCGCCAGCTCACGCACCTGGCGGTCGATGCGGTCGCCGGTGCGGCGTGAGTAGGGCGCCTCTGGGCGGAGCCAGTCGCGGCCGAGGAACACCTCGGCCCCTTCCCCCTCCAGCGCCAGCGGTCCAAGGCTGGAGAAGCCGTAGCGGGTGACCATCTCGCGGGTGATGCGACTCACCTGCTCCAGGTCGCCGGCAGCTCCCTGGGTGACTTCGTTTGGGCCGAACACCACGATCTCCGCGGCGCGGCCTCCCAGCACCACCACGAGCCGATCGAGCAGATAGGCCCGGCTGATCAGTCCGGAGTCAAGGATGTCCTCATCGGGCATGGTGCGGGCAAACCCCCCGACTCCGCCTGCACGGGGCAGCAGGGTCACCTTGTCGAGCCGGTCGGCGTGGGGCAGCAGGGTGGTGAGCAGGGCATGGCCGATCTCGTGGTAGGCGATCAGGCGCTTCTTGGCGGAGTCCTGGAGCGGAGCCGCGGTGAGACCCATCGTGATGCGCTCCAGGGCGTCGCCGATGGCCTGGTCGTCGATGGTGGCCTGCTGGCGGCGGGCGGTGAGGATGGCCGCCTCGTTGAGCAGGTTGGCCAGGTCGGCACCGGAGAAGCCGGGGGTGCGGGAGGCCCAGGCGGGCAACGACACCGAATCGGCCAGGGGTCGGCTGCGGGCATGGACCGCCAGGATCTGCTCGCGGCCGGCCCGGTCGGGCAGGTCCACCAGGATGCGGCGATCGAAGCGACCCGGGCGCATCAGGGCCGTATCGAGCACATCGGGGCGGTTGGTGGCGGCCAGAAGGATCACACCCGAGTTCTCCTCAAAGCCATCCATCTCGGTGAGCAGCTGGTTGAGGGTCTGCTCCCGCTCATCGTTGCCGCCACCGATGCCGGCGCCCCGCTGGCGACCTACCGCATCGATCTCGTCGATGAAGATGATGCAAGGGGCCTTGGCCTTGGCCTTGCGGAACAGATCCCGCACCCGACTGGCCCCAACCCCCACAAACATCTCGACAAACTCGGAGGCGGCCATCGAGAAGAACGGCACGCCGGCCTCGCCGGCGATCGCCTTGGCCAACAGGGTTTTGCCGGTGCCCGGGGGACCCACCAGCAGCACCCCCTTGGGGATCTTGGCGCCGACGGTGGTGAAGCGTTCGGGCGTCTTCAGGAAGGTGACCACCTCCTGGAGCTCCTCCTTGGCCTCACCGATGCCGGCCACATCCTCAAAGCGCACCGTGGGGGCCCCTTCGGGCTGCAGGCGCGCCTGGCTGCGGCCGAAGCCGAGGGTCTTGTTGGCCGCCTGGGCGGAGCGGCGCAGCAGCAGGCTCAGGCCGAGCAGCAGCAACACCACCAGCAACACGTTGCCTGCCAGGGCCGCCATCGCGTCGTCGCGGCGTTCGTCGCGAACGGTGAGGGGCACCCGTGCCTGCTCCGCGGTGCGCAGCAACAGCTGGTTGTCGGGCAGAACCGGCACCTGCACGGTGTCGCCGCCGCGGAGGGTGGCGGTGACCAGCCGCTGGCGTGGCGCCAGCTCCAGGGCACTGATGCGGCCGGCCTCGATCTCGCGCAGCAACTGGCTATAGGAGGGCTGGGGGACGCCGCCGCCCAGGCTGAAGGGGTTGGGACGCTCCTGCCGCTGGGGTGCCGGGGCGCTTGACGCCGCGTCCTGGGTGGCTTGGGCGGGCAGATCCGCTGATCCTGAAGAAGTGCCGCCCACTGCCTTGCGTAGCTGTCGGTGATGGTAGCGATTTGACGAAAGGCCGGCCGACAGCGGAAGATCACTGTTTGGCTGCACGAGCGTCGGGATGGCTGTTCCCAAGAAGAAAACCTCCAAAGGCAAGCGCAATCAGCGCCACGCCCACTGGAAAGCCAAGGCAGGCGTCGCTGCCGCCAAGGCCATGTCCATTGGCAAGTCGGTTCTGAGCGGCCGTGCCCAGGGCTTCATCTACCCGATCGCCGAGGAGGCCGAGGAAGGCGAGGACTGAAATCAGTCCCCGCCACCGGGCCATCGCCTTCTGGCCATCAGGTGCCCAGCTTGAATGCCTCGTAGACCACCGCGTAGACGAGCCCGATCCGGAGGTTGTCGAGGATCACCCAGCCCAACGAAGGGTCTGGGCCCACCAGGCGGCTCCGCAGGCGCACCAGCAGTTCGATGGCCAGCACCGTGAGCAGCACCACCACGGGCC
>CANEWU010000012.1 GCA_947442825.1 Synechococcaceae cyanobacterium
CTCACCCTGGAGGCCGGCGAGGGGGTGGGGGTGCATGCCGAAAGCCGCCAGGCCTGCCTCTCCGCCTACGCCCGCCGCCTGCTGGAGGCCAACCTGCGCCCCCTGATGCCCCCCGGCCGCGGCCTGATCCTGCGGGTGGTGCTGCCCGAGGGGCGGCGCCTGGCGGAGCGCACCAGCAACGCCGCCTTCGGCGTGGTGGAGGGCCTGGCCCTGATCGGCACCCGCGCCGAGACCCAGGCCGGCGCCGACCCCGATCCCCTCGGCCGCAGCCTGGCGGAGCTGGCGGAGCGGGCCGCCGCCCCCGGATTCGGCGGCGATCTGGTGCTGGTGATCGGCGCCAACGGTTTTGATCTAGCCCCCCGCCTCGGCCTGCCCCCGGATCTGCTGCTCAAGGCTGGCAACTGGCTTGGCCCCCTGCTGGTGGCGGCGGCCGAGCGGGGCGTGCAGCGGCTTCTGCTGTTTGGCTACCAGGGCAAGTTGCTCAAGCTCGCCGGCGGCATCTTTCATACCCATCACCACCTCGCCGACGGCCGCGCCGAGGTGCTCACTGCTCTAGCGGCCCTGGAGGGCCTGCCGCTGGCGACCCTGCGGGAGCTGCACGCCGCGGCCACCGTCGAGGCGGCCCTCGTGGAGCTCGAGGAGCGGGATTCGGGCGCCGCCGACCGCCTGCGCCGCCGGGTGGCTGCCGCGGTGGAGGAGCGTGCCGCCGCTTACCTGGCCAGCCACGGTGTGCCGCCGATGGCCGTGGGGGCGGCCCTTTTCGATCGCGGTCGGCGCCTGCGGGCCTGCGGTCCGCGGGGGGCGGAGCTGCTGGGGGCCTTCAGGCAGGCGCCGTAGGGTGCAGGGACTGCCCCGGTGGCCGTGTCACCGGCTGCCTTCCGCTCCGATGACCCAGCAGCTGACCCAGCAGCCCATCCGCGACGCGGCCAGCGGCTCCAGTCGCCCCCCGGCGATCGTGATTCTCGACTTCGGCTCCCAGTACTCCGAGCTGATTGCCCGGCGCGTGCGGGAGGCCGAGGTGTTCTCGCTGGTGATGAGCTACACCACCTCCGCGGCCGAGCTGGCCCGGCTGGCACCCCGGGGCCTGATCCTCAGTGGCGGGCCCGGTTCGGTGTATGAGCCGGGGGCGCCGCTGTGCGACCCGGCGATCTGGGACCTGGGCATCCCGGTGCTGGGGGTTTGTTATGGCATGCAATTGATGGTGCAGCAGCTCGGCGGGGCTGTGGTCGCAGCCGGCCGGGCCGAGTACGGCAAGGCGCCCCTGTTCGTGGACGATCCCACCGATCTGCTCAACAACGTGGGCGAGGGATCCACGATGTGGATGAGCCACGGGGATTCGGTGGAGCGCCTGCCGGAGGGATTCGTGCGGCTGGCCCACACCGCCAACACGCCCGAGGCCGCCGTTGCCCACCACGGCCGCCATCTCTATGGCGTGCAATTCCACCCCGAGGTGGTGCACTCCCGCGACGGCATGGTGCTGCTGCGCAATTTCATCTATCACATCTGCGGCGCCCAGCCCGACTGGACCACCGACGCCTTCATCGATGAGGCGGTCGCCGAGGTGCGGGCCCAGGTGGGGAACAAGCGGGTGCTGCTGGCCCTCTCCGGTGGGGTGGATTCCTCGACCCTGGCCTTCCTGCTGCACCGGGCGATCGGCGATCGCCTCACATGCATGTTCATCGATCAGGGCTTCATGCGCAAGGGCGAGCCGGAATTCCTGATGGATTTCTTCGATCGCAAATTTCACATTCGGGTGGAGTATATCAATGCCCGCGAGCGTTTCTTGACCCGCCTGCAGGGGATTTCGGATCCGGAGGAGAAGCGCAAGATTATCGGCGCCGAGTTTATCCGAGTTTTTGAAGAGGAGAGCAGGCGTCTTGGCCCCTTTGATTATCTCGCCCAGGGCACTCTCTACCCCGACGTGATCGAATCCGCCGGCACCAACGTCGACCCCGCCACGGGCGAGCGGGTGGCGGTCAAGATCAAGAGCCACCACAACGTTGGCGGCCTGCCCAAGGATCTGCAGTTCAAGCTGGTGGAGCCCCTGCGGCGCCTGTTCAAGGACGAGGTGCGCAAGGTGGGCCGCGCCCTCGGCCTGCCCCAGGAGATCGTGGGCCGCCATCCCTTCCCCGGCCCAGGCCTGGCGATCCGCATCCTGGGCGAGGTGAGCGATGAAAAGCTCGACATCCTCCGCGATGCCGACTGGATCGTGCGCGAGGAGGTGCGCGAGGCCGGGCTCTACGACGAGATCTGGCAGGCCTTTGCCGTGCTGTTGCCCGTCCGCAGCGTGGGGGTGATGGGCGACAAGCGCACCTACGCCTATCCGGTGGTGCTCCGCTGCGTGTCGTCGGAGGACGGCATGACCGCCGACTGGTCACGCCTGCCCTACGACCTGATGGAGACCATCTCCAACCGCATCGTCAATGAGGTCAAGGGGGTCAACCGCGTCGTCCTCGACATCACCAGCAAGCCCCCCGGCACGATCGAGTGGGAGTAGGGCCCGCGGCCCGCCCAAGTGCCCCGTCCGGGCCGCGGATGCCCCCTCCCACCCTGGCGGCGCCCGGACCGCACCGATACCATCAGGGCCCGCCGGAATCCGCTCCGCCGTGACCTCCGCTCCCAGCGCCACCACCACCGGCACCACCGGCATCGATCAGGAATCCCAGCTGCAGCGCCGTCTGCAGCAGGACACCATCGTGCTGGCGGGGAAGACCATTTATCTCAACCCCTTCCTCTACTGGCGCCGCTTCGACGCCAATACCGACCGCTGGCTGCGGGAGCCCGGCCAGCTCAGCGAGGATCAGATCCAGGCCAACCGCCGCCGCTTCTATCCCGAGCTCGACTGGGACCATCTCGAATCCGAAGAGCTGGCCATCAAGGACGGCGCCGTCGAGATGTTCCTCAAGAGCCTCGAGCTCATCAGCACCTTCAACCCCGACCTGAGTGCGGGCCACCTGCTGGAGGTGGAGCGCAAGATGGCCGTCACCAAGAAGATTGCGTTTGAGCGCTGGGTGGCCCGTGCCTTGCGCCGCCGCGATCAGGAGGCCCAGCGTCAGCGCCGCCGCTTCGATCGTGAGCGCTTCCTGCGCAGCTGGCTGGAATGGTTTGGCCATGAGGGCACCCGTCGCGCTGTGCTGCCCTTCGCGGCCCTGCTGGTGATCGCTGCCAGCGCCGGCTGGTGGGCCGGCGCCCACCGCACCTGCGCCCCGGTGGTGATCGATCCCGGTGTGGGTCGCCCCAGCCTCTGAACCCGCGGCGGGCTCCCGCTGCCCCGGCGCGCCAGACTGGGGCTCCCCCGTCCCGGCTCGCGCCATGGCTGCCGATCCCCTCGATGCCCTGCGCCTCACCCTGATGCAGGACGTGCTGCCCGTCGGCCTGGCGGTGGCCCGGCGCGTGCAGCGGGGCGGCCCCCGCGAGGTGTTGGCCGCCTTTGACGGCAGCAGCGCCGATCCCCTCGGCCGCCTCCGCGACGAGGGGGAGCCGGTCGCCAGCCAGCTGCGCGACAGCCTCGATCGTCTCCAGCCTGGCCTTGGCAATCCGGTGCTGAAGGTGGAGGTGCACGATGGGGGCACCGTGACGCCGGCGCCCGCGCCGGTCCGTGACGCCGCGTGGGAGGTCCAGCCGGAGCCGGATGCCACCGACCCGGCCGAGCTCCAGGCCACCCTCAGCCGCATCGCCGCCCGGCTCGACCAGCTGGAGCGCCGCCTCACCGGCGCGGGCACCTCCGCCTCCCGCTGATGGGCTACGCGCCGGGGCGTTCGCGGCACACGGGCGTCGGGCCCCAGCCCGCCCTGTTGCTGCTGCTCGTTCTGTTGGTGAGCGGTGCGATCACCAGCCGCCTGGCGTGGCTGCAGCTGATCCACGGCACGGAGAACCGGGCCATGGCGGAGGAGAACCGCATCCGCCTGATCCCCCGCGATCCCGTGCGCGGCCGCCTGCTGGATCGCCAGGGCCGGCTGCTCGCCTCCAACCGGCTGGAGTACCGGCTCTACCTCGAGCCACGGCTTGTGCCGGAGGCCGCCTGGCCCGGACTGCGCGACCGCTTGGCCCGGCTGCTGGCCATTCCAGCGGATCAGCTCGAGAGCCAGCGCCGTCGGTCCGAGGGCGCCGGCTCCGACGGTTTTCGCCTCCCCCTCAGCGGGCCGCTGACCCCGGTGCAGGTGCTGCGCCTGAAGGAGCAGGCCCCGCAGCTGCGCGGAGTGGATGTGGGGATCGAGGTGCTGCGCGTCTATCCCCATGGCAGCCTCGCTGCCCACGTGATCGGCTACACCAGCAGCATCGGCGAGGAGGAGTACCGGCGCCTGCGCCATCAGGGCTACCGCCTCCGCGACCGAATCGGCCGCTCTGGCCTCGAGAAGGCCTTCGAGAGCCATCTGCGCGGCGAGTGGGGCGGCCAGCAGTTGGAGGTGAACGCCGCCGGAGAGGTGCAGCGAGTGCTGGGAGACAAGCCAGCCCGGGCCGGCCGCGACCTGCGCCTCACCCTGGATCTGCCGTTGCAGCAGGCGGCGGAGAAGGCCCTTGACGGGGTGCGCAAGGGTGCGATCGTCGCCCTCGATCCCCGCAGCGGCGCCATCCTGGCGATTGCCAGCCGTCCCAGCTTCGATCCCAACGTCTTCGCCGAGGGCCCCACCCTGAGCCAGTGGAATGATCTCAATCGGCCAGAGGCGCCGATGCTCAATCGGGCGTTCCAGGCCTTCCCGCCGGCCAGTACCTTCAAGATCGTCAGCACCATCGCCGGTTTGGAGTCGGGTCGCTACGGCCCCAACGACACGATCGGCACCGTGGGCCAGTTCTGTTACGACGGCCAGTGCTACAGCGACCACGGCTCCTTTGGGGCCATCGGTTTCCAGAAGGCGCTGGCGGTGAGCAGCAACAGCTTCTATTACAAGCTCGGCCTGGCGGTGGGGGCCGAGGAGCTATTCCGGGCCGCGCGGCGCTTCGGGTATGGCAGCCCCACCGGTGTGGAGCTGCGGCAGGAGGAGAATGCGGGCCTGCTGGGGGATCCGGCCTGGAAGCGCCGGGAGCTGGGCGAAGCGTGGACGTCCGTCGACACCATCACCTCTGCCATCGGCCAGGGGGCGGTCACCGTCACCCCCCTGCAGATGGCCCGCCTCTACGCGGCCGTCGCCAACGGCGGCACGCTGGTCACCCCCCATCTGGTGGAGGGCGAGCGGCCGCGGCGCGCCATTGGCCTCAAACCCGAGACCCTGCGGGTGTTGCGGGAGGGGTTACGGCAGGTGGTCACCGAGGGCACCGCCACCCTGCTCAACGACCCCTCCCTGCCGCCGGTGGCCGGCAAGACCGGCACGGCGGAGGATCCGCCCCGCCCCGACCACGCCTGGTTTGGTGGCTATGCCCCAGCGGGCCAGCCCAGCCTGGTGATCGTGGCCTTCGGGGAGAACAGCGGCGGCTACGGGGGCACGGTGGCGGCGCCGATGGTGAAGGCGCTGATGACGACCTGGTTTGCCGGGGCGGCCGACGGAGCTGGCGCAGGCGCTCAGGCCACCATGTTGAGCGATCGCTGAGCAAGCACCTGGCGGTAGTAGCCCCGCAGCTGCTCCGTGGCACCAGCCCAGCCCCAGCGCTCGGCCTCCTGCCGAGCCGCCAGGCGCAGCGCGCGCCGTTGGGCCGGGTCATCGAGCAGGCGATGCACGGCAGCGCTGAGGCTGTCCGGGTCGTCGGGGTTGTACAGGCAGCCGTTGACGCCATCGGTGACGATGTCGGGGATGCCGCCACGAGCGGCGCCCACCACCGGGCAGCCGGCCGCCATCGCCTCCAGCAGGACCAACCCGAGGGTTTCGGTGCTGGAGGGGAACAGGAAGGCGTCGCCACTGGCGTAGGCGGCTGCCAGCTCTTCGCCCGCCAGGTAGCCCACAAAGGTGGTGGGCGTACCCTCGAACACCCGTTCCAGCTGCTGGCGGTGCGGGCCGTCCCCCACCAGCGCCAGCCGCGCCTCGGGCATGGCCTGCATCACCGGCCGGATCCGCTCGATCTGCTTCTCGGCCGAGAGGCGGCCGATGTACAGCAGCAGGTGGCCGGTGTCGTCGTGGCCGCCGTGGAGCCGCTGGCGCATCGCCGGGGAGGCGAGTTCGGGGCGGAACAGTTCGGTGTCGACGCCCCGCTGCCAGAGCGCCGTGTGCTGGATCCCCTTCTCGCTCAGCTCGCTCACCATCGCCGTGGAGGTGCAGAGGTTGAGGCGGGCCTGGTTGTGCGCGGCCTTGAGCAGCTCCCACAGCAGGGGCTCGAGCATGCCCATGCCGTAGTGCTCCAGGTATTTGGGCAGGTGGGTGTGGTAGCTGGCTACCAGCGGCAGGTTGCGGGTCTTCGCCAGCCAGATCCCGCCGAGACCCAGCACCGCCGGGTTGACGACGTGCACCAGATCGGGCGCGAACCGCTCCAGCGCCTCGGATACCGCCGGCCGGGGCAGGGCCAGCTTGAGTTCGGGGTACAGGGGCAGGGGCACGGCCGGTACTCCCACCACGCGCGCTCCCATCCAGGTGTCCGGCGCCCCCTCGGGGCAGAACACCAGCACCTCATCGCCAGCGGCCACCAGATGTTGGATCGTCTTGGTGAGTCTCGTGACGATTCCGTCGACCTTCGGCAGGAAGGTTTCGGTGAAAAAGGCGATCTTCACGGTCCCGTCCGCGCCCTCAGGCGCCGGTGCGGATCGCATCCGCCTGCCGACTGGTCCACGCGGAGCGGCAAGGGATCTTGGAGCGGTCGCAGCGGTCGGCCCAGCGCCGGGCCACGTCCACCACCTCGGTGAGCAGGCCGTCGTCGAGGGTTGTCGGTTGCAGGCCCAGCGCCAGGAAGCAGCGGTTGTCCACGATCAGATCGTTCTCAATCGCCTCGTTGCGCGGGTTGGGGAGGCGGTCGACGCGGGCGCCGGTTAGGGCGGCCACCTTCTCTGCCAGATCGGCAACGCGGTGGCTTTCAGTCATCTGGTTGAAGATCTTCACCTTTTCGCCCTGGGTCGGTGGATGTTCGAGGGCGAGCTGCACGCAGCGCACCGAATCACGGATGTGGATGAAAGCGCGCGTCTGGCCGCCGGTGCCGTGCACGGTGAGGGGATAGCCGATGGCCGCCTGCATCAAGAAGCGGTTGAGAACCGTGCCGTAGTCGCCGTCGTAGTCGAAGCGGTTGGTGAGGCGGGGGTCCTTTTCGGTTAGCGAAGTATTGGTGCCCCAAACAATGCCTTGGTGCAAGTCGGTGATGCGGATGCCGTCGTTTTTGTTGTAGTAAAAGAAAAGAAGTTGGTCGAGCGTCTTGGTCATGTGGTAGACGCTGCCTGGGTTCGTAGGATGCAGAATCTGCTCGGTGAACCGGCTGCCGTCTGGTTGGGGCACCTCGACGGTGAGATAGCCCTCCGGGATCGTGGCGCCCCGATGGGATCCATAGCCGTACACCCCCATGGTGCCAAGGTGCACGATGTGCACATCAACGCCACTTTCGACAATCGCTGCCAGCAGATTGTGGGTGCCGTTGACGTTGTTATCGACGGTGTAGCGCTTGGTGGCGCTCGTCTTCATGGAGTAGGGAGCGGCCCGCTGCTCGGCGAAGTGCACGATCGCCTCCGGCCGCTCGCTGCGCAGCAGCTCGAGCAGTTGTTCGTACTCGCGGGCGATGTCGAGGTGCACGAAGCGCATCGCCCGGCCGTCCACCTGTTCCCAGGCCCGCAGCCGCTCCTGAATCGTGGCGATCGGCGTGAGCGACTCGACGCCCAGGTCGATGTCGATCTTGCGGCGGCTGAGGTTGTCGACGATGACGACGTCGTGCCCGCTGTGAGCCAAGTTGACCGCACAGGGCCATCCGCAGAAGCCGTCGCCGCCGAGAACGAAAACCTTCACCCGTGTCTCCTGAACGAGCCGATGCTCAGCCCGGTCAAGCTACTACAGGCCTCCGGCCTCCCCCGGCGGCCCGCCCTCAGCTGATGCCGGCGGCCATCGCCATGAGCGGCAGCACCAGCACGGCGCCACCAATCAGCAGGGCACGGGAGCTGCCCCCGCTGCGCTCTCCTTTCTCCATCACGACCATGCGGGGCTCCGGTGCCGCCCACGTTCCGGAATGCTTCGTCACAGAGCCGCCCGCGTCCCCTCAGGCGCCCACCCGACCCTGGATGGGGGAGCTGGCGCTTGCCTCCGCCCGCACCGGCAGCCGGCCGGACCGGAAGGCCGTGCGCCCGGCTTCGGTGGCCAGGGCCATCGCGCGGGCCATAGAGGCCGGGTCGCCCGCCAGGGCGATGGCACTGTTGATCAACAGCGCATCGGCTCCCATCTCCATCGCCTGGGCCGCTTCGCTGGGCACGCCAATGCCGGCGTCCACCACCACCGGCACACCGGCGCTCTCCACGATCAGGGCGATGTTGGCGGCGTTGCGGATGCCCTGGCCGGAGCCGATCGGTGAGCCCAGGGGCATCACCGTGGCGCAACCCACCTCCTCCAGCCGCTTGGCGAGCAGCGGGTCGGCGTTGATGTACGGGAGCACCGTGAAGCCCTCCCGCACCAGCTGCTCGGCGGCCTCCAGGGTGCCGATCGGATCGGGCAGCAGGTGGCGGCCGTCGGGGATGACCTCGAGCTTGACGAAGTTGTTGTCCTCCTGGCCGGCCAGGCGGGCCAGCTCCCGCCCGAGCCGCGCCACCCGCACCGCTTCCTCCGCGGTGGCGCAGCCAGCGGTGTTGGGCAGCATCCAGTGGCGGCGCCAGTCGATCGCCTCCATCAGCCCTTCGTGGCCGGTGGCCTGGCTCTGCACGCGCCGCACGGCCACGGTGACGATCTCGCAGCCGCTGGCCTGCAGGCTGGCCCGCATCGCCGCCAGGGAGGGGTATTTGCCCGTGCCGGTCATCAGGCGGCTGGAGAAGCGCCGGCCGCCGATCACCAGTCCGTCGTCGGCGCCCTGCGCGGGGTCGGGGGCGGCCGCTGGGCCGGTGGGCTCGGGGCAGGGGCCGGGGGGGGCGCTCTGGATCACGGTGCGGTGCGCAGGGCAGGCGGTTCCCCTTAGTCTCGCTGCGCACCTGCGCTCTCCGTGATGCCGCTGCCGTTGTTGGCCCTGCCCCCCGTGGCCCCTGTCTCCGTGGCAGCGATCCCCGTGGCAGCGGCGCCAGCGCAGCCTGCCGCGGAGCTCACCTCCCCTTCGGCGGACGGCTTCCTGCCCTACACGCCACCCACCAGTTCCCTGCTCGACGACGGCGGCATCGGCGGCAGCGTCGAAACCTTCGATCCGGCGGGCCGGGCCGAGCTCATCGCCGCCCGGATCCCTCGCTTCTGGCGCGGCAGCTACCGCCCCTTTGAGCGAGGGGCCGCGTCCCGTCCCGTGCAGCTGCAGCTGGATTCGGTGGTGCCGGATGGCCAGATGGTGGTCCTGCGTGGTCGCCTGCAGATCGCCGGGGCCGAAACCGCCTTCATGGGCAACCTCAACGCAAAATCAGACCAACTCGATCTGATTCCGCTCACCGACAACCTGGCCCTAGGGCTGGAGCCCGGTGGGGCGTTCCAGGGGCTGCAGGGGCTCTCCCTGAGCGGCTGGGGTGCGCCACGGTTCGTCTCACCGGGTGGTCGGCTGCAGCTGGTTCCAGGACCAGCTCCAGCTCCGCCGGCCAGCAGCGGCGGCGTGATCCGCGGCCTCTGGTGAGTCTGCGGCTGGGCTAACCAGATCAGGCTGCCTGGTTGTCGTCACTGTTGTCGTCGCCGCTCACCTCACCGGTGTTGCGTCGCTCCAGCAGCCGCAGTCGCTTGCGGGCTGTGGGGTTAGCCGCCTCCAGTTCGAGCACTTGCTCGTAGAGGCGGCGGGCTTCTTCAGGTTTCTGTTGCTTCTCCAGCGCGAAGGCCAGATTGTTCATGGCCACCGGGTAGTCGGCCCGTGCCTTGAGAGCGGCCCGGTAGTGGCGTAACGCCGCCGGATAGCGGCCTTGGGCCGCCAGCGCGAATCCGAGGGCATTCTCAATCAGGGCCAGGGCTTCGTCGGGAGCCTTTTCCTGCTCTGCCTTGCGCAGGGCCTTGCGCAGGCTGTCTGAAGCCTGGCCATAGAGGCGCTTGCGTAGCTGCACCGAGCCCAGCTCGTAGAGACCGCCGCTGTCGTCGGGGCGGCCTTCCGAGCCCACGGGCCCGCCGAGGCGAGCCAGGGCCTCCTCATCCCGTCGAACCCGCACGATCTGGCGGCCCACCGCCACGGCGGCGACGGTCAGCAGTCCGATCAGGCCGATCAGGTAGGCCTGGGGAAGCAGCTCTCTCATCGCGCCGGTCCGCCGCTCAGCGGCTGGCGGCGGTGACCACGGAGCCGAAGCTGGCTGGGTCCACCACGGCCAACTGGGCGAGCATCTTGCGGTTGAGGCGCACGTCGGCTTGTTTCAGGCCGCCGATCAGGCGGCTGTAGCTGATGCCGTTGATCCGGGCGGCGGCGTTGATGCGCGCGATCCAGAGACGACGGAAGTCGCGCTTGCGGCGACGGCGATCCCGGTAGGCGTTGCACAGCGCCTTCATCACCCGCTGGTTGGCGGTGCGGAAGAGGCTGCCGTTGCTGCCGCGGAAGCCCCGGGCGAGGCGAAGAATCTTGTTGCGGCGTTTCCGGGCAACATTGCCCCTCTTGACGCGGGCCATGGAACGAACTCAGGACGGGTGGACGGGATTTTCGGGCGAGGCTCGGCGCCGGTGGACCGGAAGCCGGCCTCAGGCGTAGGGAAGCATCAGCGCCACGTTGGCGTGGTCGCGGTCGTCGACCACGGCCATCGTGCCCAGGTAGCGCTTGCGCTTCGGGCTCTTGTGATCCAGCAGGTGGTTGCGGAACGCACGCCGGCGCACAAACTTGCCGCCGCCGGTGGCCTGGAACCGCTTGGCGGCCGCTTTGCGGGTCTTGAGCTTCGGCATCGGCTGGTTCGCAAGCACAAACAAGCAGAGTACGACGCGACCTGACCGCGCACCAACCCCGCGTGGCCCCCTCCCCTGCGATGCCCCTTCGACCCCTCCGTTTCGCCCCCCCGGCCCCGCCGACCCTGGCGGCCGGTCTTGTCCTCCTGCTGGCCGGGGGCTGCCGGGCCGCCGATGCGCCGCCACCACCACCGCCGGCCTCCCTCCATTGGCCTGTCGCGGCGCCCACGCCGCTGACCGCCGCCCAGCCGGTGCTGTGGGTAGCCCTGGCCGCCCGGCTGGCCCCCCCGGCGCCTCCCGCCCCGGCCGCGCCCCTGCGCCTGCGCGCCGCCCAGGGGGCCCTCACCCTCATCGACGCCGGCGGCCGTCGCTTCACCGCCCCTGAGCTGGTGCTGCACTGGACTCGCCGACCCCTGGCGTCGCCCCTGTTGCTGCGCCGCCAGGTGCAGGGGCCCTTCTCCAGCTACGAAAGCGCTGAGGCGGCGGCCCGCGCCTGGGGTGCGGCTGGGGTGGTGCGCATCGCCCGCCCCCGCGACTGGGAGGTCTGGGCACCGGCCGGCGTAACGCCACCCGCTGGGGTGACGACGCGGCTGGTGGAGAGGCAGGAGCGGCAGCGGTTGGGGCTGGAGCTCCGCCGCAACAGCGGCCCGGTTCTCCTGGAGGGGCCCCTGCGGATCGAGGCGCCTGGTGGTTTGGCCTGGCAGGGCGGGGTCTACGTCGGTCCTTTCCGGCTGCAGAGCGACGCCCACGGCAGCTGGACCTTGCTGGAGCAGGTGCCGCTGGAGCGCTACCTGGAGGGGGTGGTGCCCCATGAGATCGGGGCCGGATCCCCGCCCGCGGCCCTGGCCGCCCAGGCGGTCCTCGCCCGCACCTGGGCGGTGCGCAATCGCCACCGTTTCGTGGTGGATGGCTACCACCTCTGCGCCGATACCCAGTGCCAGGTGTACAAGGATCCCCGCCACGCCGGCGCTGGGGTGCGCCAGGCCATCGCCGTCACCCGCGGCCAGGTGCTGGCCTTTCGGGGCGAGCCGATCCACGCCGTCTATCACGCCAGCAACGGCGGCGTGTCGGCCGGCTTTGAGGAGGCCTGGACCGGCCCGTCCCGCCCCTACCTGCGCGTAGCCCTCGATGGCCCCGCGGCCTTCACCTCCCGTTGGACCCTCCCCCTGGCGACCAACGCGGTGAGCCGGCTCCTTCGCGACGGACAGGCGGCCTACGGCAGCGACCACCCGAGCTTCCGCTGGCAGCGTCGCCTCAGTCCGGCGGCTGTGGCCAGTGCCCTGGCCGGGGAAGGGCCGCCCTTGGGGGCGGTGCGGAGGCTCGAGGTGGCCGAGCGGGGGGCGAGCGGCCGGGTGGTGACCCTGCGGATCGTGGGGGCGCAGGAAACGAGGGTGCTGCGCCGCGACGCCATCCGCCGCACCTTCCGCCAACTGCCGAGCACCCTGTTCACCGTGGAGGCCGCGGCGGGTGGCGGTTGGCTGCTGCAGGGCGGCGGCTTCGGCCACGGTGCCGGGCTGTCCCAGGCCGGGGCCATCGATCTGGGGCGCCGGGGCTGGGATGCCGCCGCCATTCTTCGGCACTACTACCCGGGTACCGACCTGCAGCCACTCCAGGCCCTGGGAGAGGCCCCTTAAAGTTCCCTTACTTCCGGGGATGCCATGAACGCCGCCGGCGGCAGCAGCACCGAGCGGCGTCCCGACCCCGGCGTCCGGCGCCGGCCGAAGGCCGCCCTCTTTTTGCTGGCGTGCGGGCTGGCGGGTCTTGCCCCCCACGCCCTCGCCCCGGGTCTGCGCCTGCTGCCCGCCGGAGTGCTGGCGGTCGTTCTCGGCGGCCATGGCCTGCTCACCGTGCTGCGGGGGCTCGCTTCCGTCGCTTCTGGGCCCGCGCCCGGTGCGGACACCGATGCTTCGCTGCCCGCCACGCCGTCCCAGGTCGCCTCCCCGGTGGACGTGGTGGTGGCGGCCCGCGATGAGCAGGCGGTGATCGCGCGGCTGGTGGAGCGGGTCTTTGCCCTGCGTTGGCCCGAAGGGCAGCTGCGTCTCTGGGTGATCGACGACGGCAGCGAAGACCGCACGCCCGAGGTGCTCGCTGACCTTCACGCCCAGCACCCCCAGCTGAGGGTGCTGCGGCGGCCGCGCGACGCCGGAGGTGGCAAATCCGGTGCCCTGAATCTGGTGCTGCGGGAGCTCAGCGGCCGCTGGCTGCTGGTGCTTGACGCCGATGCGGATCTGCAGCCCGACACCTTGGAGCGGCTGGTGCCCTTCGCCGAGTCCGGCGGCTGGGCGGCGGTGCAGCTCCGCAAGGCCGTTGTGAATGCGTCGGTCAATCCGCTGACCCAGGCGCAGGCCATGGAGATGGCCTTCGACGCGTTTCTGCAGGCCGGGCGGCTGGCGCGCGGTGGGGTGGGCGAACTGCGGGGCAACGGCCAGCTCCTGCGCCGCGACGCCGTGCTGGCCTGTGGCGGCTTCAATGAGTTCACCCTCACCGACGACCTCGACCTCAGCCTGCGACTGGTGGTGGCCGGGCACCCGGTGGGGGTTCTCTGGGATCCGCCGGTGGGGGAGGAGGCGGTCCTTACCCTGCCGGCCCTCTGGCGCCAGCGCCAGCGCTGGGCGGAAGGGGGTCTTCAGCGCTTCCTCGACCACGGATTCGGCTTCGGCGGCGGCCCCCTCAGCCGTTACCAAACCCTTGATCTGCTGGCCTTCTTTCTGCTGCAGTACGGGATGCCCCTGCTGGCGGCCGCCGACCTGCTCGGCGTGGTGCTCACGGGCACGCCACCGTTGATGTGGCCGTTTTCGATCGTTGCTCTGGCTTCCTCCGCCCTGGCGCTGGTGGCGGGGTGCCGCCGGGCCCGGGAAGGGCCGGCTCTGCCGCCGATGACCCCCTTCCAGGTCGGTCTCGGAATCCTTTATCTCACCCACTGGTTCGTGGTGATCCCCTGGGTGAGCGTGCGCATGGCCCTGCTGCCCAAGCGCCTGGTGTGGGCCAAGACCCTCCACCTCGGCGGCGACGACGAACCTCTCCCGGCAGACGACGACCCCCTCGCCCCGGAGAGCGAGGCAGAGCTGGCTTCCGGCGGCGGCCAGGCCTGATGGCGTGACAGGCCTGATTCTGCATATCGGTACCGAGAAGACCGGCACCACTTCGATCCAGGAGTTCCTGGGGATCAACCGCGCCGCACTCGCCGAGCAGGGTTTGCATGTGCCGGAATTCCTGGGCGCCCGCAGCCATCGCTGGGCGGCCTACATGGCGGAAAATTCCGACCGTGTTGATGGTTTCTCCCGACAGATCGGCCTGGCGGAGGACGTTGAGAAACGCCAGGCTCGCAAGCAGGAGATCCGTGCCCAGTTGGAGGAGGAGGTGGCTCGTCACCCCGGGTGCCGCTGGCTCATCTCCTCGGAGCACCTGCAATCCAGGCTCACCACCCGGGAGGAGGTGGAGCGCCTCGCCGCAATCCTCAAGCCGCTGTTCAGCGATATCCGAATCCTCGTCTATCTTCGCCATCCTCTGGCCACCGCGATCTCCTACTGGAGCATGCGGGTCAAGGGGGGAGCGCCACTGACGGTTCTCGGAGAGCCCGGCAGCTTTGGCCATCATATCTGCGATCATCGCGGCATCCTGGAGCGCTGGTTGGGTGCCTTCCCGTCATCGCCGTTCTGTGTGCGGCTGTTTGAGCGGCAGAGTTTTGAGGCGGGTAACTTGATCCGCGATTTCTGTGTTGCTGCCGGCATCGACTGGCAGCCGGGGCTGCAGATGCCAGCCCGATTGAATGAAACACTTTCTTATCAGGCCATCCGCCTGCTGGCTCGGGTCAATGAGCAGGTGCCGCGTTGGATCGATGGTCTAATCAATCCAAACCGGGCCGCCTTGGCGTCTTCGTTCCTGGAGTGCTTTGCCACCTTCCCTGCCTATCGGCCTAGTCGCTCCGAGCTGGAGAGCTACAGCGCCTTTTATCGTGATTCGGAGGAGTGGGTTCGCGCCACTTTCTTCCCGCAGCGAAGTCAGTTGTGGGCAGACATCGAGGTCCGCGACGACGCTGACCCCAGCTTTGCCAGTGCGTTGAGCCCCCTGGAGATCGCTTTGGTGGATCTTGTGGCGCGGATCTGTCAGGAGCGTTAGGCGTCGATCCGGGTTGGCTCGCTCAGGCCACTTCGTCCTCCAGGCCTTCGACCACATCGCCGTTGAAGAAGTCGGCCAGGCGGCGGGCACGCTCCTCCAGGGGCGAGCGAATCGCCGGCGGGGGCATCTGGGACGGTGCTGGAGCCTGGGGCAAGGCGGCCGCCAGTGTCGGGGCTGCCGCGGCCGGCACGGTTACCGGGGGTGTCGGCGTGGCCGCTGGAGGTGCCGCCAGGGGCTCGGGGCGCGGCGGAGGGGTGGGCGTCGGCGCGGCGCTGGGGCCGCGCTCGCCGGCCGGGGGGTCACCGCCGCTCTCGAGTTGTAGCTGGCGCGGGCTGCCGAGGGCGGAAGCCATCGCTTTCTCGAGTAGGGGCAGCCGGCTCTGCACCATCGCCACCCAGGTGCTCGCGACCCGCACCACCGCCCGCCGTTCGTCGAGGCGCACCAGCTGGGCCTGCTGGGCGAGCAGCATGCGGGTGGAGGGCAGCTCCAGGCTGGCCAGGATCTGCTGCCAGAGGGCGCCCAGGTCCTTGGGTGCTCCGGGCTCCGCGGGTGCCGGCTGCCGGTTCGCCGCGGGCGCAGGTTCGGAGGGCGCCGCCGCCGCCGCTGGCTCCGCGATCGGTACCGGCCCCACGACTGGCACCGCCACCGCGATCGGGGCGGGGGCCGCGGCCGGCGCAGGGGCCGGGGATACGGCGGCGCGGGCCACCGGTTCGGCCAGCAGACCCAACACCAGTACCTCCAGCCAGAGGCGGGGCTGGATGCTTTGGCGCAGCTGCTGTTCACTGCCCCGCAGCTGCGCCTGCCACTGCAGCAGGCGCTCCTTGCCCAGGCGGCGCGCCAGCTCCGGCAGCCGGGGCCGCAGCGCCGGCGAGACCGCCGTCAGCTCCAGGCGGTCAGGCGCCACCCCGGCGAGCACCAGGTCGCGCAGGAGACCCGCCAGACCCTGCAGCACCGCCCCAGGCTCCCGCCCCCGCTCCAGCAGCCCCCGGCTCGCCACCACCACCGCCACAGGCTCCGCCGCGGCCATGGCCTCCACCAGCGCCAGCAGCTCCTGCTCCGGCACAGCCCCCAGCAATTCCCAGACGGCGGAGGCCTCGATCGGCGGCGGCAGCAGGCTCAGTTGGTCGAGCAGGCTCTCGGCGTCCCGCAGCCCGCCCTGCGCCCGCTGGGCCACCACTTGTAGGGCCTCCTCCGTGATGCCGATCTCCTCCTGGCTGGCGATCCACCGCAGGTGGGCCTCGAGGGCGTCGAGCGGGATGCGGCGAAAGTCGAAACGCTGGCAGCGGGAGAGGATCGTCGGCAGGACCCGCTGCGGATCGGTGGTGGCCAGCACGAACACCACCCGCGGTGGTGGCTCCTCGAGGGTCTTGAGCAGGGCGTTGAAGGCGGCCGTCGAGAGCATGTGGCACTCGTCGATCACGTACACCTTCCAGCGCGCCTGCACCGGCGCGAAGCGGGAGCGCTCGATCAGTTCCCGAATGTTGTCGACGCCGGTGTTGGAGGCGGCGTCGATCTCGATCACGTCCAGGGCTATGCCGGCGGCGATGGCCGT
Organism: Synechococcaceae cyanobacterium; assembly: GCA_947442825.1. Lineage (GTDB taxonomy): Bacteria > Cyanobacteriota > Cyanobacteriia > PCC-6307 > Cyanobiaceae > Cyanobium. Next base: position 16,531 of record CANEWU010000012.1, read on the forward strand.
GCACAGCTCGCACTGGCCGCAGGGTTCTGGCGTGGGGTCGGCGCCGGCGATGCAGTTGAGCGATCGGGCCAGGATGCGGGCGCTGGAGGTCTTGCCGGTGCCCCGCGGGCCGCTGAACAGGTAGGCGGGCGCGATGCGGCCCGTGCGCAGGGCGTTCGTGAGGGTTGCCGCGATCGCCTCCTGCCCCACCAGCTGGTCAAACCGCTGGGGGCGGTATTTGTGGTGGAGGGGCTGGTAGGCCTGGCCCATGGGGCGGGGGATGGGCGGTGGGTCGGGCGGCCGGCCGCCGGTGCGGTAGCCAGGCTACCGGGGCTGCGGCGGGAGGGCCGGCGGGCTCGGCGGGCTCGGTGCCTGGGCCTCCAGAGCTGGCGTCCTGGCCAAGATGGCCTCAAGCTGGTGTTCCAGCTCCTCCGCCTGGCTCAACTGGTCGGCGAGGGCCTGGGCCGCCTGCCGCAGGCGCAGGAAGGTTTCGCTGCCGGTCTCGCCCGGACTCCAGCGCCGTTCGGCCTTCGCCAGCTCCTCCTCGAGGCGGCTCTGCAGGCGCGACCTCAGGTCATCCACCTGCTCGAGGGTGCGCAGCGCCAGATCCCTGCCCTTCTCCAGGTGGCCCGGTTCGAGGCTGAGGCCGTTGCGGAGCAGCAGGCGGGCGCCGGTGAGCAGGGCCGCCGGCACGAACTGGCCCAGTGCCAGGGCCCCCACGCTGCCGGTGTGGAGCCAGTCCTCCACCTGGGAGCTGCGGTGCCGGCCCGTCTTGCACCAGTGGGCGAAGTGCTCGCAGTTGTTGAAGAGCAGGTTGTAGTTCTGCTCCCCCAGCCGCCCCATCGCCCGACGCAGGGTCACGCCCGTGGGTGAGCAGCTGCCCTCGGGGTAGTCCACCGCGGTGATCGGCTGGCCGCGGCTGAAGTCCTCCCGGAGACTGCGCAGGATTTCGCGGCCTTCGAGGTAGTGGGCCACGCTGCCATCGCCCAGGTCGATGCCGTGGTGCAAGAACAGGCCGTGTTGACGGGGGGCCTGCAGATGGTCGGCGGCGGACAAGGCGAGCGCTGGATGGCACGTCGTCCAGCTTCGCGCTGGGGGGCGCCTTCCACAGGTGGGGATTGCCCGACCGATCAGGCGGAGGCCTGGGTGTCGCGGTTTTCCTCGTGCTGGCTGCCGGGGATGGGCACCACCTTGGCGCGGCTGCGCTGCTCCACCAGATCGCGGGTGATCGTGAAGGTCTTCACGTCGCGGCGGGAGGGGAGGTCGTACATCACCTCGAGCATCAGCTCTTCGACGATGCCGCGCAGGGCCCGGGCGCCGGTTCGGCGGCGATGGGCCTCCTGGGCGATCGCCTCGACGGCCCCGGCTTCGAAGTCGAGGCGCACGTCGTCCATGCTGAGCAGCGTTTGGAACTGTTTGACCAGGGCGTCGCGGGGTTCGGTGAGAATGGCTTCGAGGGCGTTTGTATCGAGTGGTTCGAGCACGGCGTTCACGGGCAGCCGGCCAATGAATTCCGGGATCAGGCCGTAGCGCACCAGGTCGTCGGGCTCGAGGTGGCGGAGCACCTCGGCGGCGTGGCGCTCCCGAACGCCGCGGGGCCGTGCCGGGGCATCACCGCCGGGCAGGAAGCCGATGGCGTTGCGGCCCATGCGTTTCTGCACCACATCCTCCAGGCCCACGAAGGCACCGCCGCAGATGAACAGGATCTGGCTGGTGTCGATCTGGATGCAGTCCTGGTAGGGGTGCTTGCGACCGCCCTGGGGGGGAACGTTGGCGACCGTGCCCTCGAGCATCTTCAGCAGGGCCTGCTGCACCCCTTCGCCGGAGACATCGCGGGTGATCGAGGGGTTTTCGCTCTTGCGGGCGATCTTGTCGATCTCATCGATGTAGATGATGCCGCGCTGGGCCTGCTCCACATCCAGGTCGGATTTTTGCAGGAGGCGCAGCAGGATGTTCTCCACGTCTTCGCCCACGTAGCCCGCCTCGGTGAGGGTGGTGGCGTCGGCCACGGCGAAGGGCACATCGAGCATCTCCGCCAGCGACTGGGCCAGGAGTGTCTTGCCGCAGCCGGTGGGGCCGATCAGCAGGATGTTCGACTTGTGCAGGCGGGTGGCGGTCTGGTCGGTCTCCCCCTTGCCGTCCCCCTGCCAGGCCAGGCGTTTGTAGTGGTTGTAGACCGCCACGGAGAGCACCTTCTTGGCCTGCTCCTGGCCCACTACCTGCTGATCCAGGAAGGTCTTGATCTGGTGGGGCTTGGGGATCGAGGCGAGGGTAGGGGCCGGTTTGGAATTCTTCTTGGGGGCCTGGCGCCGGCCGTGGTCGGCGGCTTGACGTTGGCCCTGGGCTGCGCCCTGGCCGTCCACCAGCTCCTCATCAAGGATCTCGTTGCAGAGATCGATGCATTCGTCGCAGATGTAGACCCCCGGGCCGGCGATCAGCTTGCGCACCTGTTCCTGCGATTTGCCGCAGAACGAGCACTTCAGGTGAGCATCGAACTTGGCCATCGGCAGGAGCGGGGCGGCTGGGGCCGACCGGAAGGAGGGAGGGGCTGGGTCATCCCCAAGATTGACTCGGTTGGTCGAACACGGCCCCGTCCTTAAGGATCAAACCGGGGGCGGCTGGATCCTTGCGCGGCCGGCGGGGGGAGCGGCGGCCGGGGTCAGCCGTCTGGGGGGGCGGAGGGGGGGGGCGACGGAGACGTCGCTAACCACGCGGTCGATCAGACCGTATTCAACCGCCTCTGCCGGGGAAAGGAAGTAGTCGCGGTCGGTATCTTCGGCAATTTTTTCAAGGGGTTGGCCCGTGTGCTCGGCCATCAGGCCGTTGAGCGTCTCCTTGAGGAACAGGATTTCCTTGGCCTGGATCTCGATGTCCACCGCCTGGCCCTGGGCGCCGCCCAGGGGTTGGTGGATCATCAGGCGGGCATTGGGGAGGGCCAGTCGCTTTCCCTTGGTGCCGCCCGAGAGCAGGAAAGCCCCCATGCTGGCCGCCAGCCCGTAACAGATGGTGACCACGTCCGGAGCCACCTGCTGCATCGTGTCGTAGATCGCCAGGCCCGCGGTCACCGAGCCTCCGGGCGAGTTGATGTAGATCTGAATGTCCTTCTCCGGGTCCTCCGCCTCAAGGAAGAGCAGCTGGGCCACCAGCGAGTCGGCCACCTGGTCGTCGATGCCGGAGCCGAGGAAGATGATGCGCTCGCGCAGCAGGCGCGAGTAGATGTCAAAGGCCCGGTCGCCCCGGCCGGACTGCTCAACCACGGTGGGCAGCACCCCCGGCGCCGCGATCGGTGCGGGGCCGGCGGCGGCCCAGGGCAGGGGGCCGCTCCAGCGGTTCTGCACAGGATGGGGGAGCAGGCCGCCGGGTGAAGGGAGGCCTGGGAGAGGGAAGGCGTCGGTCACGCGGTCGCGGGGAAGGCCAAGGGGATGATCGTCAATCTATGGGCAGTGACCCGCCGGCCGCTCAGGCGTCCTCCTCCGGCTTTGCCGTCCGGGACGCCTTCTCCCCTTTGCCAGCTTTCTCAGCCTTCTCCTCTTTGGCGGTCTTGGCGGCCTTTTCCTCTTTGGCGGTCTTGTCACCCTTCGCCGGCTTGGCGTCCTTGGAGGGGGCATCGGCGGTGGGTTCCGACTCCCGCTCGCTCACGCTGCTGTGGGCCTCGAGCCACTCCAGCAATTTTTCGCGCAGCAGATCATCGGCGACGGCCCCGCGCAGCCGCTCCGGGTCGATCCGGGAGGAATCGCTGAGGCCGCGCCGGACCTCGCGCAGTTTTGTCTCCAGATCCTCGGCGGCCACTTCGATCGACTCGGCGGTGGCCAGGGCCTCCAGGGCAAAGCTGCGGCGTAGGCGCGCCTCCGCCTCCGGCCGCGAGGTGTCCATCAGCGAGCGCACCAGATCCGGGGTGAACAGCTTGCGCACATCCATTCCCTGCTGTGCGATCTGGCTGGCGGTCTGCTCCAAAAGGTTGCGGATTTCCTGCTGCACGAGAGTTTCCGGCAGCTCCACCTCCAGCTCCGCCACCAGCGCCTCCAGCAGAGCTTCCTGGCGGCCGCTGCGCCGGCGCTGCTCGCTGTCCTCGTGTAGGCGGGTCTCCAGGTCGGCGCGCAGCTCGGCCAACGTTTCCTTATCGCTGGCCTGGCGGGCGAAGGCGTCATCGAGGGGGGGCAGCTCCCGCGCCTTGAGCTCAAGCAGGCTGATGGCGAACTCGGCCTCGCGGCCGGCGGCCTCCTGCTGCGGGTACGAATCCGGGAACGTGCAGCGCACGGTGCGGCTTTCCCCCAGCGCCATGCCGAGGATCCCCTCCACGAACCCGGGGATCATCCGTCCCTCCTCCAGCTCGACTTCCATGCCGTCGCTGCTGCCGCCGCTGATTGGTTCGCCGCTGTCGATGAAGGTGCCGGAGAAGCTCACCTGGGCCACATCGCCGCTGGCGGCTACCCGACCTTCGACGGGCACCAGGGTGGCCATCTGGCGGCGGGATTGTTCGATCAGTTCGTCGACCCGGGCGGGGTCGTGGGTCACCGGCTCCACCTCCGCCTTCAGCCCGCGGGTGCTCCGCAGCGAGGGGGTGGGTTGCACGTCGAGCTCGAGGGTGAAGGTGAGCTCCTCCCCGGGCTCGAAGCGATCCAGCACCGCCTCGAAGCCCTCGCTGAGCTCGGGACGCCCCAGGGCGGCGATCTCCACCTGCCCCAGGGCCTCGCGGAACGCGCCATCCACCAGATCCTCCAGCGCGGTGGCCCGGATCCGCAGGGGTCCGATCTGCTGCAGCAGCACAGGCCGGGGCACCCGGCCCTTGCGGAAGCCCGGCAGGCGCACGCTCCGGCTCAGCTTCTCCAGGGCGATCTCATAGCTGGCGCGGCTGCGGCCCCCCGGCACGTTCACCTCCAGCGCCATACGGCTGGCGGGGCGAGGCGAGGCGTTCACCGTCAACGCCTCGGCGCCCGGGCCGGCGCTCGCCGCCGCGGGGCTGGCCTTTGTCTTGGCCTGGGCGGCGGCCGGGGAGCTGGAGCTGGCGGCAGAACTCATGGGCCGGGACTCGGAGGCGGGGCAGCCCCCGATCCTAGAAAGTGGCCGAACCGCCGTTCCGCCGCGTATTGTTCTGACGACGCAGAACGCCGCCATATTTCCCGGTCCGTCGGACCTCGCTCCCTCGCCCATCTCCTCCCCGGACCCGAGTCAGCGTTTCCGGCCCCCGGTTCCTCCTCGCCTCCGGTCCGATCCAGCCATCGGACTCCCATTGCCTGATTTCACCACCGTTTACCCCAGGTCCCGTAAGCACCCACCCGATCCGGATTCCAGGCTCCGCTCCCCGCTCCGCTCCCGACCCTTCCGCTTCCCTTGACCGCTGCCCTCCCTTTCGACAGCCCGGCCGCCGCTGAAACCCCGGCGTTTCCCGCCCATCTGCCCCGCCGCCCGCTGCGGGTGGCAATCCTCGGGGCCACTGGCGCCGTGGGTCAGGAGCTGTTGGCCCTGCTGGCCGAACGTCGCTTCCCGATTGCCGAGCTGATCCCGCTGGCATCGCCCCGCTCCGCGGGGCAGCCCTTGGCTTGGCAGGGGGAGACGCTGGAGGTGCGCCCCGTGGAGGCGGCGGCCTTCGAAGGGATCGATCTGGTGCTGGCCTCCGCCGGCGGTTCCACGTCCCGCCAATGGGCGCCTGTGGCGGTGGCCGCCGGGGCGCTGGTGATCGACAACTCCAGCGCCTTTCGCCTTGATCCCGAGGTGCCCCTGGTGGTGCCGGAGGTGAACCCCCAAGCGGCCTTTGCTCACCGCGGCATCATCGCCAACCCCAACTGCACCACGATCCTGCTGAGCGTGGCCCTTGCCCCGCTGGCGGCCCGGTGCCCGCTGCGGCGGGTGGTGGTGAGCACCTATCAGTCCGCCAGTGGTGCCGGTGCCCGGGCGATGGAGGAGCTGCGCATGCTCAGCCGCACCGTTCTGGAGGGCGGTACCCCGGTGAGCGAGGTGCTCCCCCACTCCCTGGCCTTCAACCTTTTCCTGCACAACTCTCCGCTGCAGCCCAACGGCTATTGCGAGGAGGAGCTGAAGATGTTGCACGAAACGCGCAAAATCCTCGATCTCCCCAATCTCCGCCTCACGGCCACGTGTGTGAGGGTGCCGGTGCTGCGCGCCCACTCCGAGGCAGTGAATATTGAGTTCGAAGAGCCCTTCCCGGTGGAAGAGGCCCGCCGCATTCTGGCCAGTGCCCCCGGTGTCGAGCTGATCGACGACTGGCAGGCCCAGCGCTTCCCGATGCCCACCGACGTCACGGGCCGGGATCCGGTGGCCGTGGGCCGCATCCGCCAAGACCTGAGCGAGCCCAGGGCCCTCGAGCTCTGGCTCTGCGGCGACCAGATCCGTAAGGGGGCCGCCCTCAACGCCATCCAGATCGCCGAGCTGCTGCACCAGGCTCCCGCCGATCCGGCCGCCTCCCCGGCGGGAGGTGCCGCTTGAGCCGGGTTTCCCTGCCCGTTCCCTTCGGCCGCGTGGTCACCGCGATGGTGACCCCCTTTGCCGCCGACGGTTCGGTGGAGCTCGACCTGGCGGCACGCCTAGCCGAGCACCTGGTGGGGCATGGCTCCGATGGCCTGGTGCTTTGCGGCACCACCGGTGAATCCCCCACCCTCAGCTGGGAGGAGCAGCATCGGCTGTTCCGTGCGGTGCGGGAGGCGGTGGGCGACCGGGCCTTCCTGTTGGCCGGCAGCGGCAGCAATTGCACCGCCGAAGCGGTGGAGGCCACCGCCGCCTCGGCCGCCCTGGGTGCCGATGGGGCCCTGGTGGTGGTGCCGTACTACAACCGCCCGCCCCAGGAGGGCCTGGAGGCCCATTTCCGCGCCATCGCCGCGGCCGCTCCGGAGCTGCCGCTGATGCTTTACAACATTCCTGGACGCACCGGCTGCAGCCTCCAGCCAGAGACCACCGCCCGCCTGCTCGATCTGCCCAACGTCATCAGCTACAAGGCCGCCAGCGGTACCCCAGAGGAAGTCAGCCAGCTGCGGGCCCTCTGCGGCGACCGTCTCGCCGTCTACAGCGGCGACGACTCCCTCACCCTGCCGATGCTGGCGGTTGGCGCGGTGGGCGTGGTCAGTGTGGCCAGCCACCTGGCGGGCCCCCAGATCCAGGCGATGGTGGGTGCCTTCCTGAGCGGCGACACCGGCACCGCCCTGGCCCTCCACGAGCAGCTTCTGCCCCTGTGCAAGGGGCTGTTCTGCACCACAAGTCCGATCCCCGTGAAGGCCGCCCTGGAGCTCGAAGGCTGGCCGGTCGGTGCCCCCCGTCTTCCCCTCATTGCCGCCGATCACGACGTGCGCCAACGCCTCAGCGCCATCCTCGCCGCCCTGCGTCCTACCTGACGCCAAGGCCTGCGTCCATCCAGATTCCACTCCCTCACGTCTCCTTTCCCTTCCTAAATGAACAGTTCGAACGGTCAGAACGCTTCCACGAAGTCAGTCACAAAGTCCACCGTGAAAACAGCCGCCACCCCCTCCCGCTCCCCCCAGGAGCCCTGCCTGCGGGTGATCCCTCTGGGGGGTCTCCATGAAATTGGCAAAAATACATGCGTCTTTGAATATGGCGACGACCTGATGCTTGTCGACGCCGGCCTTGCCTTCCCCAGCGACGGCATGCACGGCGTCAACGTAGTGCTCCCCGATACCGCCTATCTGCGCGAGAACCAGAAGCGGATCCGCGGCATGATCGTCACCCATGGGCATGAGGATCACATCGGTGGTATCCCTTACCACCTGCGTCACTTCAATATCCCTGTCATTTATGGCCCGCGCCTGGCCATGTCGATGCTGCAGGGCAAGATGGAGGAAGCAGGCGTCACAGATCGCACCACCATCCAGACGGTGAGCCCCCGGGATGTGGTCAAGGTGGGTCAGCATTTCTCAGTGGAGTTCATCCGTAATACCCACTCAATCTCCGACAGCTTCTCTTTGGCGATCACCACGCCGGTGGGGGTAGTTGTGTTCACCGGAGACTTCAAGTTTGACCATACGCCGGTGGATGGCGAGAAATTTGATATTCAGCGCCTTGCCCATTATGGCGAGCAGGGGGTTCTCTGTCTGTTCTCCGATTCCACTAATGCCGAGCTGCCAGGCTTCACGCCGCCGGAGCGCTCCGTGTTCCCCAATCTCGACCGCCACATCGCCAATGCGGAGGGTCGGGTGATTCTCACCACCTTCGCCAGCTCCACCCAGCGAGTGGCGATGATCCTGGAGCTGGCGATGAAGCACGGTCGCAAGGTGGCCCTGCTCGGTCGCTCGATGCTCAACGTGATCGCCAAGGCGCGCGAGCTCGGCTACATGCACTGCCCCGACGATCTGTTCGTGCCGATCAAACAGATCCGCGATCTGCCCGACCGGGAAACCCTGCTGCTGATGACCGGCAGCCAGGGCGAACCGCTCGCCGCCCTCAGCCGCATCTCCCGCGCAGAGCACCCGCAGGTGCAGGTGAAGACCAGCGACACGATCATCTTCTCTGCCAGCCCGATTCCCGGAAACACGATCTCCGTGGTTAACACCATCGATCGCCTGATGATGCTCGGCGCCAAGGTGGTCTACGGCAAGGGTGAAGGTATCCACGTCTCCGGCCATGGCAGCCAGGAGGATCAGAAGCTCATGCTCGCCATCACCAGGCCGAAGTTCTTCGTGCCCGTGCACGGGGAGCACCGCATGCTCATGGCTCACTCCCGCACCGGCCACTCGATGGGTATCCCCGCCGATCACACCCTGATCATCGACAACGGGGATGTGGTGGAACTCACCCCCGATTCCCTGCGCAAAGGTGATCCAGTGAAGGCGGGTATCGAGCTGCTCGATGGTTCGCGCACCGGCATCATCGACGCCCGCGTGCTCAAGGAGCGTCAGCAATTGGCGGAGGATGGTGTGATCACCCTGCTGTGCACCATCAGCAGCGATGGGGCCATGACCGCCCCTCCCCGGGTGCACCTGCGCGGCGTCGTCACCACGGCCGATCCCCGCAAGCTTTCGATCTGGTCGGAGCGGGAGATCGGCTGGGTGCTCGAGAACCGCTGGAGTCAGCTCTCCCGCAACACCGGCGGCAAGGCCCCCGAGATCGACTGGGTGGGCGTGCAGCGCGAGGTGGAGCTCGGTCTGCAGCGTCGCCTTCGCCGCGAACTCCAGGTGGAACCCCTGGTCATCTGCCTGGTGCAACCCATGCCCGCCGGCACCCCGGCCTACGAAGGCCAGGCCCAGGCCGAGCCCGACAGCCGCCCGGCGCCCCGCGTGCGCCGCGATGTTGGAAGGGACGCCGGCCGCGATGCGGGTCGGGATCCGGCGGCTGGCCGCCCACCCGCCCCGGTCCCGGTGGGAGCGCGGACGGCCAGCACCGTGCGCGAGCCGGTGCAGGAACTCGAGCCGGCTGGCCGCACCCGCCGCCGTCGATCCGCCGCCAGCTGAGTGTCTGTCACCAGCTGATTGATCGCCGCCCCAGGGGATTCTCAGAGTCCCCCGGTGGCGGTCGCTCAGGCCGCCGTGCTCCCTGGGTTTTCCCCAGCGGGCCTCCCTGGTGCCATCGCTTCGGCGATCAGAGAATCTCCACCCGCAGCAGGCCCTGCCGGAGCTCGGCATCCTCGGCCAGGAAGTCTTCCCCTGGCGATCCGATGTCCTCGGGTTCGGCGCGTCGCTCTTCCACCGGGGAAGCAACCGCCTGACTCTCCTCGTTGGGGATGGGGCTCTGGGGCTCTTGGGGGGCGCTGGCGAGTGCAGCCGTCTCCCGCAGCTCGATCTCCTCAGCGAGGCTGGGGTCGGCTTGATGCACCTCGATCAGCTCGGGTTCATCGATTACCTCGGCCTCCAGCGCCTCCCGGAGGGGCGTGCTCGGCTCCCAGTCGGCGCTCGTCGGGACGGAGGCCGCCGCAGGAGCCGATGCGGGTTCCGAAGGGGCGCCGCCGCTCTCCAACCAGGGCATCACCGGTGCGGCGGCTCGGGGCAGCGCTGGCTGCACCGGCGCTGCCTCCTGGTGCTCCGCCTCCTGGGGCACCGCAGGAATCAGGGCCTGCACCGATTCATGCAGGCTGGGCCCGTTGTCCTCCTGCAGCGATGGGGCTCCGGCGGGCTGGGGCAGGTCTTCGGGGCTGAGGGGAGCCTGGGGAGGCGCCCCGGGCGCGGGTTGCGCGAGCGGTAGTGCGGTAGTTGGGCTACTCGCGGCCGGCGGCGGCAGTTCGCATTGCTGAAGACCCTGGGCTGCGATCTGGCGCAGGGAGGCCTCCGCCTTGCTCTCGTGGACGGCGCGGTACAAATCCTCCGCCGCATCGCGTTCGCCGAATCCGTAGAGATAGCTGTGGGCCATCAGCAGCTGCAGCCGCTGGCGGAGCCCGACATCCTCTGGCGCGAGCTCGCTGAGCAGCCTGCCGCCCTGGTCGATCACGACGGGCCAGCGATCTTGGCAGTAGGCCGTTTCGATGGCCGCATACCGCTCGGTGGGATCGCCCGTTTCGGCGAACTCAGCCATGGAGGTTTGGAGGAATCAAAACCAGTGTGCTGCGTTCCCAGCGCAGTTGCCATCCATTGCCCACGTCCATTCGCCCCGGACCCCCGTTCGACGCCAGCCTTGCCAGCAACTGCGCCAGCGATTCGCTGGCCAGGGGCTGGCCCCGTAGACGTGTGAGCCAGGCCTGGAGCAGGCGTCCCTGGCTCGCCGGGGCCAGGGCGGTGAGGCGAGGGCGTGCCAGCGCTGCCACCGCCGGCCCCTCCACGGGCTGCGACAAAACCTCCAGCGCCAGCGCCAGCAGCTCCTCCTCCGCCTCCAGCTCCTCCCCCCACCGCTCCGCCAGGGCGCTGATGCGTCGGCCGGCTCCCGGGTGTAGCGCCTCCAACACGGGCAGCACCTCCGCCCGGATCCGGTTGCGGGCGAAGCGGGGGTCCGTGTTGCCCGGGTCAAGCCACACCGGTAGCCCCAGGTCTCTGCAGATGCGTGCCGTGTCTGCCCGGCTGAAGGCCAGCAGGGGCCGCACCAGTCGAGGTGCCCCTGGCTCGGCCCCCAGAGAACGGCTGGCCCGGGGGGTGGTCAGGCCGCGGCGGTCGCTGCCGCGGGCGAGGTTGAACAGCATCGTTTCGGCCCGGTCGCTCGCGGTGTGGCCCGTGAGCACATGCCCGCACCCGAGCTGGCGCGCTTGTCGCTCCAGGCAGGCGTAGCGCCAGAGGCGTGCCTGGGCCTCGCCGGCGGGGGCGGGGTCGGCCCGCTCGAGCCGGATCTCCAGCCCCTGGCCCGCGGCCCAGGCTGCCAGCGCCGCGGCCTGCTCGGCCGACTCGGGACGCCAGCGGTGGTCGCCGTGCCAGAGGTGGAGCCGCCAGCCGTGGTGCCGCCTGAGCCCCAGCAGCAGCCCCGTCAGGGCCATCGAATCCTGCCCGCCGGAGACCGCCAACAGCAGGGGGGCCTCCGCCGGCAGCAGGGCTGGACGCCGCCGCAGCCAGCGGTGCAGGCGTAGGTGGTCGGGGCTCCAGGCCGAGGCCCCGGATGGGAGAATCACGTCTGCTTCCCCGGCCGTTGTCATGTCGCGTATCTCCAGCCTGCCTTCCGCCCTGCAGCGCAAGATTGCGGAGCGTCGCTTGCTCAAGGTGATCGCCGGCCTTACCAACTTCGACATCGCCTCGGTCGAGCGCATCGCGCGGGCCGCGGCAGCCGGCGGGGCTGACCTGATCGACATCGCCTGCGATCCAGAGTTGGTGGCCCGGGTGGCCGCAGCCGCTCCGGGGCTGCCGATCTGCGTGTCGGCCGTGGATCCGGATCTCTTCCCCGCTGCGGTGGCGGCCGGGGCCAGCGTGGTGGAGATCGGCAACTTCGATGCCTTCTATCCTCTCGGCCGCGTCTTCGGGGCTGAGGAGGTGCTCGCCCTCGCCCGTCGCACCCGGTCCCTCCTGCCCGCGGTCACGCTGTCGGTCACGGTGCCCCACGTGCTGCCCCTCGATGCCCAGGAGCAGCTGGCGGCCGATCTCGAGGCCGCCGGAGCCGACCTGATCCAAACCGAGGGCGGCACCTCCGCCCGGCCGATGAGCGCTGGCACCCTCGGCCTGATTGAGAAGGCCGCCCCCACGTTGGCCGCCGCCCACGCGATCAGCCGCGCCGTGTCCGTGCCGGTGCTCTGTGCCTCCGGCCTCTCGGCCGTCACCGCGCCGCTGGCGATTGCCGCCGGCGCCCATGGTGTCGGTGTCGGATCGGCCGTGAACCGCCTCCACGACGAACTGGCCATGGTGGCCGTGGTGCGGGGGCTGCGCCTGGCCCTTGAGGCCGCCCCGGCGGGATCCGCCGCCGCTCTGGAGGGCTTCCGGGCCGGCTGACCCCCTGGTGGGTTGTCCGCCCCAGGGGCTCTGCTTACCCTGGGGCGGTCTTGAACTCCCTTCCAATGGCCAACAGTCTGGTCTGGCTGCTTCAGTGGCCGATCCGGGCGCTGATCCTGCTCCTGGTCTCGCGCCTGCCTCTGGGGGTGGAGATGGCGAGCTTTCCGATCGCCCTGGTCTCC
>CANEWU010000013.1 GCA_947442825.1 Synechococcaceae cyanobacterium
CCGTTCCGGAGTGAGGGTGCCGCGCAGCAGGAGAAGCATGTCGAGATCAGACCCGGACCGGGCTTCGCCCCGGGCGCGGGATCCGAACAGCACCAGGGCCTCCGCCAGCGCAGGCTGCTCAAGCCCGGGTCCGAGCAGGCCCCGTTGCCGGTCGGTGGAGGTCGGAGCGGCCACGGCTTCAGGGTAGGCGGAATGGCTGCGGGGGCCTGTGGGGGCCTGAGGGGGCTCTGCGGCGGGAACGGGCTCAGCGGGCGCAGAAGCGCACCAACAGGCTCAGGCGATCCTTCGGTGCCGCCAGCTCGGCCGGATCAAAGGGGGGCGGGGCCGCGTCGGCGCGGGCCATCATCGGCATCGGGCGTGGCTCGCCCCCATTGAGCTGCACCTCCAGGGGCTCCAGACGCTGCCGGCCGATCGCCGCGGCCACCTCCGCCGCCTGGGCCCGGGCGTCCTCGTAGGCTCCCGCCAGCAGGCGACGGCGCACTGCCAGATCCTGCGCCGGATCCGCCAGGGGCGTCACCGGCGCCAGCCGCACACCGCTGAGGGCGCCGACCTGGCGCACCAGGGGTTGCAACGCCGCCGGCGCCAGCCGCCCGCTCACCGACAGGGAGGCCTGCACCCCCGACGGCCGGCCGCGGGAATCGGTGCGCGGCCAGGTGCTCGGCGAGCTCACCCGCAACTCCTCCACCTCCAGCCCCTGCAGGCCGCTGCGCACCGCCGCCAGGCGGGTCTGCAGCAGGCCGAGGGCGGCGTCGCTGGTGGGCCCCTCGGCCTCCAGGGAGAGGGAGAGCTGCAGCCGGCGAATTGCGCGCTCCTGCTCCGCCGCCCCGCGGGCCTCCAGCAGGGTGCCGCCGCAGCTGAGCTGCACCTGCGCGGTGGCCGGCGTGGTGGTGAGGGGCGAGGTGAGGGGAAGGGCGAGCAGCAGGGGCAGGAGCGCCAGCCGCGACCGCAGGCCGGCGCACGGCAGGCGGGCATGGCGCAGACCGGCACCGCAGCGGGACGAGAGAAGGGGATCAGACATGGGGGAACGCCACGGCGACCTCCAGCCTGCCGTCACCGGTGCCCGCAGACCACCAGCCGAGCGGCGGGCTGTCAGACCACCAGCCCGCGGCGGGGTCTTCAGACCACCAGCCCGCGACGCCGCAGATCCTCTCGATTGAGCAGTTGCAGCCCCCCCTCGGGGGTATCCGCCACCAGGCCGCGGCGGCGCAGGGCGCTGAGGGTGCGCGAGGCGGTCTCCCGGGCCAGGCCGCAGAGGCTGGCGATCTCCCGCTGGGGCAGGGGCGGGATCGGATCGGTCTCGCTGGCGCCGGGGGCGCTGCGGCGGGCCAGGTCCAGCAGGGTGGCGAGCAGGCGCGTGGTGGCGTCGCCGCCGCGCAGCCGCAGGCGATGGTTGAGGGTCTGTAGCCGGCGGGCCTGCAGGCGCGCCAGCGCCAGCGACAGGCGGGGATCGGCCCGCAAAAGGGCGGCAAAGGGGGCGGCGCGCAGCACCGCCACGCGCACGGGGGTGAGGGTGACCACATCAGCGGTGCGCAGACCCTCAGGGTTGAGGATCGCCATCTCGCCGCAGATCTCACCAGCGCCGAGCAGGGCGAGCACCGTTTCCTGCCCGTCGAGATCGAAGCCGCGCACCTTGACCAGGCCAGAGCGCAACAGAAACAGGCCCTGCGATTCGTCCTGCTCCAGCACCAGCAGCTGGTCGGTCTCTAGGGACAGCAGCCGGTGGTTTTCGAGCAGGCGGCGGTGCTGGTCGGCGTCGAGATCGGCAAACAGCGCCACGGCCGCCAGATCCTCAGGAACAAGACCCGGTGGTGGGGCCGGCGGAGGGGTCATGCGTACAGGCCTAGGTCTTCAATCTTCCCATGGATGGCTGATTGCTGGCGGGGCCAGCCACCAGTGCGCAGCGAGCACAGATCACCCGTTGAACCATCCAGCCCTCAACTCCGGGCAGGGTGAAGGTCAGGGCTTCTGCCGTGAGGCAAATCACAGACGCAAACGAGCGCGATCACAGGCGGGGGGCTGAATGGCGCCGATCGTGAGGGCACGGAGCGAAACCAAGCGCTCCTTCCCAACCATCAACCAACCAAATCGAGGAAACCCATCATGGCCTTCCCATCCCCCATCCATCCCGAAGAGCCCTGCTGCACAGCCCTCAATGCTGAGGAGCTGGAGCAAATCAATGGCGGCCTCAGCATTGCCGCTCTGAATGGGGGCGTGATCAAGAATGGCATCCCCGGCCTGAAGATCCGCCCCTTCAGCTGCATCACCTGCGTGCAGGGTGTGCCGCGGGATCTGCTGAGCGACATCCGCATCAATCCGGTGCTGAAGTCGCCCTTCGCCCGCCTCTGAAGCCAAGCCGCCAACCCATGGCATGGATTCCTTCCGCGGGGGAGGAATCCGTGCCACTCCCCCACCCCTGCCCGGAGCCCATGTCAGCCCTGTCCGCCCCGACGCGCTCCAGCCTCACCCGGCCCAGCGTCGGCCTGCTGTTCAACCCCACCACACCGGAGGTCATGGCCGACTGCGCCGATCTGGTCGAGCACCTGTCGGTCAATCCAGGCCAGATGGTCCACGACCTGGGCGACCACTCGCCGGTGGGGGAGCGCTTCGCGTTCCCTGCCCCGTTGCTGGAGGCCCTCGCCAGCCTGCGGCAGGACAAACCGCTCAACGCCCACAGCTTCAGCCTGTCCCTGCCAAGCGCCAGCCCCCTCGACGAGGCCCTGGCCCGGGCGATCACCCAGGTGGGGGAGCGACTGGGGGGCTTCTGCTGGTTGAGCGAGCACCTGAACGTGATCATTCCGCCCCAGGGGGTGGAACGCCACAGCGAGGGGGGCCTGGCCCTGCCGGTGGCCTACAACGACGAAACCCTCACCTTGCTCCGGCACAAACTCACGCAGCTGCGCCAGATCACGGGCCTGCCCATTCTTCTGGAGAACCCAGCCCTGCTGACGCCTCTGCAGGATCTGGAGATGGAGGAGCCCACCTTTCTCAACCATCTCTATCGCGGCGGCCATTGCGGCGTGCTACTCGATCTTCACAATCTGCTGGTGAGTGAACGCAATGGCGGCATGGCGATGGCGCGCTATCTCGAGCAGCTCGATCCCGCCGCCGTGGTGGAGGTGCACCTGGCCGGCGGCGAAGAGATCTACGGCGTCTACACCGACAGCCATTCGCAACTCACCCCCGCAGCCGTCTGGGCCATGGCCGAAGCCTTCCTGCCCCACTGCCCCAATCTCAAGGCGATCAGCTTCGAATACAACGACACCTACTTCGCCTGCATCGGCAGCGCGGGCGTGCGCAGCGAATTGGAGCGCATGCATCGCCTGGCCGATCGCTGCACCCAGGCCCACCGGATCGCCCTGGCCGCCCCTGATCCCATCGCCGCCTCGCCATGTTGATCGATTTTCAGCAAGCCCTGGCCGAGATCACCGCCTCTCCCGCCCTCTGCCTCGCCGTGCGGCGCGATCCGGCCCTGCTGGAGCAGCGCTACCGGCTCAACGCCCGCGAACGCTCCCAGGTGGTCGGGGTGGCGAACCACCCTTCGATGGAGTGCACCTGCAGCCTGTACCGGGCCAACCGCCTGGCGCCCCTGGCGCGCAACCTGCCCACCACCCTGGCAGACCTGGCGGACCCGTTGACGCCGCTGCTCACCCAGTACTGGGACGCCCACCCCTGGCCCCTGCGCTACGGCGCCCTCGAAAGCGAGCGGTTCTGCCGCTGGCTGGAGCAGCAGGAGGATCGGCTGGGGCTCTCGGCTGCCGTGCGGCAGAGCTGGCGGCTGGAGCAGCGGGCGCTGCGGATGCGGATGCGGGCGTTTTTAGAGGCGTCCGGCCTAGCCATCCCCAATGCCGGTGTTGCCGTCGGGAGGACACGGTGAAGTGGCGCACGGTTTTATCAGGCTGGATCGAGCCAGAATGGGGGGAAATAGGAATCCGAACAAGGGAAGCGATGGCGGAGACACCCTCACCCGATTCCCCACCACGGCGCAGCTACCGCCTGGGCCCGATCGGCCTGGCTGCGGCCGGTTCCCTCGCCCTTCTGCTGGCCGCCCCCACAGCCACCCTCGCCCAGGTGGCCCCCGGCGGCCTCGGCACCCGGGTCAACGGCACGGCCTTGGGGCGCTGCAGCGCCGGGGTGTGCACGGTGGAGGGGGGAACGGCGGCCGGTCGCACCCTGTTTCACCGCTTCAGCCAGTACGACACCCGCTCCGGCATCCGCCGCGTCGATCTCGACAGCCGCGGCCGCGCCAACGTGGTGGTGGGCGTGGGCCATCCCAACGGCAGCTTCTTCAACGCGCCCCTGCGGCTGAGCGGCAGCGCCAACCTGTTCTGGCTCTCCCCGGGCGGCCTCTGGTTCGGACCCACCGGCCAGATCCAGGGGGCCACCAACCTGCTGCTCACCACCGCGCCCAGCCTGCGCATCGGCGGGGGCACCTTCACGGCGACAGGCGGCCTGGGCGATCGCCTCGGCGATCTGGGCACCGATCCTCCCCTCGATCTGGAAGCCCTGGCCCGGAGTGGCCTCGACGGCTCAACGCTCGGCACCGGTGACGGTCCGATCGTGCTGGCCGGCGGGCGCCTGAGCGTCGATCGCCACCTGCTGCTGCACAGCGGCGCCGGGCCGATCCGATCCGCCCCCGGCGAGGGGATGGCGCTGGAGGCCGGGCGCAGCGTGCAGCTCAGCGGCGGCAGTCTCCAGCTGCAAGGCCTCGACATCCAGGCCGGCACCAGCGCCGACGACGACCTGGTGCGGCTGCGCAGCGGCCCGCTGGTGGGGGGCGGTTTTGGGCAGCTTTCTCTCAGTGATGGGAGCCTGCGCGCCACGCGCGTGGTGCTCGAAGGCAGTGGCGGCCTGGCGCTGGAGCAGGTGGAGGCGCGGGCGGGGGGGATGACGGAAGCGGGCGAGGTGCAGATCAGTGCGGGCACGGCCGCCACGACAGGTGCCGCCCGCCTGCGGGGGGTGAGCCTGGCGGGGGGGGACATCACGGTCGGCGCGCGTGGCCCCCTAGACGCCTCCAGCCTGCGCATGGAGGCGGGCAACCCTGGAGGAAGCGGCAGGCTTCAACTGGTGGCAGGGCCGGGCAGCGATGGCGAGCCCAGTCTGCAACTGGCAGACGCCACAGCCCGGGGGCGCATCGTGGCCATCCGCTCCGTCGGCCCGGCCAAACTTGCCAACGTCTCTCTAAATGTGGCCGGGAACAGCGATTCGAGCGGGGTCTGGCTCAGCACGTCGCCTTCGGGGGAGAACGGCAAAGCCCCGCTCGAGCTGGAGGGCGTGAAACTCTCGGCTCCGTCCGTGCTGCTGCGGGCCGCCGGCGATCTGAGAGGGCACAATCTTGTTGTCGATGCGGATCAGATCTTCCTGCAGGCCGAGGGACGTCAGAACGCCGCAGATGCGGGGGGGCAATTAAGCCTCCAGAATTCGCACCTACGGGCCCATCAACTGGTCAGCGCCTCGGCCCAGGGGGATGGAACCGCCCGGGAGTTGCAGATCGAAGCGGAGCAGATCGACCTGCGTACCAGCGGCGATCTCACCCTGAACAACACCTTAGTGGTGAGCCGCGGCACAAGTGGATGGATTCAGCTCACCGCAGGTTCACCAGACAACCAGCCCAGGCCCGGCAACCTCACCCTGCAGTCAACTCACCTGGATGCCCCGGTGATCATCGGCAGAGCCGACGGGAGCATCTCGGTGCGGAATGGCAGTGCGCGCGCTGGCCGGCCGGGAGAGCGGGGCCAGGTGTGGCTGGAGACGTTGCCACCACCACACACAGCCATGGGAGCACCCCTCAACGACTCCCGCACTGCCAGCCTGCAGGGAACAGCGCTGACAGGCGGACGCCTGCTGGTGCGTAGCGGGACGGTGATGGTTGGGGCCAACAGCAGGCTCGAAGCCCCCAAAGGGAAGATCCAGCTGGAGGCAACCAGCGGCAATCTGGTTTTGGCGGACAGCAGCCTGGATGTGGGTGTTAAGCACGAAGCTGATCTGCGAACGGAGGTGGATCCGAGCCCATTGGGTGGCTCTGATGGCTCTGTAAACAACACCCCAACCATCGGGCTCTTTGCCGCCGGCGATCTCCTCATTCGGGACGGCAGCCGCCTCTCAGCAACGCAAAACCTGAAGCCTCTGCGAGAGGCGAATCCCACCCTGCCCCGCGATGTCATCCGCTTAACCGACACCAGCGGCCTGGTGGTAGCAGATGCGGGCCAGAGCCTCACGGTTGACAACAGCACTATCACAGCGGACGCCAGTGACAATCTGGCGGGCAATATACTGCTACGCAGCCAAGCGAAGAGTGGCGAGACTGGCCTGAGTATTCGTCAAAGCTCCTTGAGCGCCAGCGGTGGAGTTGGAAGTGGCGATATCCGGCTGAATAGTGCCAATGGGATCCAAATCGAGGCCAGTCGGCTGAGCGCGCAGGCGTCGCATAGCCCGGAGAACCTTGATGCACTAGGACAACCTGACTTGGAGGAAATCTCCCTGGGAAGCGGCGCATTCCAAGGGGGCGAAATCACGCTGACCAACAGCTCCCCTTCAGCCGCGGTTGTCGTGAAGGGGTCTCAACTCAGAGCCGAGCAGAGTGCCAGCGATGGGCCGATCTCAGCATGGCGCCTGACAGGCCGCGGCAGCGGCCAAGGATTCACCGACATTTTCGATGACAACGACATCGAAGACAACAACGGCCTCGGCGGAATCATCACCATCATCAGCGGTGGCGGCATCCAGATCACTGGGGAGCAGAGTCTGTTGTCCGTCAACAGTGGCGGCGGCAGCAGAGAAGGCGGAATCCGTGCGAGCGGGAGTGAGATTGGGAGTGAACCCAGCAAGAGCCCAAGCACACTCGAAGATTTCGGAGGGGTGATTCGCCTAATTAACACATCCCTGGATCAACCCATCTTGATCGGGCACGGGGCCAGTCTGGAGGCACGCACTGGTCCTGCCCTGGATGCCAGCAGTACGCAATGGAGCATCGGAGGAGCCGTGAACGCTTGGAGCCTCGCCCCGATCGAGGTCGAAGCCACCACGATCGACGCTCAAACGCTATTCCCGGAACAGGACGTTCTAAGCCCTTACTATCAGGGGGGAATCGCCTTTTACAGCCAGCAGCGCATCGATCTGCGCGGTAGCAAATTCGGATTCGGGCCACTGCCCGGCGTCGAGAGTGGGCAAGGGCAAATGCTGGTCCACACGCCCAACGCCAGCGACTACACCGCCACCAGCAGCGCCAACCAGTTTTCGCCAGCCTGCGACACAAACTGCAGTACGAGTTGGGATTCCGACTCATTTACCAATTTTCTAGCTCAGGATACGGCACCGTCCATCTGGGGCTTTGATCGGGAAAAGAACACCACTATTAGTCCTGACACCAATACCCTGGGGTTTTCGATCAAAGACGAGTCCTTCACCGGCAATGATAGTGGCAGGGAGTCCACGATTAAACTGACACGCGACTGGTTCGAGCGCGTCCCGGAGCGCATCGTCTTCCAACCGGGGGAAGCACCGGTCCGCCTAGCCGATCTCGCTTCACGGGCAGGAACCACCACCTCCAACCCAGCAACCCTTCCCAGCCCGGAGGCGCAGGCGCCACCGCCGCTCTCCGAGAGCATCGTCTGGGCACCGCCACTGGAGCTTGCGGCTCTTCCCGAGATCCAGCCGTTGACCGCCATCGACAACGAGCTGATGGGAGTCGATGCGGGCACTGTGGAGCTTCTGGTAGAAGAAAGCCAAGCGATGCCTGAAAGTGTCGCCAGCGAATCCTTCAGCAGCCAGGAAGAGCGCTCAAGCCGTGAAGTCATCGCCAGGCTGCGTCTGCCAAACCAACCGAACACGCCCCTGGCGATCGATGGTCTGCAACAATTTCTTCGCGATGCCATGCCGACATCGCGGCAACAAATGGCGACGATCAAAACAAGCCTGGAGTACAGACCGGCAATCCTGCAGATTTCAATTACTGATTTAGCCGACAGAGACCAGGTCCAGATCAACCACATTCTCATTCCTTCCCAGGGTGAAATCAGGGGCTGGCAAACACGGACGTCGTCCGCAGACCTACAGGAAAGCATCCGCGCCTTTCAACGCAAACTCAGTCAGCAGGACATGGCCGACGATAATCGGGCCGGGCGAGCCCTGGAGGCCCTGCTGCTGCAGCCGGTTGCGGCCGACTTGAAACGCCTGGGCATCAATGCGCTGCTACTGGCGCTGGATCGCGGCCTTCAGGGCATCCCCTTTGCCGCTCTCCCCTATGCCAACGGCAGCGTGGTAGATCAATTTGCCATCACAGTCACACCGGCCCTGGCACTCACCGATCTCAAACCACAAGCCATGGCTCAGCAGCCACGCCGCACGGTGCTGGCTGGGGCAAGCACCTTCCGAAATGGCTTGATGCCCCTACACATGGCAGAGCAGGAGCTCCAGCAACTCGCCAGCCTTCACACCGATGCTCTGGTACTGTTTGCAGGCTCTTTTCAGACACAAACACTACTCTCGCGAACTCGCGAACAGCCCGTAAAGATTCTCCATCTAGCCACCCATGCCGAGTTTAGTGGCGAAGGTGCCGACAGCGCCCGCATCTACACCAGTGATGGCGAGCTCTCCCTGTCGCAGCTCGGCAGTGAACTGCGCCATGGGCAGCCCGAACCCATCGATTTGTTTGTGCTCAACGCCTGTCGCACAGCCGTAGGCAATGAGGACAAAGAACTTGGTATCGCCGGCCTGGCACTGCAGGCAGGAGCGAGCAGTGCCCTTGGCAATCTCTGGTATGTGGACGATGTGGTGACCGCGGCATTCTCTGTTCAATTTCATCGCGCTTTGCAGCAGGGCTTGAGCAAGGACAAGGCACTTCAGCAAACGCAGCAACTCTTCCGCGCTGGCCGAATCAAGGTACGCAGCGATACCATTATCAACGAAACCGGCGTCGTCTTGCTCACCGGCCTAAGTTATTCGGAGCAAATACGGCTCGCCAATTTGGAGGCTCCTTACTTTTGGGCGGGAGCAGTTCTCACCGGCCGACCATGGTGAGACATCTCCACCTACGTCTATCACCAACAGATCAACAACAGCACCAACAATGAACAGTTCCACCCCGCAATCATCTCTCCAGCCTGCATCCCTGAAGGGCGGCGTCCCGCTTACAATTGGTGCGCTCCTGATCACGCAAACCCTGCCGCTCAGCCCCGCTAATGCGCAGGTCACTGAAGCCAACTCTGCCGAAATCTGCACGAGTCCTACCTTTGGCAGAGTAGTACGCTCCCCCCTTCCCGTGCCGCCGAAGGCAGAGAGTGACAAATGTACCAATGCACCTGCTGCCGCCATCGCTGCCGGCCTGACCCAAACCGAGATTTTCTGGGTTCCTACCGCTCAGCAACGAAGCACTAGCGGGGCGTGCAGCTCTCTGAGACTGCTGACAGCAAACGTTCCGAAAGGCATCAAGACCTTCATCATGGTCAACATCCTTCCCACCAGTCGCCAACTCCAGGTTACTGGAACTGGTAACGCTGATGTGCTGATTGGTAGCGCAGGAAGCAGCGACAAACTAATCGGAAATGGGGGGCTAGACACCTACGTGGTGGGTGGCCTGCAAGCCTCGCTAACGGTGCAAGCGCCAGATACAGTCTTTCCAAGCAGTACCGTTCTGGAGCAGGACGATCTGACGTTCGGAGGAAGCACGGAATTCATCCACATCAAGCCCGGCGATGGACAAAACAACCCCGGAGAGATTCAGACTCCTCTAAGCAGCACCCCCACAATCACGCCTCGCGGCGGGTCGGCGGTCCCCGCCTCCAAGCGTCCTAGCGCCACGAGCTGCCAGGCTTCTCTCTCCCCATGGAAAAACTTCAACCTGGCTTACAACACCAGCCTCGCCAGGCTGCCCACCCTTTTTCCAGGTGAGCGTACGGATATTCCAGCCAGCCTGCTGGCCCAACCTCTACAGCCGGTTCTGGATACACGCAATCCGGTGAACGGCAGCTGGGGAAACCGATGCAACACCCCAAACTGCAGCATCAACCCCGATGATTTCAGGGCTGACGTCAGGGACAGTCAAGGGTTTCCAGGTGCTCCCACGTTGCGAGGATTCAACATCGAGTCTCCCGACGCCGATCAGATCTTTGTTCCGTCCCGAAACCTCGTATTTCAAGGCGAACCAATCAACGTTGCCTTTCCTCCTGGGAAGGAGATTCCTATTCTCGTGGTCCAAGAGGGAGTGCGTTTCGGGCCGGCGAGGCTGCTGAAACAGTCGCAAATAAGCCAGCTTCAACGCCAATCCAGAGGTCTTCTTAGCGTCAAGAACAAAGACATTCCTCTCGTGTACTTCCGCGCGAATGGCCTGCTGGTCATCTCGCAGAGCAACGCACCGCTCGGGACCGCTGAGAATCCAGGGGTCGTGGTCGCCCGGCTGCTGGATAACACCAACAGGCCCCTGGATCTGCCAGTGAGCAACGACGGCATCTACCCCTCTCGCTTCCTCACCTTCACCCCAGTGCGAATCCCCCGCTGATGCCCCCCACCCCCGCCCTGGCCCCGCTGCTGCTCGCCCAGCTGCTGGCCCCCTCGCCCCAGCCGGGGCCAGTGCGGCTGCCGGCGGGGCTTCCCGCCCCGCCGCGCCAGGAGAGGCCGGTGCCGCCCACGGCGGAACCGCAACCGCCCGCCCCTGAGACGGAATCCACCCCCACGCCCGTGCCGGGGGCTTCCCCCGGGGCACCCCCCGCAACAACCGAGCCCACCTCGCCTTCGCTGCCCCGCATCGAAGGCCTAGAGCGCTACCCCCCCGCAGTCCTGCAACAGCTCCTGCAGCCCTGCCTCGCCCCACCGCCCGGTGGCCCCAACCCCGACCCCCCCGCCGAGCGCCTGACCCGCTGCGCCGCCCTGCTCACCAGCCGGCTGGTGGCCGACGGCTACGTCAACAGCCGCGTCTATCCGCTGGCTGAACCCGCTCCGAACGGCACCCTGCTGGTGGTGGAGGGGCGGATCGTGGAGGTGCGGGTCGAGAGCCCCGACCCGGGCCTGCGCCGGCGACTGCAGCGGCTGGTGTTGCCCCTGCAGGGCCAGGTGCTGCATCTGCCAAGCCTGGAGCGCCAGCTCGATCTGCTCGATCGGCTGCCGGGCGTGAGTGGGGTGCGCGCCAGCCTCAACCGCCTCGGCGGCGACAGCACCAAGGCGGTGTTGGTGCTGCAGGCCGATCCGCTCGCCCAGCCCTGGCAGGGCGAATTCAGCCTGCGCAACGACGGCAGCGGCGGCAGCGGCCAGTTCCGCGCCCTCGGGGTTCTCGCCAAGGGGGGCCTGCTGCGCCCCACCGACCAACTGCTGCTGGTGGGCGAACTCAACGGCGACGACGACCCGGAGCTGGGCTACCGCCTCGCCTCCGTCAGCTATCGCCTGCCGCTCAGTTCCCGCCTGGCCCTCACCACCGCCGGCGCCGTCAGCTGGCGCCAGCTGGTGGAGAGCCCCCAACCCCTGCACGAGCTTTTGTTCCGCCAGGAGCAGCTGCTGGGTCGCCTCGACATCAGCCTCGTTGAGGGCCTGCGGCAGCGTCTCTCGGCCTTCGCGGGGCTGAGCGCCAACCGCAACCGCGCCTGGCTGGAGGGCGACCGCTTCCCCGCCATCCTCGGCGGCGCTGAAGACGGGGCCCTGAGCACCGGCTTCCTGCAGGCCGGCCTGGCCTGGGAGGGCTCGCTTGGGGGGGCCGCTCTGTCGGCCAGCGTCTATGGGTTGCAGGGGATCGCCGCCATGAGCGGCGACGACGCCCTGCAGGAGCTCTCCTTCTACGGCATCGATGTGGGCCAGGCCCGAGCCCTCGGCGGCGAACTCTCCCTGCTCTGGCCCCTGGCGCCCAGCTGGCTGCTGCAGCTGCGGGGCGCTGGCCAGGGGGCCCTGGCGCCGCTCACCAATTCGATGGGCTTCAGCCTCGGCAGCGACAACGGCCTGCGGGGCCTGCCCGGCCAGGTGATCAGCGGCGACAGCGGCCTGTTGGGCAGCGGCGAGCTGAGCTGGGCCTTCTGGCGCCAAGGCGGGAATGAGCTCCAGCTGGTGCCGTACCTCGGCGCCGGCTGGGTGCACACCACCCTGCCCTACGGCATCGAAACAGCCAGCGTCGGCGCCGGCGGCCTACTGCTGCGCTGGCGCAGCGGGTCCCACTGGCAGCTGGAGCTGGGCTGGGCCTCCCAGTTCGGCGACGGCCTGGTGCGGGCCGTGCCCAACTGGCTGCTCGACAACGGCTTCACCACCAAGGTGAGCTATCGGTTCTGATCCGCCTCCTCTCCTACGGCCTGGCGGTTCTGGCCCTGCTGGTGCTGCAGCAGGCGCGGCTGGCGGAGGCCCTCAACCTGGCCCTGCACGACGGGGCCCTGCGCTGGCGGCCCGTCCCCTCGGCCGCCGAGCTGCCCGTGCGGGTGATCGCGATCGGGGAGGACGACCTGCGCCGCTTCGGCGCCCCCGTGGACGACCGCTACCTGGTGGCGGCCATCCAGCGGCTGGAGACGGCCGGCGTGCGCGCCATCGGACTCGACCTCTACCGCGACCTGGGGGTGGGGCCCCAGCGGCAGGAGCTGCGAGAACTGGCGGCCCGCCCCGGCCCGTTGATCTCGGTGTTCAGCGTCATCGATGCGGTGGGGGCCATCCCCGGCACCCCGCCCGAGCGCCAGGCCTTCAACGACCTGCTGCTCGATCGCGACGGGGTGGTGCGCCGCGACCTGGTGCACGTGCGCGGCCAGGGTCCGTCCCTGGTGGCCCTGCCCCTGCGGCTGCTGGAGCACAGCCGCGGCCAGAACCCCGGCCCCCTGCGCCAACACCTGGAGCGCGATCCCCGCGTTCTGGCGCCGCTCGATCCCCACGCCGGCGGCTACAGCGACCTCGACAACGCTGGCCTGCAGAGGCTGCTGCCCTTCCACGATCCGGCCACCATCCCCAGCTGGAGCCTGCGCGCGCTGCTGGCGGGCGAGGTGCCGCCGGCGGCGCTGCGCGACACGATCGTGCTGATCGGCAGCCGGGCCCCCTCCCAGCGGGACCGCTTCGCGGTGCCGATCCTGCGCGATGGCGACGGCAACCCCGGCCAGATGGCGGGTGTGGATCTGCACGCCCAACGGCTGGTGGCCCTGCTGGCGCGGGAGGGAGGGAGGCGACCCGGCCTCACGGCCGCACCCGGCTGGTGGAACGGGATCCTGGTGCTGGCGGGCCTGGCGGCAGGGGTGGCGCTGGGGGAGGGCGTCGGCAGCCTGCGGCGCAGCGTGCGCCGGGTGGCGCTGGTGGGCGGCCTGGCCCTGGCGAGCGGCCTGGCGGCCCTGCTGCTGGGCGGCCTCTGGCTCAACCTCAGCCTGCCGTTGGCGGCCCTCCTGGCGATGGCCGCCGCCGCCTGGAGTGCCCGCGGCGCCGAGCAGCAGGGGCAGCGCCGCCAGCTGCAGCGGCTGCTCGGCCAGGCGGTGTCGCCGGCGGTGGCGCGGGAGCTGTGGCAGGAGCGGGACAGCCTGCTGGCGGGAGATCGCTTCCGCGGCCGCCGCCTGTTCGTGACGGTGCTGGTGGCCGACATCGCCGGCTTCACGGGCCTGGCGGAACGGCTCGATCCCGAGGTGCTGCTGGCCTGGCTGAACCGGACCCTGGAGCAGCTGGTGGGGCCGATCGAGGGCGGCGGCGGGCTGGTGAACAAATTCACCGGCGACGGGCTGCTGGCGGTGTTCGGCGCACCGCTGAGCCAGGGGCGCGCCGCGGATGCAGCGGCAGCCGTGGCGGCCGCACGATCGATCCGCGGCGGCATCGAGGCGCTCAACGCCGAGCTGGCCGGCGAGGGGCAGCCGACGGTGCGCCTGCGGCTGGGGCTACACAGCGGCTGGGTGCTGGCCGGGTCGGTGGGCGCGCGCGACCGCTGGGAGTACGGCGTGATCGGCGATGCGGTGAACTGCGCCGCCCGCATCGAGGGCCTGCCGGGGTCGTCCACCCAAGGCTGCCGCATCCTTGTGTCGGGCGTCACCCGCTCTCTGGCGGGCGGCGCCACGCAGGGGAGCCGGGCCGAAAGACCCTGGGGCCCGATGCGCCTCAGCGGCCGTGAGCAGGAAGAGGAGATCTGGGAGCTGTAGGCGGCGCCTGGGAGCAGAGCACCGGCAGGCTGGCGGGCAACTGGTCGGCAAGGTGGGGGAAATCCCAGAACGCCAGCAGCGGTTGGCTCGCCACCTGGCCGCCGCAGTGGCGCCACAGCTCGGCCAGGGCAACGCGGCTGCCGGCATCGGCGGCGCGGGCGGCCATGGCAGCCGGCGAGGGGCCTGTGGGGCTGGGCCGCAGCTGGCTGCTGGCGGGCGGGGCGCTGGGTTCCGCCGTGCCCTCGCAGGCGGGGAAGCTGAACCATTCCCCCGCCACCGGTTGCCCCGCCAAGCGCACCAACCGCAGCGAGGCGCCGGATCGGGCTGGTTCGATCTGCCAACCGTCCCTCCAGCGCAGCACCAGGGGGGCCAGCGGCTTCCGGGGCGCCCGGGACGCCTCCCCCTCGATCACGCCGAGGATCCCCCCTGGCCCCGGGTCAAAGTGCCCGTCCTGGGGCACCAGGTGGGCCACCAGTCGCGCCGCGCAAGAGGTGCGCGTGCCCCCGCCCTCCCGCCGCAAGGGAAAGCGCCGGCTGGGGTCGCCGCCACTGGGGGCCTGGGCCACCGGGGCCGCCGGGGCCACCTGGGCCGCCTGGGCCGCCGGGGCCGCCGAGGCGAACCCGGGGCTCAGAGGGAGGAGCAGGGCAAGGGGGATGACCATGGCGACCTCCAGAGGAGCACGATCAGAGCACGAACTGACTCGCGTTGAGGGTGGAGACACCATCGAGCTGCAGCTTGAAATCCGCGCTGGCCGAGGTGCGGCCGTACACGAAGGAATTACCTCCGATCGTGTTGAAGCCCAACTCGCCCACGGCCAGAGCGACCGGGGGATTGATGATCGGGAGCGGAGATACGCGCCAGGTGAACGCCTGGGCACCAGCCGCAAAAACATTGGCATCGATCGCCGATAGATCGATGCGATCAAACTGCACCGAACGAAAATCCATGATGCGATCCGGTGTCGCCAGGCCTGAATCCTGCACCGACTGGTAGCGGAACACATCGGCGCCCAGGCCACCGGTGAGCACGTCGGCACCCAAACCACCGCTGAGCACATTGTTGCCACTGTTGCCGATGAGCGTGTCGTTGAAGCGGCTGCCGGTGAGGTTCTCGAAGTTGGAAACGGTGTCGAGCCCATCGCCCACTGTGTTCTGGCTCGCGGTAGTGGCCAGGGACACCCGCACGCCGGCGGTGGCCCCGGTGTAGGTGAGCGTGTCGATGCCGGCGCCGCCGTTGAGGGTATTGGTGCCGCCGTTGCCACCGATCGTGTCGGCAAAGCCGCTGCCGATCACGTTCTCGAACTGGCTGACACTGAAGCTGAGCGGCAGGGGCGCCATCAAGCCGCGCACTGTCACCGCACCGCTGCGCAGATCGGTGCTGGTGCCGAGGGCGGGGGCCACGGCGCCGCTGTGGTCGATGGTGTCACCGGCGCCGCTGCTGCCGATGATCTTTTCGATGCCCACCAGTTGGTCGGTGCCGAGAGCCCCCTTGAACAGGGCCCCGAAGGCACCTAGGCGCACCGGCCCGCCAAGGGCGTTGTAGTCGGCCGTGTCAACGCCATCGCCGCCATTGAGAAGGTCGTTGCCTCTGGAGCCCCGCAGCAGGTCGCTACCCAGGCCGCCGCTCAGCTCATTAGCGCCGGAGTTGCCGCGCAGGGTGTCATTGAAGCTGGTGCCGATCAGGTTTTCGATCGAGATCAGCTGGTCGCTGCCCAAGCCGCCGCCGACGGCCTGGAAGCCCGCGAGGTTCAGGTCCACCGAAACGCCGCTGGTGGCCAGCGCATAAGAAACGGTGTCGACGCCGGACAGCCCATTGATCAGATCAAAGGGATCGGCGGTGCTGATGAAGAAATCATTGCCAATGGTGCCGAGAGGATTCGCCATGGGGGGAAGGAAAGACTCCCCCAGCATTCGTCTCCCTCACCCATTCCCCGTTGCCAGCCCTCACAGCAACCTGTGAGATCGCTCACACTCCATCGGATTGCTTACAGCGGTTGCTTACACCGGCTCAGCAAACACTCGGCTCCAGTCGCGCGCCATGTCGGCCACCAGCCAGCCCCGCTCCGGCGCCTGGGCCAGGGCCTCCACCAGGCGGCCGGTGCTGGTGCTGTGGGCGTCGTAGGCGTACTCGCGCTCGGCGTCGGTGTGGTGCACGAGCAGGCCGAGGCTGGGCCGCGGATTGGCGATCGTGGTGTACTGCAACATCGCCAGATCGCCATCGCTGTTGCCGCAGCAGAACACCGGCCGGCGGCCGATGAACTGGTGGATGCCCGCCGGCTTGCCCGATCCGTCGTTGACGAACAGATGGTCGAGGGTCTTGAGCAGATGGGGGACGCCATCGCGCAGCTCGAAGCGGGTGAGGCCACAGGAGCCCACCACCCGTTCCGGCGGGATGCCGTAGACCCTCTCCACCCACACCCGCATGAAATCCACCCCGCCCCCGGAGACGATGAAGCTGCGGAACTCACAGGCCCGCAACAGGGCCAGCAGCTCCTGCATCGGCGTGTAGGTGAGGGCGTCGTAGGGGCGCTCAAATCGCGGATGGCGGGCGCTTGCCAGCCAGGCCGCCACCGCGTCGCGGAAGATCTCGGTGCCCATGTCGGCGTGGGTGAGGGCCACCAAGCGCAACAGTCCCTCGAAGTGCGGACCCGCCAACAAGGGAGCCAGGTCGCCGACCAGGGCGGCCTGCACCATCGGGTCGGCCTCGAGCTGCGGCTCTTCGGGAAGGCGGCGCCGCAGCTCGTCGAAGGCGAAGGCGGCCTGGAACGGCACCGGATGCTCCGGCCAGAGGGTGCCGTCGTTGTCGAGCACGGCGATGCGCTCGGGCGGGGGCAGCCAGTCGGACGAGCCTGGGGTGGTGACGCGCTCCAGGAAGGAGAGGATCGCGTCGCGCACCTCCCCAAGCCGCCAGGAGGGCAGCGGATCAGACGGGAGGTTGATCATGGAGGGCATGACGCCAGGTGGTCGGGCCTCAGGAGGGCAGGGTGAAGCCCGACTGCATGTTCTTGACGTCGAGCATCACCCAGGTGAGCCACACCAGCACGGCCACCACCCCAGAGATGGCGGCAAAGCGGGCGGCGGCACGCAGGAGCAGCTCCAGCGGACTGATCTCTTTCACGGGGATCCGCGGTAGCAAATCTATTATGGGCTCGACACCCCGGCACCGGCCCCCGCCCGCCCCCCGGACGTGTCGTGCATGCTCTTCTGGCCAGGCAATTTTCCCCAGATCGACCAGGCCCTGCGCCGTCGGCTGAGCGGCCAGCGACTGCTGGTGGGCAACCCGTCGCTCGCCTATGCGTCGGTGTTGCGCAGCTATCTGCTGGCGAACGATCCCGAGGTGGCGCCGCCGGAGCTGCTGGGGCTGGCCACCACCTCAGAAGCCTTGCGGGGCCTGCTACCAGAGCACACGGCCGATCTGCTGGTGGCCATCACCAGCCGGCTGCAGGACGGCTGCTGCGT
This sequence comes from Synechococcaceae cyanobacterium, assembly GCA_947442825.1. Classification (GTDB taxonomy): domain Bacteria; phylum Cyanobacteriota; class Cyanobacteriia; order PCC-6307; family Cyanobiaceae; genus Cyanobium. The sequence continues at coordinate 17,519 of CANEWU010000013.1, forward strand.
GGGCCTGCTCGAGGAGCTGCTGGAGCGCCCCGATCCGCCGGCGCTGCTGGTGACGCTGCCTCTGGAGGCGCCGGCCCTGGAGCTGGCGAGGCTGCTTGAGCGGCCAGGGGTGGCGATCGTGTGGGAGGGGAACGTGGGCCAGGGCGGGCTGCTGCGGGGCATCGAGAAGCTGCAGGCGGGCGAGCGGCACGTGGATCCGGAGGCGCTGGAGCGCATCCAGGCGGCGGAGCGGGTGGCGGGGGCGTTGACGGAGCGGGAGCGGGAGGTGCTGCGGCTGGTTGTGGAGGGTCTGACCAACCGTCAGATCGCCGAGCAGCTGGTGGTGGCGGAGGTGACGGCCCGCGATCACGTGCAGCGCATCCTGCGCAAGCTGCAGGTGGCCGACCGCACGGCGGCGGCGGTTCTGGCGGTGCGGCTGGGGCTGACGGGCTGAACAAAACACTGCGGATGCAGTGTTCCCCAATCCGTAGGTGCACTTGAGGATGAACCCAGATCGGTTCTGGCACTCCACCAAAACCTCCAACCCATCCTCACCATGGCCACATCTTCTTTGCTGCTGAATAACGATCTGCAGGCGACCATCTCCGCCACAAGCAGTTTCTGGGGAGGCCTGAGCGGCAGCTTCGCCATCACCAATACCAGCCAGCAGAGCAAGAGTGGCTGGAGCTTTTCCTTCGTCTCCAGCTACAGCAACTTCGACTTCTGGAACGCCGACGAAAGCGCGGTTCGCAACAGCGACGGCACCTACACGATCACCGTCAAAGCACCCGCCGGCGCCGCAGCGCTGGCCGCCGGCGCCCGCCTCGACCTGGGCTTCACCGTCGGCAGCGACAGCGACGCCACCGTGACCGTGGCCGAAGCGGTGCTGGGCCCGGTGGGCACCCCGAGCAGCGGCGGCTCCAGCAGCACGGGCACGTCTCCCTCGACATCGACATCGACATCCACGTCCACGTCCACGTCCACGCCCACGACCACACCCACGCCCACGCCCACGCCAGATTCCACTTCCACTGCCAATCCCACTTCCACTGCCAATCCCACTCCCAATCCCACTTCGACCTCACCCTCGACCACCGGCGGCACCCCCACCGCCAGCGGCGGCCTGGTGGTGGAGATCCAGCTGGGCGGCGCCTGGAGCGGCGCCTATGAGGGCACCGTCACGGTGCGCAACAGCGGCAGCAGCGCAGGTGCGGCGGGCTGGAGCGTCAGCTTCCTGAGCGACCACCGCCTGGGCAGCGTCAGCGACTTCCAGATGCAGCAGCAGCTCCAGGCCGATGGCCGCACATTGGTGACCCTCTCAGCCCCCAGCTGGGCGGCCAACCAGGGCCTGGCGGCGGGCGCCAGCCTCAGCTCCTACTTCCAGGCCCAGGGCGACCGCGGCAGCCAGAGCGTGGCGGAGCTGTTCAGCGTCGCGCAAAGCGGAAGCAGCACCTCGACCAGCTCCTCCGGCTCTGGCTCCACCTCGACCAGCACCGGGACCAACGGAGGCACCGGAAACACCGACCCCCTCAGCGGCGGCGGCAGTGGCACCACCAGCGGCGGCACCACCCCCACCCCACTCCCCGGCCCTGCGGGCGTGAACTCCGGCAACAGCGGCGACGGCCGCTGGGGCGAGGCCTACTTCGCCCCCTACGTGGACATGGCCCTCTGGCCGGTGCCCGACCTCTCGGCCATCGCCGCCAGCCGCGGCACCTCCCTGCTCACCCTCGGCTTCCTGCAGGCGAGCGGCAGCGGCCAGCTGGGCTGGGGCGGCCTCGATGCCCTGGCGATCAGCCCGTCCAATACCAACGAACAGGCCCAGGCGATCCGCGCCTCGATCCAGGCCTTCCAGCGGGCCGGCGGCGACGTGATGATCTCCCTGGGGGGCATGAACGGCACCAGCCTGGCCCAGGTCGGCGCCCGCACCGGCATGACCGCCGCCACCCTGGCGGCCCGCTACGCGGAGGTGGTGAACCAGTTCCAGCTGAATCGCCTCGACTTCGACATCGAGGGGGCGGCCCTGGCCGATGACCCCGCCACCGCTCTGCACAGTCAGGCCCTGGCCCTGCTGCAACAGCAGAACCCCCAGCTGGAGGTGTGGTACACGCTGCCCGTGCTGCCCACGGGGCTGACCGCCGATGGGCTGGATGTGGTGCGCACCGCCCTGGCCGCCGGCGTGACGCTCGACGGCGTGAATGTGATGGCGATGGATTACGGCGAATCGGCCGCCCCCACCAGCGGCCCGAACGCCAAGAGCATGGGCGCCTACGCAATCGCAGCCGCCGAAACCACCAAGGGACAGCTGGATACGCTCTTCGCCCAGTTCGGCAAAGGCTTCAGCTGGAACATGGTGGGGGTAACCCCGATGATCGGCGTCAACGATGTCACCAGCGAGGTATTCACGCTGGCCGACGCCCAGCTGCTCGAAGACTTCGCCCGCAGCAAAGGCCTGGGCATGCTGTCGATGTGGTCGATCGCGCGCGACAACCCCGGCAGCCTCGGCCAGGCGAACGCTACAGCCTCCGGTCTGAATGCGGCAGCAGGAAGCTTCAGCGCCATCTTCCACGACTACGGCAGCCAGAACAGCCTCAGCTTCAGCGGCACCAGCGGCTCCGCCACGGGAAGCACAGGCGGCACCACAGGGACCACGAGCGGAAACGGGACCGTCAGCGACACCACCACGGGCAACGACATCAGTGGGCCCCTCCCCAGCGGCACCACCCCCAGCCGCCTGGTGGGCTACTTCGAGGAATGGGGCATCTACGGGCGCGACTTCCGTGTCGCCGACGTTCAGGCCGACCAGCTCACCCACCTCAACTACAGCTTCTTCGGCATCACCCCCACCCAGAGCGACCTGCCCTTCATGGCCAAGGAGCTCAACGTGCTGCCGGGGGCGATGGTGCAGGCGGGCTACCTGGGGATGAACAGCAACACCCCCGGCGGCCTCGGCATCCACGACACCTGGGCTGCCTATGAGAAAACCTTCAGCCAGGCCGATCAGCTGGTGAGCCGCCGTTTCGACGCCGGCCAGTGGCAGGGCCTGAGCGAGGGCCGGCGCCAGGGGTACCTCAGCGGGGGCGAATTCGATGTGATCGCCCAGGCCGATGGCTCCCGCCTGGTGCGCGCCAAGGCCGACACCTGGACCGACTCCCAGGGCGGCCTCCAGCGCCTGTTGAGCAAGGCCGACTGGGACGGGCTGAGCGACGCCCGCAAGGCCTACCTGGTGAGCAACAGCCAGCAGTACAGCTGGACCGACCAGTGGCAGGGCAGCTTCAACCCCGGCAGCGGCACCACCAGCCAGCGCATCGCCGCCGTGAACAGCCACTTCAGCGCGGGCAGCGGCCGCACCCTCACCCTCAAGGCCGATGGCGACCTGGTGCGCAACGCCAGCGCCTGGGTGGGCGATGACCCGGCCAACTGGCAGAAGCTCTACGCCGGCAACCTCAACCAGCTGCGCCTGCTGAAGGAGCTCAACCCAGACCTGAGCATCGGCTTCGCGGTGGGCGGCTGGACCCTCTCAGGCAACTTCAGCACCAACCTCGACGACGCGGCCGGCCGCGAGATCTTCACCCAATCAATCGTCGATCACCTCAGCTACTACGACTTCTTCAGCACCGTCGATTTCGACTGGGAATACCCCGGCGGCGGCGGACTGGCCACCAACGCCTCCAGCCAGCAGGACGGCACAAACTTCGCCCTCACCCTGCAGCTGTTGGACCAGAAGCTGGCGGCATTGGAGCAGCGCACCGGTCGGGAGATCGAGATCTCGATCGCGACAGCCGGCGGGGCCGACAAGCTGGCCAGCCTCAATCTCAAGGGCATTAATCCCTATGTAGATTTCTACAACGTGATGACCTATGACTTCCACGGCGGCTGGGAGAAGAGCACCGGCCACCAGGCGGCGATGCGGGGCGACAGCGGCGGCTATGACGTGGTCACCGCAATCGACCAGTTCCGCCAGGCCGGCATCGCCATGGACAAGGTGGTGCTGGGCGCCCCCGCCTACACCCGCGCCTGGGGCGGGGTGGCGGCCGGCTCGAGCTACGGCTACGGCATGGCGGGCGATGCCTCGCTGGCGCCAGGGTCGTTTGAGAAGGGCAACTACGACCAGAAGGATCTGATCACCGGCATCGAGAACAACAGCTATCAGCTGGTGTGGGATGACAGCAACAAGGCGGCCTTCGCTTACAACGCCAGCAACGGCATCTGGAGTTCGATCGAAACCGCCGCCACCATCGCCGGCAAGGCCGCCTACGTGCGAGAAGCCGGGCTGGGCGGAATGATGTTCTGGGCCCTCTCCAACGACAGCAGCGGTGCCCAGAGCCTGGTGGGTGCCGCCCACGACGCCCTGCACGCTGGCGTCGCGCTCGACACGATCGCCGGCCGAGCCCCGGCCTTCGATGCGGTGCTGGGCGGCGACGGCCAGTTCCGCTTCAGCGACTTCACGAGCCTGGCCTGAGCCGGTTTCCGTAGCCAACTGGGCAATGGGCGCCGTCTGCCGCATCACAAAGAACGGTGACAGCAGGCCAACTTCGTTAACACTCCCTTAACCAAGGAGGCAGCAGCATGGCCGAGGGCTGGCCGCAGAGTCATCCCCCATTGCCCGTCTTCCCTGTGATGAATCAGGCCAACCACCCCGAGCTCTCCACCCTCCAAGCCCTGGCGGGCAAGCGGGAACCCCGGCACCTCAAAGCCGGGGAGGTCATTTTCCGCAGTGGCGATTCCGGCGACACCTTTTACGGGGTTGTCAGCGGCCAGGTCGAGCTCAGCTGGGGGAGTGATCGCATGGAGATCATCGAGGCAGGGAGCTGCTTCGGAGCGGGAGCGCTGAGCGACCCGGAGCACCGCCGCTTCGGCACCGCCACGGCCCTCGCCGACACGGAACTGCTGGAGATGGACCGCGAGCAATTCCTGTTCGCCATGCAGGAGCTGCCGATGTTCGGCCTCGAGATGCTGCACGACCTTGAGCTGCGGCTGCAGAAGCTCAAGCAAGGCGACAGCAACCCCGCGTGAACCAAGACCTGCCTCGATCCGCCATGACATTCCGCACTCCCCCGCTTCTGCCAGCCCTGGCGCTTGGCCTGACCCTCCTGCCCGTGGCGGCATTCGCAGCCCCCGCCGGCGGCACCATGCTGCGCATTGGCGGCTCGAGCACGGTGTCTCCGATCCTCAACGAAGCAATCGAGGCCTATCGGGCGGCCGGCAACAAGGAGGCGATCGATCTGAGCGAAACGGGCAGCACCGATGGCTTTCGGAGGTTCTGCCGTGGCCAGCTGGAGATTGCCAACGCCTCCCGGCCTATCAATGGCCGGGAGCTGAAAAGCTGCGCTGCCAGCGGGGTTGTTTTCCTGGAATTGCCCATCGCCTTCGATGCCATCACCGTTGTGGTGCATCCAAGCAACACCTGGGCCAAGCAGATCAGCCTGAAGCAGCTCAATAGCCTCTGGGGCCGCCAGGCCCAGGGCCGGGTGAACCGCTGGAACCAGGTGAATCCCGCCTGGCCCAACCGCCCCATCCAACTCTGCGGACCGGGGGCCGACTCCGGAACCTTTGACTTCTTCAACAAAGCCGTCAATGGCGATGCAGAAAACTCGCGGCGTGATTACACAGCCAGCGAAGACGACAACGTGATCTCCCGTTGCGTCAGCAAGAATCCCGCGGCGCTTGGCTATTTCGGATTCAGCCACTACCAGGCCAACCGCAACAACCTTCGCGCCCTGCCGATCGGCACAGGGGTCGGGGCGATCCCGCCCTCCCTCAGCAGCGTGCAGGCCGGCAAGTACCCCCTGGCGCGCCCCCTGTTTCTCTACATCAACGACAAGGCACTGAGCCAGCGGAGTGATGTACAACGCTTCACCAGCTTCACCGTGCGCAACGGCCTGCGGCTGGTGGAGAAGGCGGGCGACATTCCCCTACCGTCCAGCACCTACAACCTGGTGGAGTCGAAGCTGTACAAACGCATCACCGGCAGCGCCTTCGCCGGCGAACTGCCCGTGGGCCTGACGATCGGCGAGGTGCTGCGCCGCAGCTTCGACCAGAACAAGCTGCCCCAGTTCCGCTGAAGATTGCCCTTGTCGGCCCTCCCCTCACCACCCCAGGGTCTCAGCCGCCGCTCCCTGCTGCTGCACCTGCTCGGCGTAGGGGCCGGGCTCGCGATCGGCAGGGCCCGGGCAGTGGCTGGCGCGCCTACCGGAGCAGCGGCGGCCCGGCCCTTTCTGCCATTGCGGGGGCCCATCCCGCTTCCCGCTGATGGACTGGGGGCCGAACAGCAGCGACAGGCCTACGCGAATGTGTCCCTGCAGGACAGGCTGGAACTGCCGGCCGGGTACCGGAGCGATCTGGTGCTGCGCTGGGGAGACCGGTTGGGCACAGATCACTTCGGTTTCAACAACGACTTCGTGGCCTTCACGCCGCTGGCGCGCGAGCGGGCGCTGCTGACGGTGAACTTCGAGTACATCAGCCCGCGGCCTTGGTGCGCTGGCTATGCCTCTGTGCTGGGCCGGGAGTTGCCCTTCCAGGAACTGCGGGATGGGCTGGTCGGGCGGGGCGGCCAGGTGGATGCCCTCAGCCTGGCGGAGGGGGATCCCCTTCTGGCGCCCCTGCGGGAGGTCGCTACGGCAGCTCTGCTGGATGTGGGAATCGGTGTGGCCGAGATCGAGAGTTTGCCGGGCCTGGGGTGGCGACACCGCCCTGGCCGCTTCGACCGCCGCATCAGTGGGCTGAGCGGACTGCGAAACCCACGGGAACGGCTGCGCTGCAGCGGTCCCGCCGCTGCTGTATTCCGCCGCCGGCAGCGCCTGGGCTACGACGACGGCCTTGGTGATCAGGTGGTTGGCACCTTCGCCAACTGTGGCGGCGGCCAGACACCCTGGGGAACGGTGCTCTCCGCCGAGGAGAATGTCCAGAGCCATGTAGTGGAAGCGGTTTTCGCAGACGGCAGCTCCCCCGCCCCGGCCCAACGACCCTTCCGCTTTGACGGGGAGCGCCTCGAGGGTCTGGGCAATCCCTTCGGCCTGGCGGGCAACAAGTACGGCTGGATGGTGGAGATCGATCCGCGCCGGCCGGAGCGGGCGGGGGTGAAGCACACGGCTCTAGGACGTTTCCGCCATGAGGCGGTGGCCCTGCGCGCCCGCGCCGGCGAACCGCTGGTGGTGTACTCCGGCTGCGACCGGCATGGGGGCCACCTCTATCGCTTCGTGAGTGCGGAACCGGTGCGCGACCCCCAGAATCCTGCCAATTCCCGGCTGCTGGAACGGGGCCGGTTGGAGGTGGCGCAGTTCCGAGCCGGCGGCCGCGGGCGGTGGATTCCACTGCTACCCCAGACCGCGATCCAGCCGCTGTCACCGTCGCATTTCGAGCCCTTCGGCCTGCCACCGATTACTACGGTGCCCCACCGCGACCGCAGCCGGGCCGGCGCCGAGTCGCTACAGAGCGATGGGGCCTGGCGGTCGTACTGCGAACTCTTCCGCTCCCTTGCCGATCTCTATCCGGGGACGGGGGAAGAACAGCAGGGGGCGATCCTGATCGACGCCCACCTCGCGGCCAACGCCGTCGGCGCCACGCCCGCCGCCCGCCCGGAAGACACCAAAATCGATCCCCGCACGGGCGATCTGCTGATCGCCTTCACGGCCGGCGGGGGCGACGGGGAGGGCCAGGCCGATCCTGCCATCTTCCAGGGACCGCAAGGGGAAAGCCGCTGGCCCTACGGCTGGCTGATGCGCCTGCAGGACGGACCGGCCCGGCTGGAACAACCCGGAGGGGATTTCCAGTGGCGGATGGTGGCCACCGGCGGTACCCCCTGGGAAGGGGGCCTGGGCTTCGCCAACCCAGACAATCTGGCGGTGGATCGGGCCGGCAATATCTGGATGGTGACCGACCGAGCCGGCGTGAATGGCAGCGCCGATGTGTTTGGTAAAAACGCCTGCTGGCTGTTACCGACCACGGGCCCGGCCGCAGGCGAAGCGCTGCTGTTTGCCACCGGACCGATGGAATGCGAGCTGACGGGCCCCTGTTTCGACACCGGTGAGCGCACCCTGTTTCTGGCGGTGCAGCATCCGGGGGAGGACAACGCCACCCATCAGTCGGGCCAGGAAGAGATCCAGAGCTACACGCTGCAAGACCGCGAAGGCGGCCGGTTCGAGCAACTGCGCCGGGTGCCGTTGGGATCGAACTGGCCAGCCACCGCAGCGGGGCAGGTGCCACGCCCGGGGGTGGTGGCGATCCGCCGCCTGGATGGCGCTCCGTTGCCTTGAGCGCCGCTCAGCGGAGCGGCAGGGGCAGATGGGCCAGGCAGTGCTCCAGCACCGCCCGGGCCACATTGATGCCAGTAGCTGCCTCAAAACCGGCGAAATCGGCGGCGCTGTTGACCTCACAGACGCTGTAGTGGTGGTTGTCGAACAGGAGGTCGACCCCCGCCATGTCGAGGTGCAGGGCGTTCACGCACTGGAGGGCCAGCTCTTCGATGGCGGGGTTGAGGGGATAGGCCTGGCCGTCGCCACCACGGCTGATGTTGGCCTTGAAACTGCCGTCGGTGCTGCTGCGCAGCATCGCCCCGAGTACCCGGCCCCCGATCACCCACACCCGCAGATCCCGCCCCGGGCAACTGCTGATGTACTGCTGCAGGATCACGGCCTGGGAGCGATCCATATTGGCGATGAACTCCATCAGATCGCGAAAGCTACCGGCATCACGGCTGAGCAATACCCCCTCCCCACAGGTGCCAGCCAGCAGCTTCACCACGCAGGGAAAGCCGATCTGACGACTCACCAGCTCGATATCCACCGGGAAGCGCACGAGCATGGTGCGGGGGATGGGCAGGTTGCTCTGGGCGAGGATCTGGTGGGCATAGAGCTTATCTTTAACCGCCTCAATCGAACGGCTGGCATTGAACACCGGTACACCCAGATGCTCGAGCTGGCGCAGGATCGCCAGGGTGAAATAGTCGGTGGCGCTGCCGGTGCGCGAGAGAAGGCCATCGGGTAGATCCACCTCGGTGCCGCAGCGGCGGATGGAGCGGCTACCGCCGCGGCTGACGATCAGATCGATCTCCTCAGGAGCCACCGCCTCCGCCCGCAGGCCGAGGTGGCGGGCCTCCTCCCGCAGGCGCGTGAGCTCGTAGGGCTCTACGGCCCCGGAGGGACGTTTCTGCAGGATCCAGAGGTCCATGCCGGCGTGGTCTGGGCCCTCATCGTGAAGGGGGGAGGGGCAGCGAAACCGCTCCTGCCAACACGAGCAAAAGGCATGGACGGCACAACAACTGGACAGAGCTGCTGCTAAAGAGCGAAGCCGAAAGACGATCCGCTTAACCCATCAAAACCCTGCCCTTAACCCGCTGATAACCTACAGTTAACTGGCGTGTCCGGCGACGATGCCCGCATCGAAAGACAGGCGACCCGGAGCGAGCAGCAGTAGGGAGCCGCTGGCCCCGAGATCGAGCACCACGAGTTTGAGCACGTAGATGTTGAGGCCCGAGGTAAGGATGTGGTGGTAGGCAGCCACCCCCATGGTGTTGATCAGGGCGAGAGCACCGAAGGGCGAGAACAGGCCCAGGATGAGCATCCAGCTGCCGAATACCTCCGCGTAGCCCGCCAGATGAGCCATGAGCAGGGGGAAGGGCAGATGCAGGCGCACCACAAAGGTCGCCGCGAAGCTGGCGGGATCGGCGAGCTTGTCCTGGCCGTGGTGGATCATCATCAGGCCACCGGCGAGGCGGAGGGCCAGCAGGCAAAGGTCAGCGGCGTGGGGGCGGGGTGCGACCACAACGAACCAGAGGGCAACGGTGGCGGGTGATGGTGCGAAGTGCGAAGTGCGAAGTGCGAAGTGCGAAGTGCGAAGTGCGAAGTGCGAAGTGCGAAGCGATCCTCAGGAAAGCCAGACCACCTCAGGCGGGCATCAGGCGAACCGGAGCCGGATACTGCGCCAATTGATGATCTGCGGTGATCAGCAGCAGGCCCTCCGCGCTTGCCTGGGCGAGGAGCAGCCGGTCAAACGGATCACGGTGCAGCGGCGGAAGGGCGGCGACGGCAAGCGCGTGGTGCGCTTCGATCGACAGCTCCTGCCAGCCCCCCTCCAGCAGGGCTCGGCGCAGAAGCGGCGGCTGCACCGTGAAGTCCGGACGGCCCAGGGCCTGCTTGATCACCAGCTCCCAAAGGCTGGCGACACTGAAGACCGGGGTATGGGAGGGGTCCTCCAGCATCGGGGCCAACCCGGCGGGCAAGCGCTGGGGGGAACCCATCGCCCACACCAGCAGATGGGTATCGAGCAGTAGACGCATGACGGTGCTCAGCTTCCCTCGAACCAATCGGCGATCTCGGCCGCCGCCAGCTGATCGAAGTCGTCGGGTACCTGGCAGTGTCCGGCGAGCAGGCCAAGCCGGCGCCGGGGTGCCGTCGCGGCCTCCCCGTCGTCCAGCCGCGTGACGCGCACCATCGGTCGACCAGCCTTGCAGATCACGAACGGCTCGCCGGCAGCCGCTTCCTCCACCAAGCGGGACAAATGGGTCTTGGCCTCATGCATGTTCACCTGGCGCATCAGCAGGGCCGCAATCCCTAACCAGCTTAGTCGACCAGACCGAAGGGGGAACGGCCCCGAGAGCCCTTGGAGCCAGAAAAAATCAGCCCCGGAGGCCATGCCCCGTCCGGACAAGCCACTCGCCAAACCGGCACAGGAAGCCCCCCCCCCCCCACAATTCATCACCACAAAATTACCTAAGAATTCTCTTCTCCATGCAAACACGCACTCTCCTTGCCGCCCTCGGCATCGCGCTCACCGTCGCGCTTGCTCCATCGAAGACACAGGCAGCCACCACATTCACCTTCGACGGATCTCTTGACGGATCATCCGACTTTTATCTGACAGAGGACGGCATTACCCTCACCGTCAGCAATTTCATCTCGGATATAAACGCTTCTGTGGCGGATTCAGATGGCCTATGCATTGCCGGCTTTATCAGTGGATCCTTTTGCGAAGATCAATCCTCACTTTCCCTGGCATTCAACACCCCAGTGCGGCTGATTTCCTACCTTACCGGATTTAATAGTTTTGGTGGAGCAAGTGCAACAGTCTCCTTCACTCAGAATTCCAACTCATCTATCCAAACCTCATTCCCCGAAGCGATTGTCACACCGTTCAACAACCAGTTTACAGCTGCGGCAGGAGTTCCCATCGTTACGTCACGAACATCCAACGCCACAGTATGGAGTTCAATTCAATTTACCCAATTAACCGTTGAACAAGTTTCCAACACAGTGCCCGGTCCGGTGCCGCTTGCCGGTGCTGCTATTGCCTTGAGCTGGTCACGGAAGCTGCGCCATCGCGTCTCCAGCCGCTGATCGCCGCCGCTCCATCGC
>CANEWU010000014.1 GCA_947442825.1 Synechococcaceae cyanobacterium
CCGCTGCCGCCCCCGCTGCCCCAGCCGGCGGCGAGGGCGCTGATGTCTACGCGATCGTTGAGGCCTCCGGCCAGCAGTTCTGGCTGCAGCCCAACCGCTACCTCGACATCGACCGCCTCGCCGCCGAGGTGGACAGCACCGTGACCCTCGAAACCGTGCTGCTGGTGAAGGACGCCAAAGGCACCACCGTGGGCCAGCCCTACGTGAAGGGCGCCACGGTGGAGCTGAAGGTGATGGCCCATCGCCGCGGGCCCAAGTTGCTCATCTACAAGATGCGCCCTAAGAAGAAGACCCGCCGCAAGAATGGCCACCGCCAGGAGCTCACCCGCGTCCTGGTGCAGTCGATCACCGTGGGCGGCACCAAGGTCGCCTGAGCCCGGCCCCCCTCCCCCTTTCCTTCCCACACCCCTCCAGCGTTCCCCCTCCTCCCATGGCCCATAAGAAAGGCACAGGCTCCACCCGCAACGGCCGCGACTCCAATTCCAAGCGCCTGGGCGTGAAGGCCTACGGCGGTGAAGCCGTGAGCGCCGGTTCGATCCTGATCCGCCAGCGCGGCACCTCGGTGCTGGCCGGCGTCAACGTGGGCCGCGGCTCCGACGACACCCTCTTCGCCCTGGTGGACGGCGTGGTGCGCTTCGAATCCATCACCCGCAACCTGCGCAACCGCAAGCGCATCCACATCACCGCCGCCTGATCCCTTCCTCCGCGGCGTGTCCCTCTCCACCGCCGGATCCAGCGCAGGGGTCCTGAACCCCTGCGGTTTTCTGGTGATCGACAAACCAGCTGGCCTCACCTCCCACGCCTGCGTGGCCCATGTGCGCCGGGCCTACGGGCTGCGGCGGGTGGGCCATGGCGGCACCCTGGATCCGGCGGTCACCGGGGTGCTGCCGATCGCCGTCGGGCCAGCCACCCGGCTGTTGCCGTACCTCGCGGGCGCCAAGGCCTACCGAGGCATCGTGCAGCTCGGACTGCGCACCGACAGCGATGATCTGCAGGGCACGGTGCTGGCCCAGCAACCGGTGCCACCCCTGGATGGGCCCGCCCTGGAGCAGGCGCTGGCCCCCTTCCGCGGAGCGATCCTGCAGGTCCCCCCGCAGGTGTCGGCGGTTCATGTGGACGGCGAACGGGCCTACGCCCGGGCCCGTCGCGGCGAGGCCAGTGTGTTGGAGCCCCGACCCGTGACGATCGAATCCCTCACCCTGCTGGGGTGGGATCCGGGCACGGGCCGGCTCGAGCTGGAGGTGCGCTGCTCCGCCGGCACCTATATCCGCGCCCTCGCCCGTGACCTGGGGGAGAGCCTCGGCTGCGGCGGCACCCTGGCGGAGCTGCGCCGCACCGAGGCCCTGGGCTTTGATCTGGCTTCCGCGGTGCCCCTCGAGAGCCTGGCCCCACCCCCACCCCTGCTCGATCCACTCCAGGCCCTGGGCAACCTGCCGCGCCAGCAACTGGAACCCGCCCAGCTCACCCCCTGGCGCTGCGGCCAATCTCTGGCCTCCGTCGAACCCCATCCGCAAGGGCAACCCCTGGCGATGTTGGATCCGGATGGCAACCTGGCGGGCATCGCCCTTGCCGACGGGGCCGGCTGGCTCCGTCCGCGCCTGGTGTTCGACGCCGCCGGCTGACAGCACGGCCCTGCGGCGCGACGCCCCCACCCTCCGCTCCTTCCGCTCCCTCCGCAGCCATGGCCGGCCACAGCAAGTGGGCCCAGATCAAGCGCACCAAGGCAGTGGTCGACGCCAAGCGGGGGGCCGTCTTCACGCGCATGGCGCGGGAGATCATCGTGGCGGCCCGCGCCGGGGCCGATCCCGCCGGCAACTTCCAACTGCGCACCGCCATCGAGAAAGCCCGGGCGGCCGGGGTGCCAAACGCCAACATCGAGCGGGCCATCGCCAAGGGATCCGGCCACGGCGGCAGCGGGGCCGACGCCTTCGAGGCTGTGCGCTACGAGGGCTACGGGCCCGGTGGCGTTGCGGTGATGGTGGAGGCCCTCACCGACAACCGCAACCGCACCGCCGCCGACCTGCGCCTGGCCTTCAGCAAGCATGGGGGCAACCTGGGGGAGAACGGCTGTGTCAGCTACTTGTTCGAACTCCGATCGGTGGTGCGGCTGGGGGCTGGGCTGGGGGAGGAGGCGCTGGTGGAGCAGCTGCTGGTTCTGGAGGAGAACGGCGGACCGGCGACCCTGGGCTGGACCCTGGAGGACGACGGCACCGAGGTGATCGGCGGCTACGAAGACCTGGAAGCCCTGCAGGCCGGCCTGCGCGACCAGGGCCTGCCGGTGGTGAGCTGGGAGCACCGCTGGATCGCCCAGACCCCCTGCCCGTTGCAGGATCCCGACGTGCTGCGGGCCTGCCTGCGCATGCTCGATGCCCTGGAAGAGCTCGACGACGTGCGGGCCGTTACCGCCAACCTGGAGGCCGACGAGGCGCAGCTGCAGGCGGTGCTGCTCTGAGCCCAGGCGGCCCTGAGCTCAGGTGATCGGAGCTCAAGCGATCGAAACTCAGGCGATCGGAGGACAGGAGGGGCCGGCCTTCTGCAACAGGCAGAGGAGCGAGGTGCCAAGTCCGCGCCCCCACCACCGCTGCCGAACCAACTTGAACTCGCCCTTGAAGCCGTAACGGCTTGCCTGCGGATAATGGGAATCGCAACAAAAGTAACTCGGGAACGTATCCTCAGTGATCACGTTCACGTGGGTGGGATCAACGAAAGCCGATGAGAAAGGATAGGCCGGTGTTTTGCTGAAGAACAGACCCCCTGGCTTAAGAATACGAACCACCTCGCTCATCAGATCAATAAACGGGAAGCGGGTGCCCTCCGCCGTGATGGCACAGCGGGGCACGTGCTCCAAAAAATCGTAGGCCGTTACCACATCCACGGATTGGTTGCCAAAGGGGAGCGGGGATACGAAGAGGTCCACCGCCAGCACATTGGCTCCGGGATCGGCCTCGATATCCAGCCCGAAGAGACGCTCGCAGCCCAGAGGATTGCGCGGATTGCGCCCACAGCCAAGATCGACCGAAACCCTTTCGCCGTTGCTCGCGAGCGGCATGGGGGCCACGCTGAGGAACTCCTCCATCGTGCGGATCTGCCCATACTTCAGTGGCACGGAGGAAGCGGGCGGAAGTCCGAGGCTGCGGGTTACGAAGGAAGCCGTGCGAGCAATAAACTCCATAAACCAGCCTTTTTGGCAGATCAATTATAACATCCTTTAGTACAGGATTAGTCCTGGTCAGTGAGGGGGCGGCCCAGGGCGGCCCCATCTGCGATCACGCTCACGGCGGGATGGAACTGCAGCCAGCTGGCGGGGACGTCGGGGGTGGGGGGCGCCTCCAGCACCCGGCGCAGCATGGACGCCTTGGCCGCGCCGGTCACCACCAGCAGGATGCGCTCGGCCGCCAGGATCTCCGCCAACCCCAGGGTGATCGCCCGGCTGGGCACTGCCGCGGCGACCCCGCCGAAGGCGCTGGCGTTCTGGGAGCGGGTGCCATCGCTGAGCTCCACGCAACGGCTGGTGGCCTCCGGACCGCAGGGAGGTTCGTTGAAACCCACATGGCCGTTGAGCCCCAGCCCCAGCACCTGCAGGCCGATGCCCCCCGCCGCCGCCAGCGCGGCGGCATAGCGGCCCGCCTCCGCCTGAGGATCGGCGGCCAGGCCGTCCGGAAGCCGCACCCCGGCGGCATCGAGCCCTAGCGGAGCGATGAGCTGGGCCGCCATGGCGGCATGAAAGGAGCGGGGGTCGGTGGGGGCAAGGCCGACGTATTCATCCAGGTTGAAGCTCAGCCAGCCCCTCCGCACCCGCTCCTGCTCCGCATGCGACAACAGGGGCAACAGGCGCGCCATTGCCGCGTAGACCGGCACCATCGTGCGGCCGGTGGCCAGGCCAAGGGCCCGCTGCGGCTGCCGGCGCCGGGCATTCAACAGCCGCGCCGCCACCCGCTCAGCCACAGCCGCCGCATCGGCCAGCTCGATCACCTCCAGGCGCCCGGGCCCTCGGGCGCCCGCGCCAGGACCAGGACCGGAGGGGGAGATCGAGGAGGGGGGGACGTCGGCGGGGATCAAGGGCTGGGAAGCGTGCGCAATTCGGCTCCCCGGTAATAGTGGCTCAGGATCCGGCGGTAGTCCTCGCCCCGCAGGGCCAGGGCATGGGCTCCCCACTGGCTCATCCCCACCCCGTGGCCGAAGCCGCGGCCGCTCACGAGCAGCGAAGGCAACGCCACCGACGGGGAGGGCTGCGCAGGGGTCGCAGGCTCTGGGGTGCCCAGCTGGGGCGGCAGGGGGGGCGGCGGCGGCCGGTCGGCGGCCATCAGGCGCCGCAGGCTGCCACTGATGCTCTCAGGCGCCGTGCTGGAGGGCTCCAGGCGGAAGGTCACGAAGGTGCTGCGCAAGCCCAACCGCTGGCGCAGCTCATTGCCGCTGACCTCCAGGCTGCCCGCGGGTCCAAGGATGCGGGCCCGCCGCACGCGGCCGGTGCTGGAGGTGTCGATCACCTCGATCGCCGCCACGCCATCGGTCTCCCGGAAGGCACGGCGCAGGGCCAGGGGATCGAAGCTCTTCTCCCACTGGTGCACCGGCGAGGTCTGATCGAAGTCGGGCACGCTCACCAGATAGGGGAGCTGGCGGCTCCACATCTCACCGCTGTTCTCGGTGCTGCCACCGCTGCTGCTGTGGAACACCGCATTGATCAAGGCGCCGCCGTGCATCAGCACCTGGCTGCGGGTGCTGGCCACCGCCTCGCGGGTGGAGGCGGTCTCGGCCGCCACGCCGCGATACACCTGACTGGCGACGGTGGCTTTGACGTCGTAGGGGGCGGCGGGGCGGCGCTGGGCCAGGGCGTAGGTGCGGGCGGCCACCGCCTGGGCCCTCAGGGCGTCGAGGGGCCAGCTGGCGGGCATCTCACTGCCCACAACCCCGGCCAGGTAGCTCTCCAACGAGACGTGGTTGATCGCCTGCAGGTTCTGGCCCTGGCGGCTCAGCTGCAGCCGGCCTCGGAAGAGCTGGCCCTCCAGGAGCAACACCCCCTGGCTGCCGCCATCCCGGCGGGGGGTGAGCCAAAGCTCCGCCACCGGCACCGGGCTCGCCGCCTCCCCTGGCCGCGCCAGGGCCAGGGCCGATCCCTCAGGGTCGCCCTGGAGCGTGAGTCGCTCCCCGGGGGCCAGCTCCGCCACGGTGCGTCCGGTTGCATCCGTGAGCCGCGCCACACCCCCCTCGGCCCCCAGGGTGAGGGAGGCCTGCTGGCGGAGAAGCACCCGCACCACCGGGCCGCCGTAGGGGGCAGGCGGGAGGGCCGCCTGACGGGCCGCCGGCGCCTGACCGGGGGCAAACGGGGGCAGGGAGGCCAGGGGCAGGGCCGCCAGCGGCATGGCCAGGAGGGGCAACAGGGGCCGGCGGCGGCTCGGCCAGCCGGGGGGGAGGGGCAGGGTCACGCCGGATCGGGGCGGTGGAGGCCACAAGGGCTGCCCATTGTGACCGCCCCGGCGGAACCCTGCCAGATGCGCCCCGTGGCAGCATGCCGATCGAGAGCGCTGTGGGCGGGCCGGTGCAGGTCACATTCCTGGGCACCAGTTCCGGCGTTCCCACCCGGGCGCGCAACGTCTCGGCCGTCGCCCTGCGCCTGCCGCAGCGGGCCGAGCTGTGGCTGTTCGACTGTGGCGAGGGCACCCAGCATCAGTTCCTGCGCAGCGACCTGCGGGTTTCCCAACTGCGGCGCATCTTCGTGACCCACATGCACGGGGACCACGTCTTCGGGTTGCCGGGCCTGCTGGCCAGCCTGGGCCTGGCCGGCAGCTGCACCGAAGGCCTCGATCTCTACGGTCCGGATCCCCTGCGGGATTACCTCGAGGGGGTGCTGCGCACCAGCTCCACCCGCATCGGCTACCCCCTGCGCAGCCACCGGGTGCGGGAGGCGGCCCAGAGCGGCGCCGTGCTGTTCGAGGACGACGAGATGCTGGTGCGCTGCGCCCCGCTGACGCATCGGGTGCCGGCCTTCGCCTATCGGGTGGAACGCAAGCCAAGGCCCGGCCGCTTCGCGGTGGAGCGGGCCCGGGCCCTGGGCATTCCCCCTGGTCCGATCTACGCCGATCTCAAGGCCGGTCGCAGCGTGACCCTCGACGACGGGCGCATCATCAACGGCGCCAGCCTCTGCGGCCCACCCCGGCCGAGCTGCAGCATCGTCTACTGCACCGACACCGTGTTCAGCGAAGCGGCGGTGGAGCTGGCCCGCGGGGCAGACCTGCTGATCCATGAAGCCACCTTCTGCCACGCCGAGGCCGAACTGGCGATCCAGCGCCAGCACTCCACCAGCACGATGGCTGCGCAAACGGCCCTGGAGGCCGGCGTGCGCCAGCTGGTGCTCACCCACCTGAGCCCCCGCTACGTTCCCGGCGGCGCCGTGGGCCCGGACGACCTGCTGGCGGAGGCGCGGGCGATCTTCCCCGCCACCGAGCTGGCGCGCGATTTCCTCTGCCTCGATGTGCTCCCCGAAGACTGAGCCGCCCCTGCCGCGGGGCTCCGCTGGCGCCGCCCTGCAACAGTTCACATGGTTCCGCAGCGGGGGGGCTTCGGCCGTGATACAAGGTCTCAGTCGCGGTCTCACCGCCCCTTCTCCGGCTCCTCCCATGGCCCCCTTCCTCCGCTCGACCCTCCGCGCCATCGCCCGGACCCTGCTGGTCCTGCCCCTGGCGCTGCTGGTCTGCTTCGCCGGTCCCGCGGCCGCCGCCCAGTGGACGGCCGAGCAGCTCACAGTGCCCGCCAGCACCGGTGGCAGCAGCGTGACGTTCAGCGAGAAGGAGATCAAGGCAGGTCGCAAGATCTTCAACGACAGCTGCGGCACCTGCCACGCCGGCGGCATTACCAAGACCAACCAGAACGTCGGCCTCGATCCCGAAACCCTGGCCCTGGCCACCCCGCCGCGCGATTCGGTGGAAGCCTTAGTCGATTACCTCAAGGACCCCACCTCCTACGACGGCGAATACAGCATCGCCGACGTGCATCCCAGCCTGCGCAGTGCCGATGTATTCGTGAAGATGCGCGACCTTGATGAAAACGATCTCCGCCTGATCGCTGGTTACATCCTGGTGGCCCCGAAGGTGCAAGGCCTGCAATGGGGCGGCGGCAAGATTTATTTCTGATCCACCTCTGATTGCTTCTCAAGGCCCGATGCCTCCACGCGAGGGGCATCGGGCTTTTCTGTGTGTGTGGTTAGGAACGGCATCTCACGGCGCCTCCGGCGGCAGGAGGTTCGCCGGGTCCATCGAGGTCGGCTGCTTGCTGTACCACCACTCCTGAAGGGCCGGAGCCAGCCGCTGGGGGAACAGGGTGATCACGGTCCGGGTGGGCCGGGCCCCCGGCTGGAGCAGCTCCACGGCATAGGAGGGGCAGCGGCGAGCGGCCAGGTCGGCCACGAAGCGCCGCCCGACGCGACGCCAGCTCGGCTCCTTGCTGCGCCAGGCCAACCGACAGCAGGGCCAGGGCAACTCCTCGCGGTCGAACAGGCGACAGCAGGGGCCCAGAATTCGGTAGCTGTACTGGCCGCCGGGGCTGGCGTGCTCGCTGCCGGACTCCAGCACCGTGTGCATCGGGACGCTCATCAAAAAAGCCACCCCGCAGGGTGGCAGAGAGAAACCAGGGGTTCAAGCCTGGAAGGCATGGCAAGGGCGTAGCTTCCAGGCCTTGCGACCGGGCCTGGGCTGCGGCCGCAAAGGGGGCTCAGTAAAGAGCTTCTTCGGCGTGGGTTTCGATGGTGCAGTCGGAGGTGGGGTAGGCCACACAGGTCAGCACGAAACCGGCCTCGATCTGGTCGTCATCGAGGAAGCTCTGGTCAGACTGGTCGACGGTGCCAGCGCTGAGCTTGCCGGCGCAGGTGGAGCAGGCGCCAGCGCGGCAGGAGTAGGGCAGGTCGATGCCCTGTTCTTCGGCAGCATCAAGGATGTACTGATCGTCGGGAACCTCGATTGTCTTGTTGAGGTTCTCTTTCGCGTTGATCAGGGTGACTTTGTAGGAAGCCATGAAAAGGGGATGGGGGCTGACAGGCGTCCGGAGGAAGAGCCTGCAGGACGCCACCTTCCTACATCCGCCGGGGGGCCTTCCCGCCGATCCGCGCCGCTCTGGCCGGGAAGCCCAATCAGACCGGAGGCACAGATCAGCGTGCCTTATGTAACAGCCGGGGCACGGCGCAGGCTCATCAACCCCCACTGCTCCTGGTGCGCCTCCAGGGTGGCCTGCCAGCCCTCCTCCGCCAGCACCCGCTCCAGGCGGGGCGCCTGGTCCACCAGCAGCCCGCTGAGCAGCCCCAGGCCGGTCGGGGCCAGCAGCGAGGAGAAGTGGGGGGCCAGGGCCTCGATCACCGGCGCCAGGATGTTGCAGAGCAGCAGGTCGGCCGGGGGGCCCTGCAGGTCGGCCAGGGCATCCGCCGAGCCCTGGGCCACCCGCAGCCGCTCCAGCGGGAAAGGGCCGTTGAGGCGAGCGTTGTCCCCGGTGGCGCTCACCGCCAGGCTGTCCGTGTCCACCGCGGCCACCGCTGCCGCCCCGAAGGCCAGGGCCGCCAGGGCGAGCACGCCGCTGCCACAGCCCAGGTCGGCCACCCGCAGGCCGGCCAACTCCCCTTCCCGGGAGGTCGCCAGACGCTCGAGGGCCTCCAGGCAGAGGCGGGTGGTGGGATGGCTGCCGGTTCCAAAGGCGCTGCCGGGATCGAGGCGGATCACGCGGCGGCCGGCGGACTCCGGCGGAGCCTCCAACCAGGCGGGAAGGATCAGCAACTGTTCCCCCACCGGATCGGGCTGCCAGTGGCGCTTCCAGCTGCGGCTCCAGTCCTCGTCGTCCTGGGGAAACCAGCGCAGCGGCGGCACCGACAGGGCAAACGGCTCACCGAGGGGGGGAAGGGCCGCCTCCAGGGCAGAGCGGCGCTCCGCAGGCCAATCGGCCGCCGCCACCCACCCGAGCAGCTCCCGCTCGCTGGGGGCGTCGGGCCGATGGCGCACAGCCAGCCGCTGGACGCCCAGGCTCTCCAGCTTCCACAGCAGCGATTCCTCCAGGGGCGGGGGGATCGCCATCTCAAGCCGCCAGAGGACTGCAGGCGGGGAAGCCGCCGGGGTTTCGGGAAGCGGAGCGTCGGCGGGGAGGGGAGGGGACGCGTTCATCGCGTGGACGATCGGCGAGGGGCCTTGCGGCGCTCAGGCCGCTCCGGGCAGTCAGGCAGGGCTCAGAGAGTGACCGGATGGGCCTCCTGGATGCCGCTGATGGCGTGGACCGAGGCCAGCAGGGTGGGGGGGATGGGGTCGTCGAGGCTGAGGACCATCACGGCGTCGCCGCGCACGATCCGCCGACCCACCTGCATCGAGGCGATGTTGACGTTGTGCTCACCGAGCAGGGAGCCCAGTTGGCCGATGATGCCTGGCATATCGCGGTGGCGCATGAACAGCATGTGACGGCTGGGAGCCACATTGACCGGGAATTCATCGATGGTGATGATGCGCAGCTCCCCATCGGCGAACACCGCTCCGGTGACGCTGTGGTTGCCCTTGCCACCACGGCAGACCAGCTGCAGCGAACCGCTGGCGAAGTCGCGGCTGGCGTCGTCCTTCACCTCGAGCACATGGATGCCGCGCTCACGGGCCTCCAGGCTGGCGTTCACATAGTTGATGCTGTCGCCCAGGGCGGTGGAAAGCACCCCCTTGAGGGCCGCCACCACCAGGGGCTGGGCCGGATGGGAGGCGAATTCGCCCTGCAGGCGCACCTCCAGTTCGCTGATCTGACCACCCGCCAGCTGGCTGAGCAGCTGGCCCAGGGTTTCCGCCAGCTGCAGATGGGGCTTGAGCTGCTCCATCAGCTCGGCGTTCAAACCGGGAATGTTCACGGCACTGCGGGCGGGCAGGCCCAGCAGCACGTCGCGGATCTGCTCGGCCACATCGATGGCCACATTCTCCTGGGCCTCCTCGGTGGAAGCGCCCAGGTGGGGGGTGAGCACCAGCCGCTCGCGCACCGCCCGCAGGGGGGAATCGGCGGCCAGGGGCTCCTTGGCGAACACATCGAGGGCGGCGCCGGCGATCACGCCCTGCTCCACCGCCTCCGCCAAGGCAGCCTCATCGACGATGCCACCCCGGGCGCAGTTCACCAACCGGGACGTGGGCTTCATGGTGCGCAGCAGCTCGGCGTTCACCAGGTTTTCGGTGTCGGGCGTGCGGGGCAGGTGCAGGGTGATGTAATCGGCCTCGGCAAACAGCTGGGGCAGCGAGAGCAGCCGCACCTGCATCTGCTGGGCCCGCTCCGGCGACACGAACGGGTCGTAGGCGGTCACGTCCATCCCCATCGCCCGGGCCACCCGCGCCACGTGGGAGCCGATCTTGCCCAGCCCCACCACGCCGAGCACCTTCTTGTAGAGCTCGTTGCCGACGTAGGTCTTGCGGTCCCAGCCGCCGGCCATCGTGCTGGCGTGGGCGTGGGGCACGTGGCGGGAGAGGGAGAGCATCAGCGCCAGGGCGTGCTCGGCGGCGGCGATGGTGTTGCCCTCGGGCGAATTCACCACCAGCACACCGCGGCGGGTGGCGGCGGGCACATCCACGTTGTCGACGCCGACGCCGGCGCGGCCGATGATGCGCAGCCGATCCGCCGCCTCGATGATCTCCGCCGTCACCTGGGTGCCAGAGCGGATCATCAGGGCGTCGTACTCGCCGATGATCGCCCGCAGCTCCTGCGGCGGCAGGCCGGTGCGTACGTCAACCTGGGCGACCTGGGAGAGGATGTCGATCCCCGCCTGATCGATGGGATCGGAGACCAGAACCTTCGTCATGTCCGTGTTGTCCGGCGAATGCGGCGCGGTGGGGGCGGGCCGGAGGTGCAGTGTAGAGAGCGACCCTGTGCCGACCCCCGGAGCGAACCCATGACCCAGAGCGTGGTGGTGGTGCTCGATGACCTCGACCGGCTGCGGCAGCTGCGCGACACCCTCGCAGCCCGCCAGCCCGCGCCGCAAGCCATGGTGGCGATCGGCGCGGGGGAGACGCCCCTGCGCGAGGTGGATCGGCTGGATGCCACCGCCGCCCGCCGCCGCCTGCAGCGCTCGATGGTGGGCTGGCTGATGCCCTTCGGCTTCCTGGCGGGGCTCACCTTCACCCAGATCACCGATCTCCACACCTTCGACTTCGCCGGGCCCTGGGGCCAGCCGCTGATCGGCGGCCTGCTGGGGATGGGCTCGGGCTTCATGGGCAGCTTCGCCGCCGCCGCCAGCGTCGGCTCGGAGGAAGACGACCGCATCCGTGCCCTGCGCAATCGCCTGCAGGAGGGCTGCTGGCTGTTGCTGATCGAGCCGGCGGCGGGAAGCGAGGTGCCTTGGTCGGTGCTGCAGCAGGCCCGGCCGAAGGCCGTGGTGCGGCTGGGCGAGGGCTGAGGGGCTCTCCGATGCTGCCGCGCCGTGAGCTCCTCCAGGGCAGCCGCCAGGCTGCGGGCCTCGAGCCCCTGATCGATCTGGCCGAAACCGTGCTGCGCACCTGGGAACCATGTTGGACCCCCTTCCTGGCGCCGGACCTGCGGGAGGAGGCGGAAGCGCGCCTGGCCAGCCTGAGCGAGCTGCGCTTGCGCAGTGAGGGGGGCCATCCCGCGGCGGAGCGGCGGCGCCTGTGGCTGGAGCGCAGCGAAACCGCCCTGGCGGAGGACTCCGGGGACGGGGCAGCGGAGGGCTCCGCGGCCGGGCTGATGGGTCTGGAGATCGCCGGCAACTTTCTCTTCGATCCCGCCGCGCCGGAGGAGTTCCGCGCAGCGTTGCTGGGGGCCGGAGCGCCCGGGGGGGAGGTGGGCGACCTCTGGCTGCGGGGGGACCGCGGCGCCCAGGCGGTGGTCACCGGAGCCGTCGCCGCGGCGTTGGCGGAGCGCGAAGGGCAGGTGCGCTCCGTGCCGGTGCGCTTCGAGTCCCGGCCGCTGGCGGAGCTGCGGCCGCCCCCGCCCCGCGCGCCGCGACGGTTGAGCACCGTGGAGGCCTCCTGCCGGCTGGATGCGGTGGCCTCCGCTGGTTTCGGCCTCTCACGCAGCCGCATGGCGGAGCTGATCCGCCAGGGGGCGGTGCGGGTCGACTGGCAGCCGGTGACCAGCCCCAGCCGGGAGCTGCGGGCCGGCGAGCGGGTGCAGCTGCGTGATCGGGGCGAGCTGGAGGTGTTGGAGATCGAACCCACCAAGCGGGATCGCCTGCGCATCTCCCTGGAGCGCCGCTGATCCGGGAGACGGCGCTCCGACTGCTAAGTTCCTGGGCAAGACGTGCCGCTACGCGTGCATGTTCCGGGCCGGCTTTAACGCTTCGGCACGGGGGCGATTAGCTCAGAGGTAGAGCACTACCTTGACACGGTAGGAGTCACTGGTTCGATTCCAGTATCGCCCATTCACTGTTATCCCTTCCCCCAGGTCCAGCTAGCGATCCGTGAACGAGCCGACGCCCCCGATGGCTTCCCCCACCGTGATCGTGGGCCTGGGGCGTTCCGGGCTAGGCGCCGCCAGGCTTCTTCGACAGCAAGGACTGCCGGTGGTGGTCTTCGAGAGCCGCGACAGCCCCGAACTACGCGCCAAGGCGTCCGAGCTGGAGGCGGAAGGCATTGAGGTGCGGCTGGCCACACCGCTTAGCCCGGCCAGCTTTGCCGCGCTGCCGACCCCGCCGGCGGCCGTGGTGGTCAGCCCGGGCATCCCCTGGGACCATCCCACCCTCGAGGCGCTGCGCCAGAGCGGCATCGCCGTACAGGGCGAGCTGCGGGCGGCCTGGCTGGCCACGCCCGATGTGCCCTGGATTGCCATCACCGGCACCAACGGCAAAACCACCGTCACCCACCTGGTGCACCACCTGCTCCAGCACGCCGGGCTCGACGCCCCGCTCTGCGGCAACGTGGGCTTCTCGGCGGCGGAGCTGGTCCTGGAGCGCTCCCGCCCCGGCCAGATCCGGCCCGATTGGCTGGTGGTGGAGGTGAGCAGCTACCAGATCGAACAATCGCCGGAGCTGGCCCCGGCCATCGGTCTCTGGACCACCCTCACTCCCGACCACCTGGAGCGCCACGGCACCGTCGCCAACTACCGCGCCATCAAGCGCCGGCTTTTAGAGAAATCACAGCGGCGCATCCTCAACGCCGACGACCCCGACCTGCGGGAACGGGCCGCCACCTGGGATCGGGCCGACTGGGTCACCGCCGGCCCCCGGTCGGCCCTGCCCCCGGGCCTGATCCCGCTGCTGTGGGTGGAGGAGGGCCAGGTGTGCGGGTCCGCCGGCCCCCTGTTCCCGGCGGATTGCCTGGCGATGCCCGGCGCCCACAACCGCCAGAACCTGCTGATGGCCACGGCGGTGGGGGTGCACCTGGGGCTGGAGCCGAGG
Source organism: Synechococcaceae cyanobacterium (assembly GCA_947442825.1). Taxonomy (GTDB): domain Bacteria; phylum Cyanobacteriota; class Cyanobacteriia; order PCC-6307; family Cyanobiaceae; genus Cyanobium. The sequence continues at coordinate 13,334 of CANEWU010000014.1, forward strand.
GTGATGGAGGCGGCCTTCCGCGGCTTCCCAGGAGTTCCGCACCGGCTGGAGCGAATCCGCGAACGGGGCGGGGTCACCTGGTTCAACGACAGCAAGGCCACCAACTACGACGCCGCCGAGGTGGCGCTGCGGGCCCTGGAGGGTCCGCTGGTGGTACTGGCCGGCGGCGAGGCCAAGCAGGGGGAGGCCAGAGGGTGGCTGGAGGAGCTGGGGCGCCAGGCCTCGGCGGTGGTGCTCTTTGGCGCCGCCCGCGACGCTTTCGCCACCCTGCTGGCGGAGGCCCGCTACTCCGGGACCGTAGTGCGGTGCGAAGGGCTGGCGGAGGCTGTGGCGGAGGCCGAGCGCCTCAGTGCCGGCGGGGCGGGGCGGGCCGTGCTGCTCTCCCCGGCCTGCGCCAGCTTTGATCAATACAGGGATTTCGAGGCACGCGGCGACCATTTCCGCCAGCTGGTGGCGGCGCTGCCGGAGCTGTGATGGACGACGCCGCACCCCGCCACTGGTTGATGAAGAGCGAGCCCGAGGTCTACGGCATCGAGCGGCTGGCGTCTGAGGGCACGACCCTCTGGGATGGGATTCGCAACTACCAGGCCCGCAATTTCATGCGCAGCATGCAGGTGGGCGATCTGGCTTTCTTTTATCACTCCAATGCCAGCCCCCCCGGCATCGTCGGCCTGATGGAGGTGATCGAAACCGGCCTCACCGATCCCAGCCAATTCGAGCCCACATCCCCCTACTTCGATCCGGCCTCCAAGCCGGAAGCCCCCCGTTGGGATTGCGTGCGCCTGCGCCATCGCCGCACCTTCGCCCGGCTGCTCAGCCTTGAGGAACTGCGCCAGGAGTTCAGCCCCGAGCAGCTGGCGGTGGTGCGCCGCGGCAACCGCCTCTCGATCCTGCCCGTGGAGACCGAGGCGGCCCTGCGCCTCTACTCCCTCGTGGGCGAAGCGCCACCCACGGGCTAAACCCGCCCGGAGCCGCTGGCGTGCCGTCCGTTCTCTTCTCGCAGCAGCCAACCCCCCACAGCCGCCTGGCCAACAGCCTGCTGTGGATGGCCCGCTGCCAGGGTGAAGCGCAGGTCGCTGGCCTACACAACCGCCTCCATTTCCCCTGGGCCGTGGAGACCTTTCATGACTTCCTCGATCCCACCTCCCCCTGGCTGGCTCCAGCGGGGGATACCGCGGAACTGTTCGCCCGCCTCAGCGGCACGCCCCTTTCGGCCAGCACCCTGGCTGCGTTCTGCCGCCAGCTCCCCCAGGAGGGGGTGCCAGGGCTGGTTCGCCAGCGGTGCAACGGCGTGACCGTCGTCTGGGGCACGGGCGACGGGCTGGTCTTTGCTGAGGCACTGGCCGAAGCTTCCGGGGCGGATCTGCTGCTGCTGCACGAGCCCTTCGGGTTCCGCTACGAGCGGCCGCGCTTTCCCTCCAAAAACCTCGCGCCCCTCGCCCCGCCCCGCTGGCGCATCGAGGAGGCGATGCAGCGGCAGGCGCGGTTGAATCCTGAAGGGCGCCCGACCTGCGGCCTGCACATCCGACGGGGCGATTATGCGATCTGGCGGGACGGCGAATTTTTGTACCCGGATTCCGTCTGGCTTCATCTCTGCGGGCAACAGCTTGCCGGCGGGGTGCATGTAAGCCTGTTCACCAATGAGCCGGAGGGATCCCTCTGCCGTTCCCTGGTGGATCTTGGCGCCGATCTCAGCGGCGGCAGCGCTTCTGAAGATCTGATCCGCATGATGGGGATGGATCAGGTGATCGGCCCCCCCAGCACCTTCCCGCTGGTGGCGCGCATGCTGGCCCGTTTCTGCCTGGGACGGCCCCTGAGGGTGGAGCGCCTGGGCCCGGTGGCGGAGGAGATGGCGGCGGCGGAGGCCGGCTCCCCCTGAGCGGGCTTGGCCTGCCGCCTACAGTGCAACCTACAAAGCGCTCACCGACAGCCTTAGCACCATGTCGTTTGCAGCCGTGAATGATGCCACGGGCGATTTCACCGCCAAAAGCAAAATACTGCATAAGCAATATTCACAACCCTATTGGGCTGGCGCCTTTGATCCCGAGCACCCCGACACCAAGCGCCACTACGCGATGCTGGCCTCCAGCGAGGGTCTACTGGATCACCTGAAACCCACCTCCCTTCTCAGCGTCGGCGATAATCTGGCCCGGGATGCAGGCTATTTCAAGCGCCTCTTTCCTGAAGCCTGGTGCATCGCCAGCGATCTGCACGCCGATGGTATTCACACCGCCGCGCAGGAGGGCTGGGTGGATGCGGCGCTCGCCGCCGATATCGAAGCCCTGCCTTTTGGCGATGGGGAGATCGACTGCGTGATCGCCAAGGAGGCGTTCCATCACTGGCCCCGACCGATGCTGGGTTTCTACGAAATGCTGCGCGTGGCGCGCAAAGCCATCCTGCTGATCGAGCCCTACGACGTGATGCATACGATGGCGACCCCATTTCCGCAGCCGGGTAGCTACTGCGATGACTACGAGGAAGTGGGCAACTACAAATACCAGATCAGCCTGCGCGAAATCCTCAAGGCCGCCTGGTCTCTTTACTACCCGGCGGTGGCAGCGGTAGGCTTCAACGACCCCTACGCCCCTGACCGTTCAGTCGACGAGTGGCTGATCGAAAAGCACAAGCTCGATGCGCTGGGAGATGCGGGCGAACGGCAATTCAATCTGATGACCATCGCCATCTACAAGCCCGGCCACGCGCCCACCCCAGAGCAGATACCCCCCCGGGCCCGCCTATACCACCGCCCGCCCAATCCCTTCACCGAAGCCAGCAGCATCAGCTGAGCACCTCACCACCATGCCCGATCGCCCCCTCCTGATCCTGGCCACCCGCTTTAGCTGGCCCCATCCGATCTGGGAGACAAGATCCAGCGAGGAATATGAGCAGTGGCTCGAGGAGCGCCTGCAGCTGTTCGAGCGGTACACCGCACGGAGCCTGGCCAACTGCTACAGCAAACCCGACTACTGGGTGTTGCTGATCGGCAGCCAACATGACCGCATCCGCCAACGGCTGGAGCCGATCCTGCAACGCACGGGATGCCGCACTCTCTTCGCCCCTTATATCGGGGTTGGACTGGGGCTAAGCACGATGCTGGCCTGCGAGGACATCATCTACCCCTGCCGCGTCGTCACCACAAATCTCGATGCCGACGACCTGGTGGCCACCGATTTCTTCGACGTGCTGCGCAATCTCACGTACCCGAACAGTGGCAATGCCACAGTGAGTTTTGCCAGCGGCTGCAATTACATGCCGAACGAAGACACCTACTTCCACTCCTCCTACCCCAACAATCCATTTCTCTCCCTCTACGAAGAAATTCGCGGCGCCCATGAGGCCCAGACCATCTTCTTTCGTATGCACACCGAAATCAGCGACCACGTACGGCATCAGATCACACCGCGCTCCTATTACCCGATGTGGGCCTCCGTAGTTCACGGCGGCAACCTGGCCAACCTCTCCCTGATCGAGACCAACCGCCTGTCCTTTCGGGAAACCGAGGCTTTGCATCAGCGTTTTGGCCTTCTCCCCTGATCTCCAAATTAACCATGTTCCACCAGATCAATGTCGATCAGGCCCTCGCCTATGCGGAGGGGGAATCCATCCAGCGCGTTCTGGTGGTGGGCAGCGGCGAGGGGGCCGACATCCTCGCCCTGCGCCATAGCTTCGGCCCCGACCCCCTGATTGTGGGGGTGGATATTGACATCCACAGCGATTCAATTGCCGAGATTCCCAACACGCTGCTTCTCCAGACCGACATCACCAAGAACCCGATTCTTGGCAATTGCTTTGACCTGGCCTATTCCTTCGCCACCTTCGAGCACATCCACGATCTGCAGCGGGGCTGGCAGGCCATGCTCAATGTGCTGCGGCCCGGCGGACTGCTCTGGAGCGTGGCCTCCCCCCTCTGGTGCTCTCCCTACGGCCATCACAAGCCAATGCTGCACGGCCATCCCTGGATTCACCTGCTACATCCTGAGCCGGAAGCGCTGCATGTCTTCTGCCTGGCCAACAACATCCAAGCCGAAGATGGCATCGACATGATCCACCATGTTAACTACATCTTTAATCCCGACTGCTTCAACCGACACCCCGCCTCCGCCTACCACAACGCCGCCATCGCCCTCCAAAAAGCCAGGCTGGAGATCAACGAGTTTGACCTTCTCCCCAGCAACGACCTGGAAGAGCAAATCGCCCTGCTGGTGGCCCGCGGCCACAGCCGCCAGGACCTGCTGGCCCAGACCCATCGCCTGGTGGCCCGGCGCCTGTGAGGAATGGCGGCGCAGCTCTCCAGAAGCGCAGCCCCCAGGTGGCCTTCAGGCAGCCCGGCCGGAGACATCCGCAGCGTGGCTGGGGCCCGGCAGGGCCCTCAGAACGGGGCCAGGCGCCACGTTGGGACCAGCCATCGGCGGGGCCTGAAAGCGACTGCTGCCAGGAAACAGATTGGCCAGGTAGCAGCGGGTGATCGCACGATCCCCCGGCGCGTGCTGCACCAGAAAGCCCGCCAGGGCGGCCTGGAACAGCCTGTACTGGTCCCAATTGGGATGGCAATCAATGAAGCCCCGCATCGCCTGCAGCAGCGGCTCCGGCACCTCCGCCATCAGGCTCACCATTCCCCCGTCGCCATCTCCCCCGTCGCCGTCCCTGCCCTCACCACTCCGAGCCACCATTCGCTGAAGATCCTTCGGTTCGGGCACCAGTTCCCCACACAGGCGCCGCTCCGTCAAATCGGGGGCAGCGCCCTTGCCGCAGGCCGTCTCAGCCCAAGACCGCCCGCCCGGGGCCGCCCAGCCGACGCCGGAGACGTGGGCCTGCCCCCACTGGCAACGACGGGGGCCGTCGTCAAGAGGACGCGGCGACCGAGCCAACCTTTCCCCAGATCGACCGACCGTGCCGGGCGGAGCGCCAGGCACATGGGGAAAGGCTGGGGAAAAGGGCGGGATGGCGGAGGGAAACGGTGGGGAGGGCCGAATGATCAGCACTGCTGATCAGAGACCATCCGATCGGGCCGGTCTCAGCCCGATTCCGCCCCCGGACCCGCCCTGTCGGCAAACGACGACGCCAGCTCCAGGGCCGCCGCAATCGCTGCGCTGGCCCCGGCCGACCAGCCCCCCTCCAGGCCCCGCTGACCCGCCGCCGGGGTGAGCCCAAAGCGAAGGCACCAGCCCTGCCGATCCCCCTCCAGCCCCAGCCACAGGCAGCCGCCCGCCAGCTCGATCTCGAGATCGAGCTCGATCGCCTCCTCCGTCAACAATGTGTCCGCCAGCTGCCGGTGCTGGGCCGCCAGACGGGATACCCCCCGGCGCAGGGCCTGCGCCTCCTGGGCCGAAAATTCCGCCGCCCAGCCGCTCCCCCCGATCAGCACGGAGAAGGGCCAGCGGGACGGATCCACCGCCAACCGCCAGCCCTCACCTTCCTGCACCTGCATCGCCGCCGCCCTCCTCGGACCGGCCGCGTCCCTCAGCCCGGCAGCAGATCCGGCTGATCCTGCTCGTCGCTCAGCTCGATGATCGCGCGATGCACGGGCTTGATCATGGCCTCCTCAAGCAGGCCATCGAAATCGTCGAAACGGCGCTGCTTCGCCCGGAAGGCGATCCGCACCGTGGTGAGGTAGCGGTTGCTGGAATGGCGAATCAGGCTCTCGGCGCGCTGGGCCAGTTCCTTGGGGTTGAGATCGGCGCTACTGGGCATGCGGCTCGGAGATAACCCATTCGGACGGTCATCGTAGGTCAGCGCCGCCGGCAAGCGGGCTAGAAGGGGCGCCACCCTCCCACCGCTATGCCTGGCACCCTCGCCATCGACCTTGGCAGCAGCACCACGGTGGTGGCCTGGCAGGAAGGCGGTGAGCCCGCGCGGCTGCTGCCGCTTCCCCCCTACAGCACCGGCGACCCTCCGGTGGTGCCCAGCCTTCTCTGGCGAGCGGGGTCGGGCGAGGGCCGCCCCCTGATCGGCCGGCAAGTGCTTGAGGCCGGCCTGGCGGCCGATCAGGGGGCCGGGCTCTACCGCGACTTCAAGCGACGCATTGGGGCGGGGGAGCCCCCCATGGCCGGCGGGCTGACCCCGGAGCAGGCGGGAGCCATTCTGCTGCAACGGATCTGGGCGGCTCTCCCCGAGGGGATCACGCCGCATCGACTCGTGCTCACCGCCCCGATCGAGTCGTACCGCGGCTACCGCCGCTGGCTGCAGGAGGTGTGCCGTGCCCTGCCCGTGGCCGAGCTGGCGCTGGTGGACGAACCCACCGCCGCCGCCATCGGCGCTGGCCTGGCCCCGGGCAGCCGGGTGCTGGTGGTGGACCTGGGCGGTGGCACCCTCGATCTCTCCCTGGTGGCCCTGGAGGGGGGCGAGGGGCGGCCGGCGCCGATCGCCCAGCTGCTGCGCTTCGCCGGCCGCGATCTGGAGCGCAGCGGCCAGGGGCTGCGCTGCGCCCGCGTGATCGGCAAGGCGGGGCTGCCCCTGGGCGGCCGCGATCTCGACCGCTGGATCGCCAACTCCCTCTGCCCCGACGCCCCCGCCGAGGGGCCGCTGCTGGAGGCCGCCGAGCGGCTCAAGTGCCGCCTGAGCGAAGTGGAGGAGGCCCTGGAGCTCTGCAGCCTGCCGGGGCAGCCCCCGCGGGAGCTGCGGCTGCGGCGTTCCGAGCTGGAGCGGCTGTTGCAGGAACGGGGGCTGCTGGCGCGGCTGGAGGAGCTGCTCGAGGCGGTGCTGGCCGGCGCCCGCCGCGAGGGCCTCGATCCGACCACCTTCGACGCCGTGTTGCCGGTGGGGGGCGGCAGCCGCCTGCCGCTGCTCCGCGCCTGGTTGGCGGAGCGCTTCCCCGGCATACCCCTGCGCGGCGAGCGGCCCGTGGAAGCGGTGGCCCTGGGCGCCCTGGCCCTCACCCCGGGGGTGCGCCTGCAAGACGTGCTCACCCGTGGGGTATCGCTGCGGATCTGGGACCAGCGCAGCCAGGCCCATCGCTGGCATCCGCTGTTCGTGGCGGGGCAGGGCTGGCCCACGGAGCGCCCTCTGGACATCGTGCTCGCCTGCAGCGAGGAGGGGCAGCACCAGCTGGAGATCGTGCTCGGCGAACCCCAGCCGGAGAGCCGGGCTGAGGTGGTGTTTGAGGGTGGGCTGCCGGTGCTGCGCAGCCGGCCGGCGGGGGAAGCGGCGGTGCGTCCCTGGAGCACGCCGCCGCTGGTGCTGCCGCTGGCCAGTCCCGGCCGACGGGGGGAAGACCGCCTGCGGCTCCGCTTCGCCATCGATAGCGAGGGGGCTCTGGTGCTGGAGGGGGAGGATCTGGCGCTGGACGATCCAGGGGGGCGCCTGGAGTCCAGGCGCCTGGGTCCGGTGCGCTGAGCGTCCCGCCGGAGCGGATACCGGCCCCGCGCCTTCATACAAAGGTCGTGTGTTTCAGGAGCGCCCCACCTTGGCGCTGCGCCACCACCGGCTGCCCCGTTTCTGGCTGCTGCTCACGCTCGGACCGGTGCTCGTAGGCCTCGGAGCCGTGTACTGGTGGGAGCGGCAGCTTCCCGACCAGCTACGCCAGGCGGCCGCCGAAGGGCGCCTGGACGACTGCCTGCGCTATGGCGATCAGCTCAGCGCCCTCAGCTGGCTACCAGGCCGCTCCGCCCCCGAGCAGGGCCGCTGCCGGCGGGAGCGGGCGCAGCAACTCTGGCAGGGGCGTCGCTGGGGGGAGGCCCTGCGGCTGCAGGAGCAGCTGGTGGGCTCCGGCGCCGCCACCCCCGCCGACCGCAAGCAGCTGCAGGGCTGGCGCGAGAAGCTCCACGGCGAGGCCCTGGGGCGCTTCGCCGCCGGCGACCTGGCGGGGGCCCTCCAGGCCCTCCATCCCCTCGGGGAGGACCGCCGCAACGACGGCCAGGGCATCGGCGATGAAATGCGTGCCATCTGGGAGCGCAACCGCCAGCAGCTGGAGCGGGCCGACCGCCTGGTCGGCCAGGCCCGCTGGTGGGAGGCCCTCGACGCCCTTAACCGTCTCGACCACCCCTGGTGGCAGGCCCGCAGCGCCGACCGACGCCGGCGGGTGAGCGACGGCCTCGCCCGGCTGCGGCGCGAGGAGCAGCAGAGAGACGGGCACGGGACCCTGCCCCACAGCGTTCCGGCCGGCCAGCTCGATGAGCAGGTGCAGCGCCGTATCGCCACCGGCATGGACGAATGGCAAGCATTCCAGGAAGCCTGTCGCCAGCTGGGGGGGCGGGTGGTGGAGGCGGGACCGGAGAGCGCCTGCCAACGCTGAATCCGTCACCGCTCCCCCACGCGTGACAAGATTGGCCCCGCATTCGGACCAAGGGGCCATGCAGGCAGGGGATCAGGTGAAGGTCAGCCAGAGCGTCGTGCTCTTCAACCATCCCGAGCATCGCGGGCAGGCCTTCGACATGCAGGGGCAGCAAGGCCAGGTGCATGATGTTCTCCACGAGTGGAAAGGCCGCACGATCAGCCCCACCCTGCCGGTGGTAGTGGCTTTCGGTCGCTTCCGGGCCCACTTCCGCGCCGACGAACTGGAAGTCCTCTGAGCCTGCCGACTCTCAATCGCGCAGCAGGAAAACCCCCTCCTCGCCGTCGATGTGGCGAAGGCACACCTGGATGCTCTCTTGGCGGGTCGTCGGCACTACCCGTCCACAGAAATCGGGCTGGATGGGCACCTCCCGATGGCCCCGGTCCACCATCACCAGCAGCAGCACCCGCTTCGGCCGCCCCCAGGCCTGCAGGGCCTCAAGGGCAGCCCGCACGGTGCGACCGGTGAAAATCACGTCGTCCACCAGCACCACCGCCCGACCGTCGACACGGACGGGCAACTGGGTGGCCTCCACCAGCCGGGTACCCACCCGTTCGAGGTCATCGCGGTGGAAGGTGGGGTCGAGGCTGCCGTGGGCCACCGGGTGGCCGCAGAGGGCCTCGAGGCGCCTGGCGAGCACCTTGGCCAGATCCACCCCGCGGGTGGGAATGCCGAGCAGCAGCAACGCCTCGGTCTCCCCCACCGACTCCAGCACCTGGGAGGCGAGCCGATCGAGGGTGCGGCCCAGCTCCGGCCCGGACAGCAGGGCGAGACGATCGGAACGGGCCGCGGTCGCCGCGGCGGGATCGGCGGAGGGAGCGTCGGGGGGCTCCGGCGAAACCATGGCGGTCGGCACTGCGGATCTGGCGCCGATGCTATGGGCGCTGGCGGGAGCGCCATGTGCCCGAAACCTGACGGCACCGAAGCTGACAGGGGAGGCTTCAGTGCCTGGCTGTAAGTTGGGGCCGACTGGCAGAGACGAGTCCTCGACCGGGTGACCGCCGTTCCCTCTCCACCAAACATTCCCCTGCATCCCTCTCTGCCGACGCCGCTGCCCTCTCCCCAGGGCGCCGCGCCCTCCGCAGCAGGTCCGGTGGCCCCGGTGGTGCTGGCCATTCTCGATGGCTGGGGGTATCGCTCAGCCGACAACGACAACGCCATCCGCGCCGCCAAAACCCCGGTGATGGACGCCCTCTGGCACGCCTACCCCCACACCCTGATCGAGGCCAGCGGCGGAGCGGTGGGCCTGCCAAAAGGGCAGATGGGAAATTCCGAGGTGGGCCATCTCACGATCGGCTCGGGGCGCATCATTCGGCAGGAGTTGGTGCGCATCGGCCAGGCCGTCCAGGACGGCAGCCTTGCCCGCAACCACGCCCTCAACGCCCTGGCAGACCAGCTCTTGGCCGAAGGGGGGAGACTTCATCTGGTGGGCCTCTGCTCCGATGGCGGCGTACACAGCCACGTGGAGCACTTGGGCGGTCTGTTGCGCTGGGCGGCGGGCCGCGGCCTGCGCGAGGTTTGCGTGCATGTGATCACCGACGGACGCGACACCGCCCCCAACTGCGCGGCTCTCTTCCTTGAGCGAATCGAACGGCAGATCGAGGAGGCCGGCATCGGCACGATCACCACGATGTGTGGTCGCTACTGGGCGATGGACCGCGACAACCGATGGGAGCGCACCGAAAAGGCCTACCGGCTGCTCACCGAGGCTTCCCCCCTCGGGGAGCTGTCGCCCCTGGAAGCCTTGGAGGCCTCCTACGCCGCCGGAGTCACCGATGAATTTCTTGAGCCGGTGCGCTTCGCGCCTGAGCTGCTGCAGGCGGGCGACGGCCTGGTGTGCTTCAACTTCCGCCCCGACCGCGCCCGTCAGCTGATCCGCGCCCTCGTCCTCGACGAGTTCAGCGCGTTCGAGCGCCAAAAGCTCTCCCCCTTGCATGTCGTCACGTTCACGCAGTACGAGCAGGGCCTGCCGGTGCGAATCGCCTTCCCACCAGAATCTCTCGACGGCCTACTTGGCCAGGTGGTGTCTGAGAGTGGCCTGCGGCAGTTTCGTACTGCCGAAACCGAGAAATATCCTCACGTTACCTATTTCATGAATGGGGGCATCGAACAGGCTTTCCCTGGTGAAGATCGCCACCTCGTTCCCTCACCCCGGGTCCCTACCTATGACCAGTCTCCGGAGATGTCGGCCAAGAAGCTCACCGACAGCTGCATCACCGCCATCAGCAAGGGCATCTATTCGTTGGTGGTGATCAATTACGCCAATCCCGACATGGTGGGCCACACCGGTGTCATGCAAGCCACCACCGAGGCGATCGCGATGGTCGACAGCTGCGTGGGCCGGCTGTGGGCGGCCACCGTGAAGATGGGTGGCACCCTGCTGATCACCGCCGACCACGGCAACGCGGAGCTGATGAAGGGACCGGACGGCCGCCCCTGGACTGCCCACACCACCAACCCAGTGCCGGTGATCCTGCTGGAAGGGGAAAAGCGTAAAGTGCCGGGCCACGGCAACGCCGTGCAGCTGCGCGACCACGGCGGCCTTGCTGACATCGCTCCCACCCTGCTCGAATTGCTGGGCCTGCCCAAGCCGACTCTGATGAGTGGCGAATCGCTGATCCTGCCCGCAGGGAGCCCGGCCCACTCCTCCCGCGTCCCCCAGACCCTGGGGGTCTGAAGCCCCGGAGCGAAGCCCTCGCAAGGCCCAAGCGATCAGCAAAGACAGACACGATCGCAACCGTCAAGTGAACGGAATGGGTGAAGGGGCGAAGGAAAGGCGAATCAGGCTTTCATTTCTACATATTTGCGGATCGGGCCAACTTTGACGTAGGGTTGGAACTCTGAATTGGTCTTCATCAAATGGCGGGCGCCACGCTCACTCTTGGTCTCAACAATTTCATCCTGAACCCGCCGACCGACTCCGGAGTCACAGTCGGCAATGTCGGGAGCGCCAACTTCGATGTGAGCACCGATTCCACGTCGGTGGCCCCCCTGGTGGTCAAGACCTCCACCGACCCCCTGGAAAGCGCCACGGCCCACACCGTCACCTTCAAGACGGCCCTGGGCGCCGTGGATGTGGACACCACTCTCCAGGTCAGCGGCAATGACCGCGGCGATCGCATCACCTTCGAGCAGTCCGTCGGCGATGCGACGGTGAAAGCGGGCGACAGCAGCGGCCCGCCCCTCCTCGTATCCGGCGACACGGTCACCTTCCTGGGTGCCCTGGGTTCGGGCTCTACGGTCCTCACCGGCAACGGTCGCGATTCCGTTACCTTCGCCAGCAGCGCCACCGACGCCTACTCAGGCACAGCCGGCAAAACCCTCGTCAACACAGGCGGCGGCAGCGACTCCATCCGCTTCAGCAGCACCACCAAGGTGGGTCCGGATGTCACCCTCGACTTCGGCACCCCCGGTACCAGCGACCTGGACATCCTCTTCGGGGCTGCCCAGTCCACCTTCCAGAGCGCAGGCCTGCAGATCCGCAACTTCTCGCAGGGCTTCGACCAGGTACGGGTGGGCGACACCACCCTCAAGACCCAGACGGAGATCAACTCCTTCTTCGGCGACAGCGGCCAGAGCATCAAGCTCGTCTGAGCCCTCCCCAGCGGGACGCCAAACTCCCGTCAGCGAACCTCAAGCCCCCTCTCCAGGGGGCTTTTTTGCTGCCGCGAACGATGGGATCCTGAAGCGGCCGCCGCGACCCGGGGTTCGTGCCGATCGATCCAATCGCCGAGGCCATCGCCGCCGAGCAGCGCCTGGACTGGCGGGAGGCGGCCGTGCTCTGGGGGCGGGCCACGGCCAGCCAGCCGGGGGACCATCGCCTCCTGACCAACCGTGCCCATGCCCTCTGGCTCGCCGATGAGCCCCACCAGGCCCTGGTGATCTGCGACCAGGCCCTGCACCTGCAACCCGACGACGCCCTCCCCCTGCGCAACCGGGCCAACATCCTGCGGGACCTCAACCGCTTCGAGGAGGCCGACGACGCCTACGGGGAGACGGCACGGCGCGAGGGGGGCGGCACGCCGATCACCGCCTGGAGCCACAGCCAGACGTTGATCGGGTTGGAGCGCTACGGCGAGGCCTACCGCCTCTCAGAGCAACGCTTCGGCGTGGAGAGCCTGCAGCCCTGGCGGGCGGGACCCTACTGGGGCGGTTGGCCCCCAGAAACGCCGCCGCAGGGGCCGAAGCCGGAGGTGGTGGTCTGGAGCGAGCAGGGACTGGGGGACTCGCTGCAGTACGTGCGCTGGATCCCGGCGCTGGTGGCCCAGGGCGTGCGGGTACGACTGGAGGTGGAAGCGGTGCTGGTGCCCCTGCTGCGGGAGGGGCTGGGGCGGCTGGGAACCGCGCTGACCGTGGTTCCCCAGGGCCTGCGGCCGCACCCCGAAGCCGTTCCCTGCCAGGGATCCCTGCTGAGCCTGCCCGCCCTGCTGGGGGGTGCGCCCCTGGCGGAGGCGTTCGCCGCCAGCGAGGGATCTGAGGGGGGCCGCGGCTACCTGCGCTCGCCCCATTGGCGGCCGCGCCGCTCAAGCCAGGACGGCGGCACAACGCCGACCCCGACGCGGGTGGGGTTGGTCTGGGCTTCGGGGCGCAAGCGGGGCGATGGCTTCATGGCGCGCGAATACGAACGGCGCACCCTGCCCGCACCGGTGCTGCGGCAGCTGCTGGAGGGGCTGGAGGGCACGGCGGAAGCGCTGGGGCTGCCGGCAGGCTCCCTGGAGCTGGTCTGCTTGCAACTCGGGGAGGATCGGGGGCTGGCCGACGGCTGGGGTCGCCGCTTCGCCGCCGAGCTGGGAGCCCGCGTCAGCTTTGCCGACACCGCCACCCAGCTGGCCGACCTCGATCTGGTGATCACGGTGGATACCGCCACCGCCCATCTGGTGGGCGCCCTGGCCCTGCCCGGTTGGGTGCTGCTGCCCTGGGCCTCGGATCCACGCTGGCTGCGCGCTCGGGAGGACAGCCCCTGGTATCCATCCCTCACCCTGCTGCGCCAGCCCAGCCATCGGGACTGGCCGGGGCTGGTTCGGCAGGTGCTGGAGCGCTTCCGGCCCTGGCTCGCGCATCGATCAACCGGCTGAAGAGCGCCTCGTAGCCATCGAGGCCGGCCTCCAGCCCGTAACGCTTCAGCACGGTGCGGCGGGCGGCGACCCCCAGCCGGTGCCGCAGGGCCGGATCGCCGAGCAACCGCAGCAGGGCGGCAGCAAGCTGGCCGGGCTCGTTGAAGGAGACCAACAACCCGTTGTGTTCGGGGCGGATCAGCTCGGCGAGAGGGGGGCCGTGGGCCCCCACCAGGGCCACCCCGCAGGCCATCGCCTCCAGGCAGCTCCAGGAGAGGGCATAGGGATACGAGAGGTACACGTGGGCGGCGCTCAGCTGGAACAGGCGGATCAGCTGGCCGTAGGGAAGGGGATCGAGGATGTGGAGGCGCGAGCGGTCGAGGCGCCCGTCGAGCTCCTCGAGCAGGGCGCCGAGGTGGCCACCGGGATGGGGGGAGGGGGGGCCGTAGCCAGGCCCGCGGGAGCCCACCAGCACCACCTGGACTTCGCTGTGGGCCCGCTGCAGGGCCGGCAGCGCCCGCAGGAGAGCGCCCAAGCCGCGCAGGGGCTCCAGCGAGCGACTGCAGAAGGTGACCACCGGATCACCAGCCCGCAGCACCAGGCCGGAGGGCAGGGTGAGGGCGGCGGTGGGATCGGGCACGAGGGCCTCCCCATCGATGCCCTCGTGCAGCACGTGGAATCGCTCCGGGGCAAGGGCGGGGAAGGTGCTGCGCTGAAAGTGGGTGGGCACCACCACCGCATCGCTGTCGGCCAGGGCCGCCAGGCTGAGCAGGTTCTGGCGACGGAAGCCCGCCTGCACCGGCGCCGGCGGCGCACCAAGCCGTTCGTCGGTGCCGTAGCCGAACAGCAGGGGAGAGCCATAGAGCTCCGGCCAGGCCACCAGCGGCACCTGGGGCCAGACATCGCGCAAGTGCAACCCCTCCCCCCAGGCGCTGTGGAAGAGCACCGCATCGGGATGGAAGCCGCGGGCCGCCAGTTGGCGGCAGGCCTCCGCCACCCGCAGCCCCCGCCGCAGACAGGCCTCGAACTCCGGATCCAGACAGGCTGGGATGGCGGCCTCCGGGCCATAGCTGCCGTAGAGGAAGCCGGGGGGCAGATCCTCCGGGGGGATCTCGGGGAGCGGGCGGGTGCCGATGGCGGCGATCTGGTGGCCGCGACCGGCGAGACCCCGGGCGAGATGGCGGAACTGGGCGGGGAAATTCTGGTGAATCAGCAACAGGCGCATCGGGCTGCTCGGTCCGTGGGCTTCGCGTCGGTGCGTGGGCTTTGCGTCGGTGCGTGGGCTTCGCGTCGGTCGGTGCGTGGGCTTTGCCGCCTTCCCCGGTACGATGGCATGGCATTTCCCCAGCCTGGGCCGGGAGAAAGGCCGGACGGCGCCGTCCCGCCATCCCAGGCGGCCTTCTCCCGCGGATCCCTCCTTTCGATGTCGTTCCTGCGTCGACTTTTCGGCCGCCCCAGCGCCCCCACCGCGGCCAACGCCCCGACACCACCAGAGCGCTCCGCCTCCCGCCGGATCAATCTGGTGGCGGATGACCTGCCGGAGCCGGTGCCACCTCCGGCGAACATCGGCATCCAGGGAAGCCCCGCTGCCCTGCCCTGGACGGTGGCCCGCTTGGAGCGAATCGTGCGGCGGGCCAACGCCAGCCCCGCCGATAGCCAGTTCCAGCTGGAGGCCCGCCACGCCCGCCACTGCCTCTCGCGCTTCTGGCTGCAGGCGCCGATCGACCAGATCGAGGCGCTCTACGGCGGTCCGATCGGCCAGGTGCAACGCCTGCTCCTACACGGCACCCTGCCCTCCCAGCCACTCGCCGCCGACGAGGAGGCCTGGCAGCAGACCCTGAGCCAGGCGCTACTGCGCGATTTCTCGGTGCCGGAGCGCCTCAACCTGCTCCTGGCGCTGATGCCCTACTGCCCCCGCGGCGAGCTGCAGGTGGGCAACGCGGCGGAGACCCTGCCGTCCTGGTTGCTGGGTGACTACGCCAGTTGCTTCGACCCCTCCCTTGCCGACCAGCTGGGCCAGCCGCTGGGCCTGCTCGACCAGCCCGCCCCAGCCGCACCGCCAACGCCTTCGGCCGCCGCAGCCACGGCCGCCGCACCCGCCGCCCCACCGGCCTCCGCACCCTCCGCCACCCCCCTGCCGAAGATCAGCCC
>CANEWU010000015.1 GCA_947442825.1 Synechococcaceae cyanobacterium
AACGGCGAGGTTCCCGGCGCCCGGGAGAGGGCGATCCGCAACGGCGAACGGGTGGTGCAGGCTCTGCAGAGTCGCTACGGCGATCTCTTCGGCCAGGGCTTGCTGCATGTGCTGCTGACCGTGCGGGAAACCGGGCGCCACGCGCCTGCAGAAACGATCGCTTCCACGATCGTGTTCGACACCGGAGGAGGACACTGAGATGATCATCTGCAAAGTGGTGAAACCGTTGGTTTCCACCAATCGCATCCCCGATTTCGAGCACAAACACCTGCAGGTGGTGCTCGATGGCAGCACGCAAAAGGTGGCGGTCGATGCGGTCGGCTGCGTGCCTGGAGACTGGGTGATCTGCGTGGGCAGTTCGGCAGCGCGCGAAGCGGCCGGCAGCAAGTCGTACCCGAGCGATCTGACGATCGTGGGCATCATCGACCACTGGGATCCCGAGGCCGGCAAGGCTGCCCCCGCCCCCGGCGGCGCCGCCAGCGGGGGCGCCAAGTGATGGAAATCCATCAGGTCACTGGTTCCCTGGTGTGCACCCATCGGGTGCCGGGTCTGGAGCACTGGAATCTGCGGATCCTGCGCAGCCCCAAGGGGAAGCTCTCGGTGGCCGTCGATCCGGTGGGGGCCTGCCCCGGAAACTGGGTGTTCACCGCCAGCGGCTCTGCCGCCCGCTTCGCCTGCGGCAACCCGGAGGTGCACACCGACTTGACGATCGGCGGGATCATCGATTTCTGGGAGCCCGACGGCTAGGTCTTCGCCCGCCTCCGCTCTCCCACACCGTCCCGCCATGGCCCGTTCCTCCCCCCGTCGCACCCGTTCCCGGCCGACGGCGTCCCCCCCGAAGCACCCAGACCCCGCCTCAGCCCCCTCCCCTTCCTCGTCCCCGCCGGTCGCGCCGCCCATGACTTCCTCCAACCCCACCCCCAACCCCGCGGCTCCGGCGCCCGCAGCCGCTAGCGCGCCCGCCTCACCTGCAGCAAGCCCCGCCAGCGCGGCTTCCGCCGCCAGCAGCCCGGCATCCGCAGCCAGCACCAGCTCCGCCCCGAGCCCGGCGGCCGCCAAGCCCGCCGCCGCAGCAACCCCACGGGCCCTGCCGGCGGCGCGCGGCCGCAGCACGACACGGGCCTCAAGCGCGACCACCAGCCGCTCCGCCGCCTCCCGGGTACCCTCAAGCCCCGCCCGCAGCAGCCGGGCCGCCACCAGCAGCCGCCCCGCCGGGCGGAGTGCCGCCGGCGCCGGCCGTCCCCCCGCCACCCCCACCTCCCGCAACTCCTCCGCCATGGTTCCTTCCACCGTTCATGGCATCGCCCTGGGCATGATCGAAACTCGCGGCCTGGTGCCGGCGATCGAGGCGGCCGACGCCATGACCAAGGCCGCCGAGGTGAGCCTCATCGCCCGGGAATTCGTGGGCGGTGGCTACGTAACCGTCATGGTCCGCGGCGAAACCGGGGCGGTCAACGCCGCCGTGCGGGCCGGAGCCGATGCCTGTGAGCGCGTGGGTGACGGGCTGGTGGCGGCCCACATCATTGCCCGGCCCCATGGTGAGGTAGAGCCCGCCCTCGTACCAAGCGGCGCCAGCCGTCGTCTGTGACGTCCATGGGCGCTGTCCATCCGCGCGTCCTTGGCTTCCTCGGACGCGCCCTGAGCCTCGAGCTCAGCGCCGTTCAGCAGTACATGACCCAGGCCTCCCTTGTGGAGCTCTGGGGCCAACCCGAAGCGGCCATCCGTTTCCGACGGGATACCGTCGAGGAGATGCAGCACGCCGAGCGCATCGTGCAACGGATGCTGGCCCTGGGGGTCGCCCCGGGCGCCTCGCAGCTTCGGCCGGTGGACACCGCGGCTGATCTGGCCGGTCTGCTCCGCATCGATGCAGCCCTGGAGGGGGATCTGATCCAGCACTACGCCGACGCGGTGCGTTTCTGCGCGCTGATCGCCGACACCGAAAACGAGACTTTCTTCCGCGTCCTCTGGCAGGAAGAGCACCAGCATGGTGAAGAGCTGGCTCTGTGGCAGCGGGAGCTGGCCCATGGACCGCGCGCGCTGGAGGCCCGGGCCAGCTTCTAAGCGCGGGGCTCCGGCCCGGACTGTCTAGATTTCAGCTTCCTTTTCGTCGCTCCGCCGCCGTCCGCTGTTGACCCCCGCCTTGCCGTTACCCATCCAGTTTGTCTGGCTGATCCCCCTCTACGGATTCGCCGGCATGCTGCTGTCCCTGCCCTGGGCCAGCGGCTGGATCAAGCGCAACGGTCCAAGGCCTGCCGCCTACCTGAATCTGCTCGTCACCTTGGTGGCAGTGATCCACGGCTCCCTCGTGCTGCGCGAGGTGCTGCAGATCGGACCCCAGCTGGTCGACATCCCCTGGTTCCGGGTCGCTGATCTCGACCTGCACATCGGCTTTGATCTCACCCTCACCAACCTGGCGGCCCTGGAGCTGGTGACGTTCATGAGCCTGATCTGCCAGGCCTTTTCCCTGGGCTATCTGGATAAGGAATGGTCGCTGGCCCGCTTCTATGCCCTGGTGGGCTTCTTCGAAGGGGCGATGAGCGGCGTGGTACTAAGCAGCAACCTTTTCCTGAGCTATTTCCTGCTGGAGATGCTCACCCTCTCCACCTACCTGCTCGTGGGTTTCTGGTATGCGCAGCCGCTGGTGGTCACCGCTGCCCGCGACGCCTTCCTCACCAAGCGTGTGGGGGACGTTCTGCTGTTGATGAGCGTGGTAGCCCTGGCGGCTTGGGCCCCCTCGCTTGAGTTTCGCGATCTCTACCGCTGGGCCGCCGAGGAGCCGCTGACGCCCCTGGCCGGCACCCTGCTGGGTCTTGGCCTGATCGCTGGACCGATGGGCAAGTGCGCCCAGTTCCCGATGCATCTCTGGCTCGATGAGGCGATGGAGGGACCGAACCCCGCCTCGATTTTGCGCAACTCTGCGGTGGTCACCTGTGGCGCCTTCGTGCTGCTCAAGGTGATGCCCCTGCTGCGACTTTCTCCCGTGGCGGTGACCGTGCTGCTGGTGGTGGGCACGATCAGCGCCGTGGGGGGCTCCTTGGTGGCCCTGGCCCAAGTGGACCTCAAGCGTGCTTTCTCCTACTCCACCACTTCATTTCTGGGGCTGGTGTTCGTAGCGATCGCCTTCCAGCAACCGCTGCTGGCCCTGCTGCTCCTGTTCAGCCATGGGCTGGCGAAGGCGCTGCTGTTCATGAGCGTGGGCTGCGTGATCGCGACCACCAACTGCCAGGACCTCACCGAACTGGGGGGCCTGGGGCCGCGCATGCCTGCCACCACAGGCGCCTACCTGGTGGCCAGCGCCGGCCTCACCGGCCTTGTCCCCCTGGGTTGCTTCTGGACCCTCGCCCAGCTGGTGGACAACCTGCTGCCCCAGGCGCCCTTCTTCGCAGCGGTCGTGCTGCTCACGAATGCCCTGACGATGCTCAACCTGGTGCGGGTGTTCCGCCAGGTGTTCCTGGACACCCCCCACCCCAAGACCCGGCGCACCCCTGAGGTGATCTGGCTCATGGCCCTGCCGATGGTGAGCCTGGCGGTGATGGTGCTGCTCACCCCCCTGGTGATCGACCGCCTCATCCCGCAGCACGCCCTCGCGCAGGTTTCCCTGCCAGCAAGCCTGGCCCTGGCCGCCAGCTCCCTGGTCGGCCTGGCGGCCGGAAGCCTCATCCGCCTCGATCGCTTCTGGTCACGCTCGGTGTTCCCGCCGCTGCGAACCGTTCAAGACCTGCTGGCGGCCGATTTCTACACCGACCGCTTCTACCGCTCCACCATCGTGGCCTTCATCAGCGGCCTGGCACGCCTCACCAATGCCTTCGACCGCACCGTGGTGAGCGGCCTGGCCAACCGGGTCGGGCAGGTTTCCCTCGCCAGCGCCGAAACCCTCAAGCTCAGCGTCAGCGGCCAGCTCCAGTCCTACGTGCTGACGCTGGTGGCTGGGGTGGTGCTCCTGTTCGCCGGTCTCGCCTGGTTCCGCGGATGATGCTCACCCCCCTGCTGCTGATCCCCTTCCTCGGCCTGGTGACCCTGTTGCTCTGGCCCGCCAGTGCCCCGGCCGGCCGCCTGCGCGCCGTGGCCATCAGCGTGCTCACCCTGCAGCTGCTCTGGAGCCTGGTGGTGCTGGTGGCCTTCGATCCGGCCGACGGCGGTCTGCAGATGGTCGAGAACGTGACCTGGCTGCCGACCCTCGGGCTCGACTACCGCCTTGGGGTCGATGGCCTCTCCCTGCCCCTGCTTCTGATGAACGCCGCCCTGACCCTCGTGTCGGCGGTCTGCACCCGCGACATCAGCCAGCGGCCCCGCATCTACTTCGCCCTGCTGCTGCTCATCAGCGGCGCCGTCAACGGAGCCTTCCTCGCCCAGAACCTGCTGCTCTTCCTGATCTTCTACGAACTGGAGCTGATTCCCCTCTGGCTCCTGATCGCAGTTTGGGGGGGGGCGGAGCGGGCCTATGCCGCCACCAAGTTCCTCATCTTCACAGCCGCCTCCGGGATGCTCATCCTCGGCGCCTTCCTTGCCCTGGCTCTGCTCACCGGCAGCCTCGACTTCAGCCTCACGCCGGTCACCAGCGAACGGCTGGCCATGGGCAGCCAGCTGGTGCTGCTGGGCGCATTGATTGTGGGCTTCGGCATCAAGATCCCGCTGGTGCCCTTCCACAGCTGGCTGCCCGATGCCCACACCCAGGCATCCACCCCGGTCTCGGTGCTGCTCGCCGGGGTGCTACTCAAACTGGGCACCTACGGGTTGCTGCGCTTCGGCCTGGGCCTGTTCCCGGAAGCCTGGGCCGTAATGGCCCCCTGGTTGGCAGGCTGGGCGGCCGTTTCCGTGCTCTATGGCTCGCTGGCGGCCATCGCCCAGCGCGACATGAAACGGATGGTGGCCTACAGCTCGGTGGGCCACATGGGCACAATTCTTCTGGCCGCCGCCGCCGCCACCCCGGTGAGTCTGCTGGGGACGGTGTTCCAGATGGTGAGCCACGGCCTGATCTCTGCCCTGCTGTTTCTTCTGGTGGGCATCGTCTACCGCAAAACCGGCACCCGCGATCTGGAGGTGCTGCGCGGCCTGCTGAACCCCGAGCGGGGGCTTCCCTACACCGGCACGTTGATGATCCTGGGGGTGATGGCCAGCGCCGGACTGCCAGGGATGGCGGGCTTCATCTCCGAGTTTCTGGTGTTCCGCGGCTCGATCACGGCCTTCCCGCTGGCCACCCTGCTCTGCATGGTGGGTTCGGGCCTCACGGCGGTTTACTTCCTGCTGCTGGTGAACCGGGCCTTCTTCGGTCGTCTGGCGATCACGGCGCCCACCGATCCGCTGAGCGACGCCCGCCTCGATGTACGCCCGATCGCCGTGGCCGCGCGCGAGACCATCCCTGCCACGGCCCTGGCCCTGGGGGTGGTGGGCATGGGTCTGCTGCCGGCGGGCCTCGGCCACATCAGCGAAGCCGCCACCACCGCCATCAGCCAGCTGCCGGCGGTGGTTACGGCGATGGCGATCCGCGGAGGGGGGGGCTGATGCCGGTCATCTCCGCACGCCTTACCTATACCGGCGGCCACCCCGATGCCGCCGAACTCGCCGGCCGACTGCTCGCCGGCCAGACCCTGCTGGCCAACACCCCCGAGCACGTGGTGGAGGTGGTGGATGTGCTGACCAGCTACGGCATCGTGCTCGATGCCTACAGCCGCAATCTGATCTACCAAGCGGAGGAGCAATTCCTCAACCCATTGCCGATCTTCAAATTCCTCGATGGCGATCTATCCGCAGCAAAAATCTGGCGCCATCTGATTCACGACCGCATCAACTTCGAATACGCCGAATACTGCATGAGGGCCATGCTCTGGCATGGCACCGGCGGGCTGGATGCCTACCTCGACACTGAAGCGTTCCTGGCCAGCTGCCAGGCAATCATCCGCCGCAAAACCGGTCGCGACCCCTTGCTGGCCCTGCTCCATCCCCTGTTCGGTGGCTTCCTGCCGGAGTTGATCCGCACCGCCGCCACCACCCACGCCCTGGGCCAGTTCTGGCGGGTGATGAGCGATCTGTTCATCGACCTGGGCCAGGCCGAGGCCGAGGGGCGGGTGCGCACGATCCCGGAGGTGGTGGCCTACCTGCAGCAGGGGCTGGTGGCGGCCGCCGCCAATCCGATCACCTACGCGGTGACGGTGGCGGGCGAGCGGTTCTGGGTGCTGCCCCCGGAGGCTGGCCTCACCTTTCTGGTGGATGTGGCGGTGCCCTACGTGGAGGCCGTCTTCCTGCGGGGCACCCCCTTTCTGGGCACGGTCTCGTTCAACGCCCAGGCCCAGCAGATCTCCCCCGACCAGAGCCAGTTCCGCTATGGAGCCCTCTACGCCGATCCCCTGCCCACCATGGGAGCGGGCATCCCCCCCAGCCTGCTGATGCAGGACATGTATCGGCACCTGCCGGAGCGACTGCACGAGCGCTACCGCCACAGCACCCGCGGCGAAGGCGACGTGCGCGTGAAGATCTGCATGAGCTTCCAGAAGTCGATGTTCTGCGTCACCAACGCCGCGATCGCCGGCACCTTCCCCCACCCACTGGACGACCCCAGCCCCCTCGCCACCGCTGCCAACCGCGCCTACGCAGATGCCTGGGCAGCGCGCCTCTGCCTGGCCCGTACCGACTGCCTCGATGCCAGCAAGCAACGGCGGGCGTAAGGTCGATCCATGGACCAGCCCTGGACCCAACGCAGCCGCCCGGAACGCCTGGAGCGTCGTCTCGAATTCGCCGATTACGAGACCACCCGCGCCTTCCTTGAGCGGCTGGAGGCCCTCTCCGAGCAGCACCGCCGCTACCCGGACATCAGCTTCGGCCGCACCTATGTGAACATCACCCTGCGGCCGGAAGGGGAAGAGGCCCCGCTGGGCGATGAGGAGCACGGTTTTGCCACCGCGATCGATGGGCTCCTCTGATCTCGCCCCGCCCCCGGCGGCAGCGGATGGGGAGGCCACGATTGATCTGCGGGCGGCGTACGAGGGGGCGGGCATCGAGGAGTGCCTCACCCAGCTCGACCGGGAGCTGATCGGCCTGCGGCCCGTGAAGGCCCGCATCCGCGAGATCGCCGCGCTGCTGGTGGTGAACCGCGCGAGGCAGCAGCTCGGGCTCGACACCGCACCGCCGGGCCTGCACATGTCCTTCACCGGCCCGCCGGGCACCGGCAAAACCACGGTGGCGGAGCGGATGTCAAAAATCCTGCACGGGCTGGGCTACCTGCGCAAAGGTCATGTGGTGACCGCCACCCGCGACGACCTGGTGGGCCAGTACATCGGCCACACCGCACCGAAGACGCGCGAGATGCTGAAGAAGGCGATGGGCGGTGTGCTATTTATCGATGAAGCGTATTATCTCTACAGGCCGGAGAACGAGCGCGACTACGGCGCCGAAGCAATCGAGATCCTGCTGCAGGTAATGGAGAACAACCGCGATGATCTGGTGGTGATCTTTGCGGGCTACAAGGAGCGGATGGACATTTTCTACCAGTCGAACCCAGGCCTCTCCTCACGGGTGGCTAACCACATCGACTTTCCCGATTACAGCAGTGATGAGCTACTGGCGATTGCCCATCTTATTCTGGCCCGGGAAAACTATCGCTTCAGCGACGAGGCGCGCCTTGCATTCGCCGACTACATCAACCGCCGCAGGCGGCTGCCTTTCTTTGCCAACGCCCGCTCGATCCGCAACGCGATCGATCGGGCCCGCATGCGCCAGGCCAACCGCCTCTTCAACGGCATGGGCAGCGCCCTCACCCGGCTGGATCTGATGACGATCGAGGCGGAGGACATCACCGCCAGTCGGGTGTTCCAGGGCGAGGTGGAGGGGATGGATCCGGCGGCGCCGCTGCTCTGAGGGGTTCCTTTCGCGGGAGCTTGCTGCCGTTGCAGCACCCAGCGATGCCTGGGGCAATCGCCGCACTCAGCGGCGCTTGCGCGAATCGATCTGCAGTAGGTCGCGCACCTGCTGGACGCGACGGGCCAGGGCCGGATCGCTATTGAGTTTCTTCTCCACCTGCTCCACCGCATACATCACGGTGGAGTGATCCTTGCCGCCGAAGGCTTCGCCGATGCGCGGAAGGGAGAGGTTCGTGTTCTGGCGCATCAGGAACATGCCCACCTGGCGCGCCTGGCTCACCGCCCGCTTGCGACTCGGGCTGAGCATGTCGTCCACCCGCACCACGAACACCTCAGCCACCTTCTCCAGCACCTGCTCGGGCGTCACCTCCACGTCGTTGCCGATGGGATCGAGCATCGGCGCCACCGACTCCACGGTCATCGGCAGGCCGGTGATCGAGGCGAAGGCCACGGCACGGGTGAGGGCCCCCTCCAGTTCGCGGATGTTGGAGGTGAAACGTCCGGCAATGTAGTGGATGAGCTCGCGCGGCAGCGCCATCTGCTCGCTCTCCGCCTTCTTGTGCAGGATCGCCATGCGGGTCTCCAGATCCGGCACCTGGATGTCGGCAATCAGCCCCATCGAGAAACGGGAAATCAGGCGCTCCTGCAAACGCGAGATCTGGCTGGGGGGGCGGTCGCTGGCGATCACGATCTGGCGACCAGCCTCATGCAGCGCGTTGAAGGTATGGAAAAACTCCTCCTGCGTATATTCCTTGCCCTCGATGAACTGGATGTCATCCACAAGAATCAGGTCGGCGGCGCGGTAGCGATCGCGAAAGGCCTGCATACCGTCCTTGCGGATCGCCTGGATCAGATCATTGGTGAAGGTTTCGGTGGAAACGTAGGAGACGCGGGCGGTGGGATCGATCTCCAGCCGGTAGTGGCCGATCGCTTGCATCAGATGGGTCTTGCCCAGGCCCACCCCACCGCAGATGAACAGGGGATTGAACTCCCGGCCCGGAGACTCCGCCACCGCCAGGGAGGCCGCGTGGGCCATGCGGCTGTTGGCACCAACCACAAAGCGACTGAACACATAGCGGTGGTTCAGGCCGATGCGGGGCAGGGCGGCGGCCGGGGCCGGCGGCGGGGAGGGGGGGGCCGCCCGGGCGGGAGCAGGGCCGCTGGCGCCTGCCGGCAGGGGGGCAGCGGCTCCGGTAGCGTCCAACGCTGCCTCGATGCGCACCTGCACCGGCCGTCCGGCGATGTCGGTGGCGATCGCCGCGATCTGGGTGAGGTAGTTCTTGCGCAGCCAGCTGCAGGCGAAGCTGTTGGGGGCCTCCAGCCGCAAGACATCGTCGTGCCAGGAGCGGCAGCGAGCTGGCCGGATCCAGGTCTCGAAGGTGGGTTTGCTGAGGTTCGCTTGCAGGGCTTCGACCACCCGGTGCCACAGCCGCTCGCCCTGCTGCACCGTTAGCCACCCCACCACGAGAGGCTGAATATAGGCACAGTGGAGGGGCCGGTCCGGTCTTTAATGAACACAGTCCGCTGGTCTCGGCTCCCGTTCATGCGACCGCCCCAGGCCTCTTCTCGACGGCGCCTTGGCCGCACCCCTGCGGCCCTCCTGGCCACCCTTGCCGCCTCCGGCAGCGCCGCCCTGCTCGGGGGATGCCCCGGCGGTGGTCCCCTGCCACTGCTGCGCCCCCCGGCCCAGCCACCCCAGGTGAGCGACGTTGCCCCCCCGCCCCAGATCCTGCCGGACGGCCGCAACCTGATCGTCGACGCGGTGGAGAAGGTGGGGCCGGCCGTGGTGCGGATCGACACGGTTAAGCGGGTGGTGAACCCCCTGGGCGGCATCCTGGGCCGCGGCCCGGCGATCCAGCAGCAGCAGGGCCAGGGCTCGGGCTTCATCACCCGCTCCGATGGCGTGCTCCTCACCAATGCCCACGTGGTGGAGGGGGCCAGCGAGGTGGGCGTGACCCTCCCCGACGGCCGCAGTTTCACCGGCAAGGTGCTGGGGGCCGATCCCCTCACCGACGTGGCGGTGGTGAAAGTGGTGGCCGAGCGGCTGCCGGTGGCTCCGCTGGGGGATTCCGGCAAGGTGCGCCCCGGCCAGTGGGCGATTGCGATCGGCAACCCCCTCGGCCTCGACAACACCGTCACGGCCGGCATCATCTCGGCCGTGCAGCGCACCAATGCTGTCGGCGAGGGCCAGCGGGTGCCCTACATCCAGACCGACGCGGCGGTGAATCCCGGCAACAGCGGCGGGCCCCTGATCGACGACCGGGGCCAGGTGATCGGCATCAACACCGCCATCCGCCAGGCCCCCGGCGCCGGCCTGAGCTTTGCGATCCCGATCAACACCGCCCGCCAGATCGCCGACCAGATCCTGGAGCGCGGCTACGCCAGCCATCCCTACATCGGGGTGCGGCTGCAGGCGCTCACCCCCCAGCTGGCGCGCGAGATCAACGCCGCCACCGACGAATGCCGCGTGCCCGAGGTGAACGGCGTCGTGGTGGTGGATGTGGTGCGGGGCAGCCCGGCCGAGAAGGGCGGTCTGCGCCCCTGCGATCTGATCGAGAGCATCGATGGTCGAGCGGTGAAGAATCCGTCGGAAGTGCAGCTCGCGGTCGACCGCGGCCGCGTCAACCAACCCCTCCAGATGGAGGTGCGCCGCGGCAGCGCCCGTGAGCAGCTCACCCTCCGCCCGGCGGAACTGCCGCGGGAGGGTTGATCGCCTCGCCACAGCTGCGCAATCCCCGCCAGCTGGTGGTGATGGCCCGCTGGCCAGCGCCCGGTCGCTGCAAGTCGCGCCTGGCCGCTGGCATGGGCGCCCGGCGCGCCGCGGCCATCCAGGCCCAGCTCACCGCCCACACCCTCGCGGCGGCCCAGCAATTGCACAACCTGAGGTCCGGCGCCGGCCATCTGCCGCCACCGGACCTCGTGCTGGCGGTGGACGGACTGGGCAACCGGGCGGCACAGCGTTGGCGGGCCACATTCCAAGGAACGCGGATGCGGCGACAGGGGCGCGGCAGTCTGGCGGTGCGGCTGCAGCGACAGCTGGGGCACGCCCGGCGGGAGGGGGCCCGGGCGGTGGTGGTGGTCGGGAGCGATCTACCCACCCTCCAGGCCAGCGACCTGCTCGCCGCCTTCGTGGCCCTCGAGCAGGTGCCCTTGGTGCTGGGGCCCGCCCACGATGGTGGCTACTGGCTGATCGGGCTGGCCGGCGTCGCCGCCGCCGCCAACGGGCCGGCGATCCGCCTGTTCTGCGGGGTGGATCGGCCGATCGCCTGGGGCAGCGAGATGGTGCTGGCCCAGACCCTGGCAGCGGCCGCGGCCGCCGGCCTCCCCTGGCAACTGCTGGCGGAGCACGGTGATCTCGACCGTCCCGAGGACCTGCAACCCTGGCAATGAGCCCAGGGTGGCCCCCCGCGAGCCGGCCCGCGCCCCTGAGCGTGGTGATCCCCGTGCGCGATGAGGCCCGCGGACTGCCGCCGCTTCTCGCCGATCTGGCCGCAGCTCCAGCCCTGGTGGCGGAGGTGGTGGTGGTCGATGGCGGCAGCCGGGACGGCAGCGCCACGGTGGCGCGGCTGGCCGGGGCCCGGGTGCTTTCCGCCCCCCCCGGACGGGGCAGCCAGCTGCGCCAGGGCATCGCCGCCAGCCGGGCCCCCTGGCTCCTGCTGCTCCATGGCGATGGCCGCCTGCCGGAGGGCTGGGCGGAGTCGGTGGCCGCCGCGATCGCTCAGGGGGAGGGGCGGGCCTGGGCCTTCCGGCTGGCGATCGGCGGGTCCGACCCCGCCCTACGGCTGGTGGAGCTGGCGGTGAGCCTGCGCAGCCGCTGGCGATCCCTCCCCTACGGCGACCAGGGCCTGCTGCTCAGCCGCACCCTGCACGAGCGGGCCGGCGGCATCGCGCCCCTGCCCCTGATGGAGGATCTTGAGTTCGTACTGCGGCTGCGCCGGCTGGCCCCGATCCAGCTGCTGCCAGGGGCGCTGCGGGTGAGCGACCGTCGCTGGCGGCGGCTGGGGGTGTGGCAGACCACGGTGGCGAATGCCCGGCTGCGGCGCGACTGGCGGCGGGGCGAGTCGCCCGATCGGCTGGCGCAACGCTATCGCGGCGACTAGGGGCGCCGACGGAGGCTAGGGGCGACGCCGGAGGTTGCCTCCAGGGGCACTGTCAGGGCGCGTACCAGAAGGCGCAGCGGCGGTTGAGCGGTTCGAGCTCCCAGCCCTGGGCCTGGTAGAAACCGACCACATCCGGGTCGGCAAACAGGCTCACCCGCTCCACCTCCATCGCCCGCAGCTCCGCCAGCACGTAATCCATCAACGAGCGGCCCAGCCCCACCCCCTGATAGAGCGGGTGAACCGCCACATCCCAGACGGTGGCCTCCACCACCCCATCGCCGGTGCAGCGGGCAAAGCCCACCAGGCGCGGCAGGCGGGGGTCATGGCGCCACAGCCCCACACGCAGCAGGCTGTGCTGCAGTGCCTTGCGCACCCGCCGCATCGGCCGGCGACTCCAGCCCACGGCATCGCAGAGGGTTTCCAGCTCGTAGAGATCGATCTCCCGATCGAGGCTGAGCACCACCGCCAGGTCTGGGTTGGGAGTGGGGCAGAGCTGGTGTCGCTCCCCGTAGAGATGGGTCAGCAGGGCCGGATCAGGCAACGGTGAAGGCCGGGGGATCGGGGGGGAAAGGGACAAACCCGGCGATCGCGAAGCACATTGAAGATCCTGGCGGACGCCAGCCGTTCTGCGGCATGGTGGTCGGCGTCCGCAAGCAGATCCTGAGCACCGCCCCCCCTGCTGCCGCTGCCGAGCCTGGCTCCCGGGCCCGGGTTTCCTCCCTGCCCCTGCTGGTGGGTCTGCATGGCTGGCTGCTCTCCAGCCGGCTGTGGGAGCCACTGCAGCGGGAGATGGAGCCCCGCTGGACGCTGTGGTGCCCTGATCTGCCGGGCTTCGGCGAGCGGCGGCGGCCCCAGGGGCTGCCAGCCAACCTGGCCAGTTACGGCCGCTGGCTGGCGGAGGAGCTGGAACGCCAGGCCCCCGGGCGCCCGGTGGTGCTCATGGGCCACTCCCTCGGCGGCAGCGTGGCGCTGCACGCTGCCCCGTTGCTGGGCGAGCGCCTGCAGGGGCTGGTGCAGATCAGCGCCGGCGGCGGGGTCTATCAGCCGCGGGCCTTCGCCCAGGTGCGGCGGGGTGGAGCGCTGTTTGTGCGTTGGCGGCCGCAGTGGCTGGCGGAGCTGCCCGGCACCGAGGCGATCCGCAGCCCGCTGCGGGCGGAGGCCCGGGCGGCCCGGGGGCTGCTGGCCTGCAGCACCAACCGCGGCGCTGTTCGCCAGCTGCCCCGTCTCACCGGCCAGCTCACAGTGCCCAATCTGTGGATCGCGGGCAGTCGCGATGGTGTGATGGAACCCCGCTACGTGCGCCACCTCGCCGCCTACTCCCCCCAGCACCGGCTGGAGGTGATGGAGGGGGCGGGCCACCTGCCGATGCGCCAGAGGCCGGCCGCCCTGGCCCGGCTGATCGAGGCCTGGTTGGAGGAGGAGCGGATCGCGTCGAGGCTCGGGGCGGAGACGGCGCTAGCGAGTTAAAGGGAGCTCAGAGGGTGGCCAGGCCCTTCTCCTGAAGCTCCGCCAGCTGGGCGTAGAGGCCACCGGCGGCCCGCAGCTCTCGATGGTTGCCCTCCTCCACCAGCCGGCCACGACGGAGCACCAGGATGCGGTCGGCGGCCTCGACGGTGGCCAGGCGATGGGCGATCACGATCGCCGTGCGGCCGTGCAGCAGGCGTTCCAGATCGCGCTGCAGGGTCGCCTCGGTGGAGGGATCGAGGAACGCGGTGGCTTCGTCCATCACCAGCACGGAGGGATCCCGGATCGCCACCCGGGCCACCGCCAGCAGCTGCCGCTCGCCGGAGGAGAGATTGCCGCCCCGCTCCCTGATCTCGGTGGCGAGCCCCGCCTCAAGGCGCCCCAGCAGGGGTCCCAGGCCGAGAGAGGCGCAGAGGCGCTCAAGGGCTGCGTCGTCGAGGTCGGCGTCGAGGCGCAGGTTGTCAGCCACGTTGCCGCTGAACAGGAACGTGTCTTGGAGCACCACGCCGAGGCGCTGGCGCAGGGTGGGGGTGGGCAGTTCGCGGATGTCGATCCCGTCGAGCAGGATGCGACCCCGCTGCGGCTCATACAGGCGGCAGAGCAGCCGGATCACGGTGGTTTTGCCGGAACCGGTGGGGCCTACGAGGGCCACGTGTTCGCCCGCAGCGATGTGGAAGGAGAGGTCCTCGAGGATCGGCTCGTCGGGGCGGTAGGCGAAGGAAACGTTCTCGAACACCACATCACCGGGACTGCTGCGCTCCTGGCCGCTGCGACGGGCGGCCTCGCCCAGCCGCGCCTCAGGCAGGTCCACGATCTCGATCGGCTGCTCCATCAGCTCGCCGATGCGCTCGACCGCCGTCAGGCCCCCCTGGATCTGGGTGAAGCGCTCCGCCAGCTGGCGCAGGGGATCAAACACCCGCTGGGAGAAAAGGATGAATGTGGTGAGGGTGCCGAGCCCCATGGCACCGCGGCTCACCAGGGTGCCGCCAAGGGCAAGCACCAGGGCCACCGCCGCCAGCGCCACCCATTCGATGGACGCGGAGATGGCACTGTCGTAAAAAATCGTGCCGGTCACGGCGCGGCGGTAGCCGTCGGTGGTGCGGGCAAAGGCCTCGCTGTTCTCCCGCTCGCGGCGGAACATCTGCACCACCTCCAGCCCTTGGAGGTTTTCCTGGAGATCGGCGTTGAGTTGGCCGAGCTCCTCGCGCACCCGGTAATTGGCCAGGCGGTAACGCCCCTGCAGCCAGATCACCCCCAGGGTGACCGGCAGCTGGATCAGAAGCAGCAACGTCCCGAGCCGCCATTCGATCGACACCATCGTGATGCCAATCACCAGCAGGGTGACCAGATCGGCCAGCACCCCCACGGCGCCGCTGCCGAAGACCTCCGCCAGGGCATCCACGTCGCTGGTGAGGCGGGTGAGGAGCTTGCCCACCGGCATCCGGTCGTGGAAGCGCAGGGGCAGGGCGAGGGCGTGGTGGAAGAGGTCGTCACGGATGCGGGCGGTGAGCCGCTGGCCCACCACCTGCACGTTGAAGCTCTGGGTGCCCTGCAATGCCAGGCGCAACAGCACCGCCAGAAGCAGCAACGACACCAGCAGCCGCAGGGCCTCCCCCACCGGACGGCCCGCCAACCAGGGCATCACGCTCTCGCCGCGCAGTACGGAGATCGCCTGGCCCACCAGCAGGGGCTGCACGCTGGCCGCCAGGGCCAGGGGGATCAACAGCAACACGGTGAGCAGCAGGCGCCGCCGCTCCCGGACGAAGTAGGGAAGAAGGCGCCCCAGCCGCTGGCGATCGAGGGCGGCCATCAGCGGGGCTGCGGGGTAAGACTTGCCGCCTCGATCCGCTGCACAATCGCCTGCAGGGGGCCCTCGTCGAGGCGCAGGGCGAGGGGATGGCCGATCAGGCGGGCTGTACTCGCGAACAGGTCCTCGATCGCCACCAGGCCGTTGTCACGCAGGGTGCGGCCCGTAGCCACCAGGTCGACGATGGCCTCGGACATGCCGGTGATGGGCCCGAGCTCCACCGAGCCCGTGAGATGGATCAACTCCACCGGCAGGTCGAGCCGCTCGAAGAACTCGGCGGCGCAGCGGGTGAACTTGCTGGCGATGCGGCAGTGGGCTGGTAGGTCGGAGGCACGGCGGTAGCCGCTGCTCTGCTTGACCGCCACCGCCATTCGACAACCCCCGAAGCCCAGATCCACCAGCGGAGCGACCGGCAGGCGGTGCTCCCTTAGGACGTCATAGCCGACAATCCCAAGCTGGGCCTGGCCATAGGCCACGTAGACCGGCACGTCGGCGTTGCGCACCAGCAGGGCCCGGGCACGGCCACAGGCGCTCGGAACCATCAGCAGCCGGTTGTCGGGCTCGAGCAGGGCGCGGAAATCGAGGCCGGCGGCCTGGAAACGGGCGACTGAATCCCGCAGTAGGGCCCCCTTGGCCAGGGCGATGGTGATCATCGGCCGTTCATGATGCGGAAATCCTGGTGAGGGGCCGCGGGAGCGCCAGCATGAACAGGGCCGAGAAAGACAGAGCCAACGGGCAAGGGGCGCAAGGGGAGGGAGGGTCTGGGGGAACTGTTGGGTCGATGGCGACTGTACCGATGCCCCTGGAGGTGGAGCTCCTCCCGGTCCTGCGCGACAACTACGTGTTCGTGCTGCACGACGGACGCCAGGCCGTGGTGGTGGATCCGGCAGTGGCACCTCCGGTGCGGCAGTGGCTGGAAGAGCGCCAGCTGGCGCTGGTGGCGGTCCTGCAGACCCACCACCACAGCGACCACATCGGCGGCACGCTGGCCCTGCTGGAGCGCTGGCCGGCGGCGGCGGTGGTGGCCGCCCGCGCCGACCGCGAACGCATCCCCTTCCAAACCGTTGGGGTGGACGACGGTGACCGGGTTCCTCTGCTGGGGCGGGAGCTGGAGGTGATGGCGGTGCCCGGCCACACCCGTGCCCACATCGCCTTCCACCTGCCGGCCCCGGCTGGGGAAGGCGCCGAGGCCGGGGGGGATCTGTTTTGCGGTGACACCCTGTTTGCGGGGGGGTGCGGGCGGCTGTTCGAGGGCACCCCGGAGCAGATGTGGCACTCCCTCCAGCGGCTGGCGGCCCTGCCGGGGGCCACGCGGGTCTGGTGCGCCCACGAGTACACCGACACCAACCTGCGCTGGGCGGCGGCGGAACGGCCGGACGACAGCCCCATCCGGCAGCGGCTGGCGCTGGTGAAGCAGCGGCGCCAGGCCGGTCTGCCCACGATCCCGAGCCGCATCGATCTGGAGCGCGCCACCAATCTGTTCCTCCGCAGCGGTTGCAGCGAAGAGCTGGCCCTGCTGCGGGAGAGCCGCAACGGCTGGTGATCGGCAGCTGATCGGGGCTATTGACAGGGGAGACATCAATCTCCCGGCATCAGGCGCCCCAGGGCACCGCGCAGCCGGCGGCTGATCCGCCGCGGGACCCGGCTGAGGCGATGGGCCTCCCCCTCCCGGGGCCTGCCCGGAGAGGGCGGGGGCAGGGCGTGCAGCCAGGCGATCGCCTCCCCCAGGGGCATGGGCTGGGCGAAGTGAAAGCCCTGGGCGTAGAGGAAGCCGTTGGCGAGCAGCCAATGGCGCTGCGCCTCGTTTTCCACCCCTTCCGCGGTGGTGCCCAGGCCCAGATCGATCGCCAGGGTGTTGAGGGTGCGCAGCAGCTGGTCGCTCGGGGTGAAGGCGTGCCCGATCTGCTGCACAAAACAGCGATCGATCTTGAACATCTGGATCGGCAGAGCGTTGAGGCGGGAAAGGGAGGAGTAGCCGGTGCCGAAGTCATCGATGGCGATACCGATGCCGAGGGAGGAAACACGGCTCAGGAAGCTGTCGAAATCCGGGCTGATGTCCTGCAGGCCCTCCTCGACGACCTCCACCTGCAACCGCCAGAGCGGGGGATGG
This sequence comes from Synechococcaceae cyanobacterium, assembly GCA_947442825.1. Lineage (GTDB taxonomy): Bacteria > Cyanobacteriota > Cyanobacteriia > PCC-6307 > Cyanobiaceae > Cyanobium. The sequence goes on from CANEWU010000015.1 coordinate 17,335, forward strand.
CTGCGGCTGCCGAGCAGCTCGAGCAGCTGGCCTCGCAGCAGCGCATCGCTGAGCAGCTGGGCGGAGAGATTCAGGCTCATCACCAGGGTGCGGCCCAGGGCTGCGGCCCCGAGGGCGGGCATGGCGTCGAGGGCCTTGCGGATGATCAGCAGATCCATCTCGCCGGTAAGGCCGCTGCGCTGGGCCATCGGCAGGAAGGAGCCCGGCAGGGTGATGCCCCCATCCGGATCGGGCCAGCGGGCCAGGGCCTCGAAGCCCACCGGCTCCCCCGATGCAAGATCGAGAATCGGCTGGAAGAAGGGGACCAGATCGCGCAGGCGGATGGCTTCGCGGAAGCTGGCCTCGAGGGCATAGTCATCGCGCACATGGCGCCGACTCTTGGCGTTGAGGAAACAGAATTGGCTGATCAGGGAGCGGCTGGCCATGCGGCGGGCGATCGCCGCATCGGCCAGCACCGAGCCGGCGCTGGCGTGGTGGGCCTGAACCATCACGATGCCGACAGCAAGGGTGACCGGGATCGCGTGGTCAAGGGTGTGGATCTCCTCGCTGAGCTGATCGATCAAGCGGCGGGCCGTGCCGGCAACCACCGCCTCACGGCTCACCTGGGGCAGCACCACAAGAAACTCGGCATCGGTGAAGCGGGCAGCGGAGGCGCCCTGGGGCAGGGCCTGCAGCAGCCGGCGGCCTACCTCCTCAAGCACCACCACCCCGAGTTGGCTGCCGTGGGTGGCACAGAGGCGGTCGTGATCCTTCACTTCGCAGCGCAGCACCGCATAACCCGAGCGAAGACCGAGCCGGAAACTGCACTCCAGCATCTGGGTGATCTGCTCGCGTTGCAGCAGCTGCGGCGCCGCAGCCTCCTGGGGCGGTCCCTCGGAGCATTCGGTGTGCGCCAGCAGGCGCTGCAGGCGACGGCGCTCGAGCAGGCGCACCACCAGGGCCGCCAGGATCCCGAGGGGGGGGAGGCGCGGATCGGAGAGGGGGCGGGGCTCCAGATCGACGCAGCCGAAGTGGCCCAGCACCCGGCCGTCAGGAGCGATCAGGGGATAAGAGAGCAGGAAGCGCACATGCGGCGCACCCTGCACGCGCGGATGGTGGCGCCAGCGCGGGTCGGCCAGGGTGTCGCCAACCAGCAGGGGCTGGCGCAGCAGGATCGCCTGGGCGCTGAGCCGTAGCAGCTCCTCCGGATCTGCACTCGGCCCGCCTGGCCCCACGCAGGCTCCCACAACACCAACCTCGGATCCGGGCTCCTCCAGCAGGCTGACGAGACCGTAGAACGCCCCACTCAGATCCCGTACCAACGTGGCGATGCGCTCTGCGCAGACGCCCAGATCGCCATCGAGAGGGGCCATTTCGCAGCCGCCGGATTCGAACCAATCGCGAAGCTGCGCCTCATCCAGAGCCAGCGGGACGTTGCCGGGAAACTCAGCGTCAGCCAAGCAATCCTTCACCGAGGGAAAATCCTTTAAGAAAAGAACCAGTAAGCCGAAAAAGGGCGGCGGCCCCAGGGTCTGACCAACCCAAAGGTACGCGATTCTTTCATCGTTGTGCCCGGATCCGCAAGCCCCCCGGGTAGAGCAAAGCCGTTTCTCCCGCCCGCAGACGAACGTGCGCCCGAGCCCCATGGGCCAGATCACAAGCCAGGGGGCGCCGCACCCTCAAGCGCTCGCCGCCGCACTCCACCAGGTAGATCCAGTGCCGCCCCTGGAATTCACGCCCCACCACCAGCGCCGAGCCATCGGCGGCCTCTTCCAGATCCAGGGACTCCGGCAGCAGGAGCACCTCCAGCTCGAACCCCACGGGGATCGCCCCCCCTTCCGCCACCAGCGGGCCCACGGCGCTGAGCAGCACCTGGCCCTGGCTGCGCGCCCGCAGCAGGTTGGCCTGGAGGACGAACCGTCCCACAAAGGCGGAGGCCGGCTCCTGCACCAGCTCAGCCGGGCTGGCGCACTGGTGGAGCTGCCCCTCGGCCAGAACCGCCACCCGGTCGCAGATCGCAAGCGCCTCCTCGGGATCATGGGTGACCATCACCCCGCCCGCCCCGCACTCGGCCAGCACCTGGGGCAGCTCGGCCCGCAACCGCAGCCGCACCTCGACATCGAGGTTGGAGAAGGGTTCATCGAGAAGCACCAGGGCCCCTCCGGGCGCCAGGGCCCGCGCCAACGCCAGCCGCTGGCGCTGGCCGCCGGAGAGCTCGTGGGGATAGCGATGGCGCAGCTCGGCCAGCCCCAGCAATTCCAGCAACCGCTCGGCCCGGGCGGTGTCCTGGCCCCGCCGCAGGCCAAAACAGGTGTTGGCCCAGGCGTCGAGATGGGGGAACAGGGCGTAGTCCTGGAAGACCATGCCCACGCCGCGGCGCTCCGGCGGCAGCCAACGGCGCGGGCCGGCCACCTCGCGGCCGTCGATGGTGATGCTGCCCTGCCAGGGGCGCTCGAAGCCGGCGATCAGGCGCAGCAGGGTGGTCTTACCGCAGCCGGAGGGACCGAGCAGCCCCACCAGCTCGCCCTGGCGCAGCGCCAGGTTGATACCGCGCAAAGTGGACTGCCGCTCCCCCATGCCGGGGTAGCGGTGCCAGAGATCCTGCAGCTGTACGTACTCCCCTGGGGAGGCGAGGGCCACGGGATCGGGGGCGGAGAGAGAAGTCATAGGCTCAGCCCATATCTTTCCACCGCGAGGGGCCCCTCCATGGCCGCGGATCCCGGCAGCGCTCCCCGATTGATCCACACCCCGGCGGCACCCGAGCCCGTGGGCCCTTACAACCAGGCGGTGGCCGCCGGGGGCCTGCTGTTCTGCTCCGGCCAGATCGCCCTCGATCCCGCCAGCGGCACGATGGTGGGTGAAGGCGATGTGGAGGCGGAGACCCGCCAGGTGCTGGCCAACCTGCGGGCGGTGCTGGCAGCAGCGGGCTGCGGGCCGGAGCGGGTGGTGCGCACCACGGTGTTTCTCACCGATCTGGCGGATTTCGCCGCCGTCAACGCCATCTATGCCAAGACCTTCGGATCCGGCGTCTCACCGGCGCGGGCCTGCGTGCAGGTGGCGGCCCTGCCGAAGGGAGCCTTAGTGGAGATCGACGCCATCGCCCTGCTGGCCTGAGCGCGCCCGGGCCCTCAGGCCCGGCGCACCAGCCGGAAGGTGAGGTTGAGGCGCTCGCAGCGCACCCGGCGGCGGCGGGGCAGGGCGTGCTGCCAATGGCGCTGGGTGGGGGGATCCATCACGAGCAGGTCGCCATCGGCGAGCTCCACGGCCAGGGGTCCGGCCTCGGTGGCGCCTTGGTCGGGGCGGGGGCGGAAGCGCAGGGTGCGGCTGGCGCCGAGGCTGAGGGAGGCGATCGGCGCCTCGGCCACCAGCTCCGGCTCGTCATCGGCGTGCCAGCCCATGGCGTCATCGCCATCGCGGTAGCGGTTGGCGAGAACGGAATTGAAGGAACAACCCAGATGGGACTCCAACAGGGTGCGCAGGCGCTGCAGGGGCGGAGTCCACGGGAGGGGCTGGTGCTGCTGGCCGCTGTAGCGGTAAGAGCAACCGGGGTCGGCAAGCCAGCAGCAGAGCCTGGGGGTGGGGTGCTCGCGGCCGTGGAGGCGCAGCAGGGGTTGCTGCCAGGGCAGGGCCTGGCGCAGGTGGGTCTCCAGGGCCTGGGCTGTCAGATCGGGGGGTGGCGAAATCTGCAGGAGCCAGGCGGGCCAGTGGCGCAGGGCAAGGCCCGGGGCCTGCAGGCGCTGGGGGTCAGGAGAGGGCGGTGTCGCCATCGTCGAGGGCCCGGGAGGGGAGAGCCACGGGGGACAGGTCCGCGGCGCGGCTGAAATGTTTTGATTTCAAGACTAGCGGTCTCGGTCCTGGGCGGCAATCATGGCCCGAGGACCCTCACCCGTTCATGGAAACCCCCTTCGGCCAGTGGTCCCCCGAGGTGGTGGTCATGACACCGGCGCGCTTCGAGGATGCGATGGCCGCCGTGCAGGCGGTCCAACGGCTGCGCACGGTCGTGCTGCACCTGGGGGAAATGGAGCCGGCGGAAGCGCAACGCACCATCGATTTCGTATCCGGCGGGGTGTACGCCATGGATGGCCAGTCCGAACGGCTCGCGGACACGGTGTTCCTGTTCGCTCCAGCCCTGGTCACCATTCACCGCGACATCTCCGATGCGGAGGGCGGGGTTGGGGGCTGATCCGCAACTGGAGCCGCAGCTGCGGGGGGTGGATGGCTGCCGCGCCGGCTGGCTGTGCCTGAGCCTGCCGGTCGGAGAAGGGCCCCAGGCGCAACAGGACGTGATCGCCCGGCTCCTCCCCGATGCCCAGGCCCTGGCGGAAGGGGCCGAGGCCGCGATCACCGCCATCGACATCCCGATCGGCCTGGTGGATGGCCGGCCGCGCCGCTGCGACCAGGAGGCGCGCCGCCGCCTCGGGCCACGGCGCAGCAGCGTTTTCCCCGCCCCGCCCCGGGCGGTGCTCGATGCCCACGATCACCGGGAGGCCTGCCGCCGGGCCCGCGCCCTCGATGGCCGGGGGCTTTCGGTGCAGACCTGGAACATCGCGGCCAAGGTGCGCCAGGTGGATGCGCTGCTGCGGGAGCGCCCCGCCCTGGTGGAGCGCTTCCGCGAAGTGCACCCCGAGCTGGCCTTCCTCGTCTGGAACGGGGGGCAGCCCCTGGCCCACGGCAAACGGTGCCGGGAGGGACGTGCCGAGCGACTGGCCCTCTGCGACCAGGGGTTCCCTGGAGCTTGGGAGGCGATCCGGGGGCGGTTCCCGCGGGCGGCGGTGGCCGATGACGACATCCTCGACGCCCTGGCCCTGCTGCGCAGCGCCGGGCGACTCTGGCGGGGTGAGGCCACCGTTCTGCCCGAAGCGGAGCCGGAGGTGGACGGCTGCGGCCTGCCGATGGCGATCGCCTACTGAACCCGAGACAATCGCTGGCTGCAGCGGCGACCGCGACAGGGACCTTGTGGGAACCGCGGAGGGGGGGTTTGATCGGTCCCCCGACGTCGGCCGATGCGCCCCCGCCTCCTGCCCAGCGTCTGCGCCCTTTTGCTGGGGCCAGGGGCCCTGGCGGTGCCGGTGCCCCCCCCCGGTGCGGGGCAGATGGTGCTGGTGCGCACCCCCCGCACCCTGCCCCGCACCGCCGATCCGGTGTGGGAGCTGCAGCTGGCGCTGCCGGGGCAACCGTTGCGCAGCTACGAAGCCGTGGTGGGGCGGGCCAACCGGCAAGACGGGGATCGGCATCGGCTGGGCAGCAAGACACCCCTTCCCCAGGGCCGCTATCGGGTGACCGGGATCGAGGCGACGGGGGACGCGGATGATCCGGAACTGGGCCGCTTCGTGTGGATCGGCCTGGAGCCCGAGTTCGTCAGCTCCCGCAAGGGACTGGGAATTCACTACGACCCGAGCGCCGGGCGCGGCCGGCGCAGCGGCACGGATGGCTGCATCGGCCTGCTGCACGGCAACGACCTGCTGGTACTGGGGGATCTGCTGCGCCGAAGCGGCACGAGTGAATTGACCGTGAAGGACTGATGAAGAGGTGCACGGCAAGTCTTCAGGCCTGCCATAGACAGGCGGGGGGCGGCTGATTCATTCTTTTGTGGGATGGTGCATGGTTCTGCCCTGTCCCGTGGAAGAGCCGACGCCCCCCCGACGGTTCTTCCATTCCTTGCCACGACCTCCGAAGCGGAATGGCCCCTCAGGCCGCCTTGGATGTCTGGGGCGCTGGTTCCACGGCGGGCTCGGCCACGATCTGATCGGCCGCCCGCCGCGCCTCGCCCAGCACCTCCTGCAACAGCCGCGGCGACTCCCGCAGCATGCTTACCCAATGGCTGAGGTAGGCGGCGTGGTGGCTCACCTCACTACCAATCTCCAGGCGATCCCCGAGCAGCACCGCCCCGAGTTCGGCCACCAGCTCCTCGCGGGCATAGGCCCGTTGCGCCGCCTCCGGCCCATCGGGCGAGCCGCTGAGGTTGCGGGCGAGACGGCTCGGATGGCCTGTGGAGTGAATCGCTTCATGGGCCCAGGTGGCATAGAGGGCGGCACTGGAATGGAAGGCGGAGCGCTCCGGCAGATGGATGCGATCGCTGCAGGGCTGGTAGTAAGCCCGCTCGCCGCCGTGGTGCACCGGCACCGGCCAGGCCTGCAAGACCGCCTCGGCCGCGGCCAGCCGTTCCGGTTCGCTGCGGCAGGTGCGGCCGGCCGCCGCTCGGCGGACGGCGATCAGCTCCGGCAGGGCCGGGCCCTCCAGATCGGCGACGTTGAACACCGCCACGGGACGGAAACGCACCGGCGGCAAAGGATCTGACGAGTCCAGGGAGGTGGTGCCTGCCGGAGGGACAGGCTCCTGGGAGCGGGGGACACGCACCGGCTGGAGCACATGCACCGCCCGGCTGCCTCGTTGGGGATGGAGACCACGGGAGCGAGCCTCGGCGAACCCGCACCACCAGGGGAGGCTGGAGCCCCGCAGGTGCATGCCGAGGGTGAGCAGCACGGGATTGGAGCCCCTGTAGGGCCGGCCGGACAGCAGATGGACGTGGTGGCCTCCAGCGCTGACGTCCCAGGGCCGGCGCCAGGGGGCTGTGCCGGCCTCCAGAAGGGTGATCAGGGAAGCGACCAGACGCTCCTCAGGTGGGAGACGGCGGGGGCTGGGGGCCGAGGCGGGGGAGGCCATGGGGAGAGGCGCAGAGACCACCCCTGCAGTGCCACCGGGCGGCACATCCCTCGGGCGGCACCTCCCTCAGGCCACCTCCGGCGCCCAGCCCCGCTGGCGGTGCAGATCCTGGGTCCAGCCGGGGCAGCGATGGGTGATGTGCTCCCCATGGGCGATCAGGCCCTGGTGGAGCTGACACGTGAGCAGGGGGATGCAGTCGGGAGCGGGGTGATGGCGGAAAAAGTGGCAGGTGAGGCAGACCTGCCGGCTGCGGCTGGGCACCAGAACGGCCTGATCCAGCCAGGGCCATTGCTCGATGGGCTCAAGGCGGGAGGGCTGCAGGCGGGAAAGAGGAACGGGCACCACAACCAAACCAGCGAAGTACATCTGTACTAACAGCGGCGGGTTGCCCCCGCAAGTGGCCCGGGGAGCGCCGCCAGGCTGCGCGACGCTCCCCGGAATCGGCGCGAAAAAGATCGTTACATTGCACCCTGCTTTCCATCCCTCCGGCCCGATGCCCTGGACCGCCGCCGACATCCCGATCCAATCCGGGCGCCTGGCCCTGATCACCGGGGCCAGCAGTGGCCTGGGGCTGGAAACGGCCCGGGCCCTGGTGGCCCGAGGCGCCACCGTGCTGCTCGGCTGCCGTTCCCGCAGCCGGGCGGAGCAGGCGCGCCAGGAGCTGCTGGGTGCCGCCCGGGAGGGGGGAGCCATCGACATCCTCGAGTTGGACCTGGCCGATCTGGCGTCGGTGCGTCGCGCCGCGCACGAGCTGGCGGAGCGCTACGGACGGCTCGACCTGCTGATTAATAACGCCGGTGTGATGGGCCTGCCGCGCAGCCTCACCCGCGACGGCTTCGAGCGACAGTTCGGCACCAACCACCTGGGCCATTTCGCCCTCACCGCCGCCCTTCTGCCCCTGTTGCGCCAACGCCCCGAGGCGCGGGTGGTGACGGTGACCTCTGGGGCCCAGTACTTCGGCCGCCTCGACTTCGACGATCTGCAGGGCGAACGGCGCTACGACCGCTGGCGGGCCTATTGCCAGAGCAAGCTGGCCAACGTGATGTTTGCCCTCGAGCTGCAGCAGCGTCTCGAGGCGGAGGGCAGCACGGTGCGCTCCCTGGCGGCCCACCCGGGGGTGGCACGCACCAACCTGCAGCCGGCCTCGGTATCGGCCAGTGGCTCCTGGCTCGAGCCCCTCGCTTACAGCCTGATGGGCCCCCTGTTTCAGAGCGCGGCGATGGGGGCCCTGCCCCAGCTGTATGCCGCGACTGCCCCCGATGCACGCCCCGGCGGCCACTACGCCCCGGATCAATGGGGGGGCATGCGGGGCTGGCCCACCGAAGCACGGCCGGCTCCAGCCGCCCTCGACCCCCAGCAGCGCCAGCGGCTGTGGCAGGTGAGTGAGGAGCTCTGCGCCGCCACCGCCCCCACGGCCACGGCCACCGCCACCGCCACCCCGGGGGCCTGACCCCCCGCCTGCCATGCCCCACCACGCCGACCGCCCCACCAAGCCCTGCGCAGGCTGCGGACGTCCCTTCCAATGGCGCCGCAAGTGGAAAAACGTATGGGAGGAGGTGCGCTACTGCTCGGAGCGCTGCCGCAACGAGGCCCGTCGGCCCGGCAACCGGGGCCAGCGGGGCGAGCGAAGCGAGCCGGAGAACAAGCGCTAGTCGTTCCCCCGAAGCAGCGCCATGCTGGGGCACCCGCCTCCGCCGGCCATGCCCCATCGCCAGTGGCCCCGCCGCCACCCTTTCCTGGCGCCACTCCTGCTCGCCCTGCTGGCGCCCGTTCCTCTGCTGAGCCCGCCGTCGCTGGCCAAGACGGTGAATGGCCCGGCGAGCAGCGGCGGGCTGTACTGGCAGAAGGTGGAGAGCGGCGGCAAGGTGCAGTACCTGTGCCGCTCCACCAAGGAGGCGGGCATCCAGAAAAGCGCCCGCTGCCAAGGGGCCAAGGCGAAGAAACCCTGAGGGTTACGCCTGTGCCAAGGGCTCCCGCCGCTGCCTAGCTTGGAAAAACACCCCTGCCGCGGCGATCGCCCCGCTGACCCCATGTGCGGCACCTGCGCCTGCGGCGAAGCCGCTGCCCCCATCCGGCAGGTGAGCCTGCGCCAGCGGGTGCTGGCCCACAACGACAGCCACGCAATAACGAACCGCCAGCGATTCCAGGCCGCCGGCGTGCGGGTGCTGAATCTGCTCTCCTCACCCGGATCGGGCAAGACGGCCCTGCTGGAGCGCCTGGCCCGCGACTGGGGGGAGGCCGAGGCGATGGCGGTGCTGGTGGGGGATCTGGCCACCGATCTCGATGCCCAACGGCTCCGGGCCGCGGGCCTGCCGGCGGTGGCGCTGACCACCGGCCAGGCCTGCCATCTGGAGGCGGCGATGGTGGAGCGGGGCCTGGAGGCGTTAGCGGCGGAAGGCGTCTCGCTGGCGGCGCTGCGCTGGTTGCTGATCGAGAACGTGGGCAACCTGGTTTGCCCCGCCGCCTACGACCTGGGGGAAGACCTGCGGGTGGTGCTGCTCGGGGTGGGGGAGGGGGAGGACAAGCCACTGAAGTACCCAGCGATGTTCCGCAGCGCCGATGTGGTGGTGATCAGCAAGATCGACCTGGCCGAGGCGGTGGGGTTCGATCGCCAAGCCGCTTTGGCCGCCCTGGCCCAGGTGGCGCCTCAGGCGGCGGTGGTGGAGGTGTCCGCCCGCAGTGGAGCGGGGATCGGCCGGCTGCTGGAGCTCTGCGGCTGAGCGGGGGATGATGAACCCAGCTCCCCACGCATTCGCCACTCCGCTGGTCATCGCCCTGGCGGGTGTGGCGGCAGGGGCGATCAATGCCCTCTCGGGGGGAGGCTCCCTGCTCAGCTTCCCGCTGCTCACCGCCCTGGGGATCCCGGCACTGAGCGCCAATGTGTCGAACACCGTGGGCCTGCTTCCCGGCTACGTGGGTGCTGCCTTTGCCCTGCGCCGCCAGCTGGTCGGACAGCGGCGGCGAGCCTGGCTGCTGCTGCCGACGGCGGCCTTGGGGGGACTGGCCGGGGGGTGGCTGTTGCTGGCCAGCGGCGAGCGTCTGTTCACCAGCCTGGTGCCCTGGCTGATCCTGCTGGGCGCGGGCCTGCTGGCGCTGCAGGAGCCCCTGCGGGCCTGGCTTCTGCACCATCCTCAGCGCGCCGGGCGGCCGCTGGCGGAGGCCTGGAGTGTGGGTCCGGTGCTGCTGGCCTGTGTGTATGGCGGCTATTTCGGGGCGGGGCTGGGGGTGATCCTGCTCGCTGTGCTCGGGCTCTGCCTCAACGACACCCTCACCCGCCTCAACGGCCTCAAACAACCGATCTCCCTGGTGGCGAACCTCAGTGCCGCCCTGCTGTTTCTCGCCCGCGGGCCCGTGGACGGGACCGTGGTGCTGACGCTGGGGGCCGGGGCTCTGGTGGGGGGCGCGCTGGGGGGCCGACTCGCCCGGCGGCTCGATCCCACCCAGCTGCGCTGGGCGGTGGTGGCCATCGGCCTGGGGGTGGGGATTCTGTTCCTGGTGCGGCAGCACCGCCCCTGATCAGGCAACGCCGGCCACAAACGGCAGCAGGGCCATCCGGGACAAACCCACCAATGCCGCCGCCCCGATCAGCGGCATCACCCCCCAACCCCGCACAAACAACAGCAGCAAGGAAGCGGCCAGCACCCCTACAGCCCCGCCATCCACCGCCCCCTGGGGAGCGAGCGCCGGGGTCGCCAGGAGAACCGCCAGGCTGGCGATCACCCCCACCACGGCCGCGGTGATCGCCGTCAACGGCGGCCCCAGGCGCAGGTCGGCGCGGCTGGCTTCCACCAGGGGCGCACCCGCCAGGATGAACACAAAGGAGGGCAGGAAGGTGAACCACACCGTCACCAGGCCCGCCACCACGGCGGTGAGCAGGGAGCCGCTGCCGTTCCAACCGCCCATGAATCCCACGAAGGCCACCACCATGATCAGCGGCCCCGGCGTGGTTTCCCCGAGGGCCAGGCCATCCGCCATCTGGTGGGCGTTGAGCCAGCCGAACTGCTCCACGGCTCCCTGGGCCACATAGGGAAGCACCGCGTAGGCCCCGCCGAAACTCACCAGGGCCACACGGGTGAAGAAACGGGCCATGGTGGCCAGTTCACCGCTCCAGCCGCCCCAGAGGCTTACTGCCGCCAGGGGTAGGGCAAGGGCCAGGCCGCTCACCAGCAAGATCAGGGCCAACCGGCGGGGCCGATAGCGGGCGTGGGCGGGTGTCGGAGTGTGGTCGTCGTGCAGGGCCGGCGCCAGGGAACTGGCTGCTTCACTGGCGGCTGCCCCATTGGCTGCTGCCCTAGCCGCTGGGCCCGGAGCCGGGAGGGAGGGGCTCCGGAGTGCTGGAGGCACGAACCAGCCCGGCCGCAGCCTGCCGACGATCCAGCCGGTGAGGGCGGCGGCCAGCACAATCCAGGGGTAGGGCAGACGCAGCACCACCAGGGCCCCGAACGCCGCCAGGGCGATCAGGGCCAGCAGGGGATGGTGCAAGGTGCGGCGGCCCAGCCGCCAGCTGGCATGAAGCACGATCGCCAGCACGGCTGGCTTCAGCGCCCAGAAAACGGAGCTCAAGAGAGGCTGCTGCCCCCAGAGCGCGTACAGGCTGGAGAGCGTCAGCAACACCAGCACCGAAGGCAGAAGAAACAGAACGCCAGCGACCAGGCCGCCGCGCACGCCATGCATCAGCCAACCGAGGTAGGTGGCC
>CANEWU010000016.1 GCA_947442825.1 Synechococcaceae cyanobacterium
GGTGAGGCTCATCGGCTCCTCCCCACCGATCCCGTAGCGCATCTTCAGAACCCTCCCCTGCAGTTCCGGCAGTTGCTCCAGAAGCTCCCGCAGGTCTCCCTTCAGGCACTCCCCATCCACCATCTCATCCGGCAACGTGCCATCCCCAGCCAGAAGATCCAGCAGTTCCGTATCCTCCCCATCCCCTACCTTCGTCTCCAGGCTCACCGGCTGCCGCGCACGACACAGCAGATCCTTCACCTCCTCCTCCGGCAGCTCCACATAGATCGCCAACTCCGACACCGTCGGGGTGCGGCCCAGTTCCTGGCTCAGCTCACGCTGGCCCTTCTTCAGCTTGTTCAGCGTTTCGGTGATGTGGATCGGCAGACGAATCGTGCGGCTCTTCTCCGCGATCGCCCGCGTGATCCCCTGACGGATCCACCAGTACGCATACGTACTGAACTTGTAGCCCCGCGTCGGATCAAACTTCTCCACGCCCCGCACCAGGCCGATCGTTCCCTCCTGGATCAGATCCAGCAGCTCCATATTGCGGCGCGTGTACTTCTTGGCCACGCTCACCACCAGCCGCAGGTTCGCCGCCACCATCCGCTCCTTCGCCCGACGACCCATCTGCAGGCGCCGGCGCAGTTGCGCCGCGCTCAGACCAGCCGCCGCCGCCAGGGCCTCCGTGGTGGGCTCCTCACCCCCGGAGCGCATCGTCAACTCCTCCCGAAGCTCCTCGAGATGCATCAGCTCCTGCACCTGCCGGCCCAGGGTGATCTCCTGCTCGTGCGACAGCAACGGCACACGGCCGATGTCGCGCAGGTAGGAGCGCAGAAGATCGGCGGTGGGTGCAAGGCCGGCGGCGGAGGTCGCGATGGTGATCGAGGGCATCGTCGCGGAGTTGCGAAACCTTGTTGTTTCGTAAAGCTACCATGACTTCGCGGACTGACTCCGCCCAGGGCAATCCAGGCGGCCCGGGACGGACCGGGAGCCGGGGGCGGGAGAATGGAACCATGGCCGCCGAGCGCCTCCAGAAACTGATCGCCGCCGCCGGCCTCGGGTCCCGCCGCCGGGTAGAAGACCTGCTGCGCCAGGGCCGGGTTGCGGTGAACGGCCTGCCGGCCCAACTGGGAGACCGGGCCGATCCGGGGCACGATGCGATCACGGTCGACGGCCGACCGCTGGCGTCCCCCCAGGAGAGGCTCATCCTGCTTCTCAACAAGCCCGTCGGGGTGCTCAGCACCTGCCATGACCCCCACGGCCGTCCCACGGTGCTCGACCTGCTGCCGCCAGCTCTGCGCTGTGGCCGCGGCCTCCATCCCGTCGGCAGGCTTGACGCCGACAGCCGGGGCGCCCTGCTGCTCAGCAACAACGGCGATCTGACCCTGCGGCTCACCCATCCCCGCTTCGGCCATCGCAAGACCTACCGGGTGTGGGTGGAGGGACACCCGAACCACCGCACCCTGGAGCTCTGGCGGGCGGGCGTTCCCCTCGACGGAAGGCCCAGCCAGCCGGTGCGGCTGCGGCGGTTGACGGCGGCGGCACCCGTTCCGGGCGGCAGCGTCTCCACCGCCGGTGCCACCCTGCTGGAGCTGGAGATGGGGGAGGGTCGCAACCGCCAGATCCGGCGCACCGGCGAGCGCCTCGGCCATCCGGTGCTCGATCTGCAGCGCTGCGCGATCGGCGCAGTGCAGATCGGGAATCTGGCGGAGGGGGAGTGGCGGATCGTGGACCGGGCGGAGCTGGACCCTCAAGAATGGGGGCGTCCGGAAAACCGCCGCTGAAGCCCATCGCCCCGCCAGCCCTGCCCGCGCCGGTGGCGCGCCTGGCCGAACGGCTGCGACGCCGCCTGCGGGGCGAACCGTCCCGGCCCGCGGGCGGCGAGGGGCCTCGCCCCCCTACGGATCCCCTGCTGCAGGCGGGTCGGCGCCTGCGGGAAGCGCGCGAGGCCCATGGGCTCGGCCTGCGCGAGCTCGCCCAGGAGACGCGCATCAGCACCCCGGTGCTGGAGGCCCTGGAGAAGGGCTGGCGCGAGCGGCTGCCGGAGGCGGCCTACCTGCGCACCATGGTGCCCCTGCTGGAGCAACGCCTGCAGCTGCCCCCCGGCAGTCTCGAGCCCGCCCTGCCGTCCGAAAAGCTGCGGCCCCACGGCCCCCGGCGGGAGCCCCTGCTGCGCCGCTTCACCCCCGGCTCGATCGACGTCTTCACCACCTGGCAGGGCACTTTGCTCTATGGGGTCCTGACCCTGCTGCTGGTCTACGGGCTGAACCTGCAGCAGCAGCGCCTGGCCCTGCAGGGGCGGCTCACCGCCCGCCCGCTCCCCCCGATGGCCCCCGCCGCCGAGACGGCGGCGAGCGCCGAGGACGCCGATGCCCTGTTGCTGGAGGCCTACACCGAGCTGAGGCCGCTGCGGGGGGCCGCCCGTGGCCAGGCGCTGCGTCGCCTGAGGGCAGAGAGCCGCTCCCGCCTGGGACGGAAGGGAGAGGCGGCCCGACCGGCTAGCCGGCCGGCTGCGATGGCGGCGCCGGCTCCTGGCCGCTGAGGCCGTCACTGCCCAGCGGTGATCGTCCCCAGCGGGCCGCCATCGTGCCGTAGCCGTAGATCGGCCCGGCCAGCTCCGCCACGGGCCGCGCCATCCGCCAGCACCAGTTGCGCGGGTCGGTGGTGCCGGGCACGTTGAAGCGGGCCCCATCCCCCAGCTCCAGGAGATCCTGAAGCGGCGCCACCACAAGCTCCGCAGGGGAGGCCAGGGCCAGCTCCAACAGCTGCCAGCCAGGCGCGGTCACTGGGGCGCCCACGACGGCTTCCACCCGTTGGCGCCCCTCATGGTCAAGGGATTGCCACCAGCCCAGGGTGGTGGCGTTGTCGTGGGTGCCCGTGTAGGCGACCCAGCGCTCACCCACAAAATTGGCGGGCAGGTACGGATTGTCGTTGTCGCCGTTGAAGGCGAACTGCAGGATCTTCATCCCTGGCAGGGAGAAGCCGTCGCGCAGCTGCTCCACCGGCGGCGTGATCACCCCCAGGTCTTCGGCGATCAGGGGCAGGCGGCCATCTGGCAGCAGGGTGCCCCCGCGGCGGCAGCGGCGGTGGAGATGGCGCAGCACCGCCCAGCCGGGGGAAGGCATCCAGGAACCGTTCTCGGCCGTGGCGTCATCGCCGGGCACGCGCCAATAGGCCTCCAGGGCGCGGAAGTGATCCAGCCTCACCAGGTTGTAGAGGGAAAGCTGGCGCTCCAGCCGCTGCATCCACCAGCCGAAACGCCCCAGTCGATGCCGCCACCAGCGGTAGACCGGTGTGCCCCACAGCTGGCCGGTGGGGGAGAAGTAGTCGGGCGGGACACCGCTCTGGGCCACAAGGGACCCATCGGGCCGCAGGGAGAACAGGCCCGGTTGGGCCCACACATCGGCGCTGTCATGGGCCACGTAAAAGGGCAGATCGCCCAAGATCCGCACCCCGGTGTCGGCCGCCTGACGCTGCAGCAGCCGCCACTGCCGTTCGCAGCACCACTGCAGCAGGGCCTCTTCGAGAAAGTCGTTGGCCCGGCTCCGCTCCAGGAGACGCAGGGCGCGGGCATGGCGCTGGGCGAGCGGGCCGGGCCACTCCCACCAGGGCCGCCCCCCATGGATGCGGCGCAACACCATGAAGCGGCAGTGATCGCGCAGCCAGGGCGCCTGGGCCCGTTGCCAGATCCGGAAAGCCTCCTGCAGCGCCGCGGACTGCTCCGGCCAGCGGATCCGCAAGGCCACACCGAGGGCCGTTGCCCGCTCAACGGCCAGACGCAGATCGAGCACATCGCCCCGATCGTCCGCACCGGGAAGCCCGTCGCGATCGGCGGGGCGCAGCCAGCCCTCGGCCACCAGGTCGTCGACATCGATCAACCAGGGGTTGAGGGCCGAGCCGCTGGGGGAGCTGTAGGGCGAGCCGGTGCCGTCGGGGGGCGCCAGGGGGAGGATCTGCCAGACGCCCACCCGTTCGCGGCCGAGCAGGGCGATCCACTCCCGGGCTGCCGCCCCAAGGCTCCCGCAAACCGGGGAGGCCGGCAGCGCCGTGGGATGGAGAAGCACACCACAGTCGTGGCCGCTGGTGGGGGCGGAGGCGGCGGGCGACATCAGGGGGAGGGCAGGCGGTAACGGCTGACGATGCGGCGGGCGAACTCAGGGATGTGGCGCTCCACCATCGCGCCGTGGTTGCGGCGCAACCAAAGCGCGTTGCGGGTGAAATGGGAATCGATCGAGAAGCGGCCGTACTCCAACCCCCGCGGACCGACCCTCTGCACCACAAAGCCCACCAGCTCCGCAAGCCAACGCGGCAACCGCACGGCCCGGTCGTAGGCCTCGATGCCCTGCTGTACCGCCTGGCGTCGGTCGCCGCGGCTGGTGACCGGGCCGATGTCGAGCTCTTGCTCCACCAAGGCAAGCAGTTCGGCACCGGTGGGATTGCGCACGGTGATCCACTGGCGGCCGAATTCGGCCCCCATGTACCCCACCACCAGGTCGGCTCCAGCGTTGGTGTAGTCGAAACAGCTCAGGCAGCTGGGGGCGAAGACATCCTTCAAGCGGGGGGTGTCGAGGCCGAAGAAGGGCACCGTCTCCTCGTGGCCGTCCTCGTGGCGGAAATGGATGCGGAAGTCCTGCATGAATTCGTAGTGCACCACCGTCTGCGGGGAGGAGCTGGCGCTCTCGAGGAAGGTGCGCAGGCCCTCGCGGCTGACGTTGTCGACACAGGGAAGGCCGAGCACAAACAGCTTCTCGAGCGGCAAGGTGGCCTGCACCGCACGCAGGGCCTGGATCTGGCAGCCCACGCCGATCGCCAGCAGCCGACGGATACCGCTGCCGGGCAACTGCTCCAGCACCTCAAGATTGGGGGAGAGGGTGGGTTTGTTGACCCGGGCCGCCAGCACCTCCTCGGGGGTGCGGGCCAGGGTGGGAACAGGGGTGAAGCGGTCCTCCGGGCTCTGGCCCACGCACAGCACCGCATCCACAAGCCCGGTCTCCAGGGCGCGCACGCCGATGCGCGACACGATCCCAGTCCACTGGGCCCCGGCGATGGGCGCGCGCAGCCGGGCGGTGATCATGCGCTGATGCACACCGAAATAGAGCTCGTTCTCGTTGTCGAGATCGCGGCGGCGGCCGTGGGCCTCGGTCTCCATGGCGTCGAAGCGCTGGTGGAGAAAGGCACAGGACTGGCGCACATAGGCCACCCAGCGGCTGTCACACAGGCCGCACTGGCTGCAAAGGTCGCGGGCGGGGTACACACTGCCCTTCGCCAGCGGCCGTGCCCGCTCATGGGGGAGCAGCGGACCGGGAGAGCGCGGTCCCGGGGCGGAGGGACTCGTGGACGAGGCGGCTGTCACGGCACAGGCGGGCGCACAGTCAACCTATTCGGCCGGCGTCGCGGCCGCTGGTTCGTGCCCGACTCTGCAGCAGAGTGGGCCGCATTCCACCTTTGAACCGCCGGCCGCGATGGCTCCCCGCCGGGACTCCCGCCCCTCCTCCCGCCGTCCCGACCGGCGCTCCAGCCGGGAGCCACGGGGCAACCGCCGCAGCCAGCCCTGGCGGCTGCCGCTCCCCTCCCGCCGCAGCCTGGCCCTTACGGGCAGTGCCCTGGTGGGCATGGTGGGGGCAAGCTGGCTGCTGGGCTTGGTGTGGCCGTTGAAGGATCGCGCCACGCCTCCGCGTCAAGAAATCACCGCTGCCACGCTGGCGGAGAAGCCACAGCGGCCGATCACGGTGCTGGTCATCGGCATCGACGCCGACCGCATCGGCGATTCGGTGAATGGGGCAGCCCCACGCGGTCCCGCCAACAGCGATGCCCTGCTGCTGGTGCGGGTGAATCCGAAGGGTCCGCTGCAGGTGCTCAATCTCCCGCCTGAGCTGGCGGTCAACCTTCCGGGCCGGAAGCAACCTGTGGCCCTTGGCAGCCTCTACCGGGCCGGAGGGGTCGCCCTGGTGGCCGATGCGGTGCGGGAGGTGGTGGGGCTGGAGCCGCCCAAGCCCGACCGCTACCTGGTGCTCTCCCGGGGCGGCCTTCGCGATCTGGTGAACGGGCTCGATGGGCTGGAGATCAGCCCGCCCGGCAAGATGAAGTACGAAGACAAGTCGTTGAAGTACCGCATCGATCTGCTGCCCGGCCTGCAGCGGATGGGGGGGGCCCAGGTGGAGCAGATGGTCCGTTTCCGCAACCCCTGGCTCGGGGAATCGAGCCGCCGTGCCAACCATCAGATCGTGGAGTCGGCGTTGCGGGAGCGGCTGGGCAAGCCAGAGCAGCTCATGACCCTGCCCTCCCTGCTGGCCTCCCTGCGGGACAAGGTGGACACCAACCTGGGATCGCGCGAAACCCTCAGCCTGCTGGCCGCCGCCCTTGACGATCGGCGCCCGGCGGAGTTCAGCAGCCTGCCGCTGGACCCCCCCAAACCCGGCCACGACAAATTGCGGCAGCTCCCGAAGGATCTGCCGCGCCCCTTCTGGAAGGAACCTGCGAAGACCGTGGTCGGCGAGGCTGCAGCCCCCTGAGGTCAGGTCCGGGAGGCTCAGAGCAGGTCGAGACCCTGCCAGCGCTGGGCCAGGGCGGCCAGAAGCTCCGGCCCATCCTCTGGAGGATCGCCCCCGGGGCCGCCCAGCCAGCCAAGCCAGGGGAGCCCCTCACCCCGGCGCCGCTCGGGCTCCCACACCCCCCCAAGCTGGATCAGGCCCACCAGGGGCACCCGCTCCTGGCGCAGCAGGGCGGTGGCGGCCGCCGGCCAACCGCTGGCCAACTGCGCCCCATCCAGCACCAGGGCGGTGGGCTGCCGAAAGGCCCCCAGCGCCTCCGCCCAGGAGCCGCCGGCCGCCAGGCCCAGCCCGGGATCCACAGGCAGGGGGGCGATCCAGGCGGGAGGACCCTGCGTGGATCGCCCCTCGGGTAGAGCGGCCAGGGTCTCGGTCGGTGGACGATCCGCCGCGACGGAGCGCAGGGGCCAGGCGCTGAGGGCGCTCAGTGACGTCGCCGCCGTAGCCACGCGCCCAGCCAGAGCCGGCTGGGATCCCACCGCCACGAGCACCAGGCCCGCCGGCTGGCCTCGGTTGCTTTCGGAAACCGTCATCCTTCCCCCGTCCAGCGGACCAGCTCGCTTCTACCATCGTGGATAAGACCCCTCGCTGCCGTCCGTGACCACCTTCACGACCGCCGAACGGCAGGAACGGAGCGCTGGGTCGACCGTGGCCAACCAGGAATCGCGGCGCCTGCGGCTGTTCAGCGGCACCTCGAACCCCGAGCTGGCACGGGAGATCGGTGCCTACCTCGGCATCCCAGATGGCCCGCGTGTGATCAAGCGCTTCGCCGATGGCGAGCTCTATATCCAGATCCAGGAGTCGATCCGCGGCTGCGACGTCTTCCTGATCCAGCCCACCTGTGCTCCGGTGAACGATCACCTGCTGGAGCTGCTGATCATGGTGGACGCCTGCCGTCGGGCCTCCGCCCGCCAGATCACCGCAGTGGTCCCCTACTACGGCTACGCCCGCGCCGACCGCAAAACGGCCGGCCGCGAATCGATCACCGCCAAGCTGGTGGCCAACCTGCTGGTGAAGTCTGGGGTGGATCGGGTGCTGGCGATGGATCTGCACTCCTCCCAGATCCAGGGATATTTCGACATCCCCTGCGACCACATCTTCGGTTCGCCGGTGCTGGTGGATTACCTCAGCACCCTCAACCTCGGCGAAGTGGTGGTGGTCTCCCCCGATGTGGGCGGGGTGGCGCGGGCCCGGGCCTTCGCCAAACAGATGAAGGACGCTCCCCTGGCGATCATCGACAAGCGCCGCTCGGGGCACAACGTCGCCGAAAGCCTCACCGTGATCGGTGACGTCAGAGGCAAGACAGCCGTGCTGATCGACGACATGATCGATACCGGCGGCACCATCTGCCAGGGGGCCAAGCTGCTGCGTCGCTCGGGCGCGGCCCGCGTGCTCTGCTGCGCCACCCACGCGGTGTTCTCACCACCGGCGGTGGAGCGCCTTTCGGAGCCGGGCCTGTTCGAGCACGTGGTGGTAACCAACAGCATCCCCCTCACTCCCGAACGCCGCTTTCCCCAGCTGCGGGTACTGTCGATCGCCAACATGCTGGGCGAGGCGATCTGGCGCATCCACGAGGAGAGCTCGGTGAGCTCGATGTTCCGCTGAAGCCCTCCGTGGCGCCGCCGCTGGCACCCCTGCGACGGCGGGCTCATCTGAAGCGCCACTTACCCGTGAGTCTCACCCTGGCGCTCACGGCCCTGCTGCAGCTGGCCGGCGTCCTGGAGCCGGCGGCCCGCGCCCGCGTGCCGATGCCCGAGCCTGGCACCAGCCGCCTGCCGGAGCCGATGCGCCGTCGCGTCGGCGTGTGGCTGACCAACAGTCCAAGCCCCCTGTACTACGACCCCGGCCGCATCGAGACGGCGGTGGAACAGCTGGCCGCCACGGGCTTCAACACCCTCTACCCAAACGTCTGGAGCCGGGGTGCCACCTTCCACCGCAGCCGCTGGGCACCGATCGAGCCCACCCTGGCCAGCAACGCCCCCACCCTCGACCCGATCTGCCGCCTCACCCGCGCCGCCCAGCGTCGCGGCATGCAGGTGATCCCCTGGTTCGAATACGGCTTGATGGAGCCGGGCGACGCCGAGGTGGTGCGTCGCCATCCGGAGTGGATTCTGAGGCGAGCCGATGGCAGCGCCCTCTACGCGATGCACGGCGCCAATCTGCAAACCTCCCCGCTCAAGGATCTGCGGGTGTGGCTGAACCCCGCCCACCCAGGGGTGCGCGCCCGCTTCATCGGACTGATCACCGAGATCGTGCAGCGCTGCGGAGTGGATGGCATCCAGCTGGATGACCATTTCGCCTGGCCGGTGGATCTGGGTTACGACGACACCACCCGCGCCCTGTTTCTGGCCGACACAGGGCGCGAACCGCCCGCCAACCCCACCGACCGGGCCTGGATGAAGTGGCGCCGCCAGCAGCTCACGGGCCTGCTGCGCGAGCTTCGCGCCAGCCTCGACCAGGCCTCCGGCGGCCGGCGGGCCGTGATCAGCCTGTCTCCCGGGCCGTTCCGCTTCGCCTACAACCATTGGCTGC
Source organism: Synechococcaceae cyanobacterium (assembly GCA_947442825.1). GTDB lineage: Bacteria > Cyanobacteriota > Cyanobacteriia > PCC-6307 > Cyanobiaceae > Cyanobium. The sequence continues at coordinate 9,063 of CANEWU010000016.1, forward strand.
AGGACTGGGAGCTGTGGGCCCTGGGCCACCTGATCGACGATCTGGTGGTGCAGAACTATGCCTATTCGGTGCGGGGCTTCGAGCGCGATCTCAACCAGCCAGCGCTGGTCAAGGCGCGCAGCTGGGGCATGCCGGTGGAGATCGGCATCCTGGCGGGCTTCGGCGGCCGCACCCCAGACATGGCCACCCTGGCCGAGAAGGTGCGCCTCTCGGCCGAACGGGGCCACGGCGTCATCTACTTCTATTGGGAGGGGCTGTGGGGGCGCTACGCCGGCCCGGAAGGGGGCGCCTACCGGTTGGAGGCATTCCGCCAGCTGCATCAGCAGGCCTTTGGTGAGGGGTCCGGCGGCGGGGAGACCCCCTCCCGGCCGATCCGCCTGCCGCGCCCGCCCAGCTCGCTACCGCCAGCGCCGCCACCGCCACCACCCGTCCCGTGAGACGGCGCCGCCGCCCCCCCTGGGACCGGGTCAATCCGCGGAGGACACCGGCGTCAGGCACTGCTCCACCACCTCGCGGGTGTTGGTGGAGAGCTGGGCGGCCGCGAGGCGCTCGAGCGCCTCATGCATCCGTGCACTCCTCGCCGGCCCGTAGCTGGCCCAGCGGCTGAAGACCTTGGCCAGGCGGGAGGCGGTGATCGGATTGCGTCCGTCGAGCTCGGCGATGCGATCGGCCAGGAAGCGATAGCCACTGCCATCGGCGGCGTGGAACACCGGCGTGTTGCCAGCCAGCCCCCCCAACACGGCCCGTACCGAGTTGGGGGCGTTGGGATCAAAACGGGGGTGATGGAGCAGCTTGTCGACCCGCGCCAAACCATCAGCCAACGGCGCGGAGGCCTCCAGGGCGAACCAGGCATCAAGGATCACCGGCCGATCCTGCCAGCGGTCGTGGAAGGCCTGGAGCGCCTGATGGCGCTCCGGCAGGGGATGGCACTGCAGGGAGCGCAGGCCAGCGCGGGCCAAGGTCATGGAGCCGCTGTCGACGGCGGCCCGGCAGGAGGCGATCGCCGAGCGATCCCCGGCGGCCACCCGCCAGCTCCAGATGGTGGCGGTGAGCATCCGATCCCCCACACCCTCGGGCCAGGGCAGCGACCACTGGGGAGTGCAGCGCTCAAGCGCCTCGGCCAGGGGATCGGCCAGGGCGATGCCGAAGCGGCGCTGCAGGGCCATCAAGGCGGCAAAAAGGGCGGGGGGATCGGGTTCCGGCGCCGCGTCTTCCAGCTCGGGCAGACCCGGCAGCGCCAGCAGCACGCTGCGGCTGGACTCGGCCAGGGAAGGATCGGCCAGGATGCGGCGGAAGGCATCGAGAAGCTCCTCCTCCAGCTGGCCATCGGGCCGACCGGCAGCGCGGCGCAGAACCGCCCGACGCAGCAGCACCTGGCCCGCATCCCAGCGGGCGAAGGGGTCAGTGTCGGTGGCGAGGAGGTGCACTAACTCGCCGGTGGGCCGCCCCATCTCGAGCTTCACCGGCGCAGAGAAGTGGCGCAGCAGCGACAGGGCCGGGGGCTGCGCCTGGGCCGGCAGTCCCTCCAGGTAGAGGGTCTGGTCGGCGCGGTCTACCACCAGAAGGTGGGTGCCCTCACCCCAGCGGCGCGGCAACAGCCGCAGGGGAATGGGCCGTCCGTCCGGATCAATAGCCCGCAGAGAGAGAGGATGGCCCGCCTGGTCGAGCGCCCCCAGGGCCAGGGGAATCACCAGCGGTTGCTTGTCCGGCTGGCCGGGGGTGGGAGTGGTGAGCTGACGGATGCGCAGCTCAAGACGTCCCAGGCGACGGTTCCAGCGGCGGCGCACCTGCAGCACCGGGGTGCCGGCCTGGTGGTACCAGCGGCGGAACTCGGCGAAATCAAAGGGCGGCGGCGCCAAGCGGCCGTCCAGTCCGTTCGCGGCCCAGTGAGCCTCAGCGGCTTCACGCATCGCCGCTAGGAAATCGTCGCAGGTGGCGGCGGTGCCATCGTGGCGGCGCACATAGAGGGCCATGCCGGCCTGGAAGGCCTCATCGCCGATGAGGGTTTGCAGGGCACGAATGACTTCCGATCCTTTTTCATAGATCGTGGTGGTATAGAAGTTGTCGATCGCTTGATATTGGTCTGGCTGTACCGGATGGGCGGTAGGACCCGCATCCTCCCGGAACTGGGTATTGCGCAGCATCGAAACATTCTCGATACGATTCAGGGCGTAGCCATGCTGATCTGCGCTGAAGCATTGATCGCGGAATACCGTGAGACCCTCCTTAAGGGAGAGCTGGAACCAGTCGCGGCAGGTGATGCGATTGCCGGTCCAGTTGTGGAAGTACTCGTGGGCAATCACGCTCTCGATCCTCTCCAGCTCCGCATCGGTGGCGGTGGCGGCGTCAGCGAGCACCAGCTTGGAATTGAAGATATTGAGGCTCTTGTTCTCCATCGCGCCCATATTGAAGTGGCGCACGGCAACGATGTTGAACTCATCGAGGTCGTACTCCAGGCCGTACACCTGCTCATCCCACGCCATGCAGCGCTGCAACGACGCCATGGCGTGGGCGGTGTAGGGGCCGTCGCCTGGTTCGACGTGGATGCGCAAGGACACCGTGCGCCCGCTGGCCGTGGTGAAGGTGTCGCGCACCTCTTCCAGCCGGCCTGCCACCAAGGCAAAGAGATAGGAAGGCTTGGGGAAGGGGTCGTCCCAGAGGGCGTAGTGGCGACCGTCGCCGAGATCCCCGCTCTCCAGGCAATTGCCATTGCAGAGCAGCACCGGGCAGCTGCTGCGATCAGCCTCCAGTCGCACCCGGAAGCGGCTGAGCAGATCGGGGCGATCGGGGTGCCAGGTGATGCGACGAAAGCCTTCGGCCTCGCACTGGGTCGTGAACAGCCCCCCACTGACGTAGAGCCCCTCGAGGGCGGTGTTGCGGTGCGGCTCGATCCGCACCGTGCTGGTAAGCACGAATGGGCGATCCGGTGGCGCGTGGATGCACAGCTGCTCGGCTTCCTGGCGGAACTCCGCAGCCACCAGGGAGCGCCCATCGATCGCCAGCGCCAAGGTGTCGAGATCGATGCCCTCAAGCACCAGGGCACCAGGAGCGGAGCGGCCATCGGCCCCCTCCGCGGCTGGATTGGGGGCCAGCGCCAGGCGTGCGTCGACCAGGGCATGGTCCTCAAACAGGCGCACCGTCAGGTCGGTGCGCTCGAGCCGATAGGGGGCCGCACGGTAGTCGGCGAGATGGACGGTGGCCATCAGGGGAGGGGGACGGGCCGCAGACGCGCCGGCGTCACTTGGTGCCGGAAGGCTTGCCGGCGGCTGGGGCAAGCGCCTTGCGAATCTGGGGGAGCAGGGCGTCGTACTCCTTCCGCCAGTCGGGGGGCAGGCGGGTGCCGCAGAAGCGATCGGAGCGCAGGACCGATTCGGCAACCGTGGCGTTGATGATCTGGTCGCGGTTGAGGGGGTTGGCAGCCCCAGCCAGGCGGCTGCCGTGCTTTTCGGTGAGCACCGAGGCCACCATCGATACGCTGCCGTCGAGGGCGGCCTTGAAGGGAACCTTCTGCTGCGAGAGGGCGCAGAGGTTGATCGCCGACATGGTCATGTAGGTGTTCACCTCCTCCACCGACGCCGGCTTGCTGGCGGCGGCCGGCGGAGCCTTGGGCGCTGCGGATTGGGCCGCCGCCTCGAGGGGCGCGAGCAGGGGGGCGACGAGGAGCAACACAGTGGCTGCCCTAGCTGCCCTGGCTGACTTTGCTGCCTTGACTGGGGTGGCCTCGAGCACGCTGGACCGACGGGGGAGGAGGGAGAGCTTCATTCCCTAGGGGAGTTTCCGGAAGCATAGGTCAGCAAGCCGAAAGCCCCGCCGCGGCCAATGGCAAAGCGCGGCGAAAAGCACAGCAATGGCCAGCCAAAGGTTGGCCGAAAAGCAATGCCGAAGCCACCGGATTCACAACTGGCCGCTGATGCGCAGCCAGCTCGATCAGGGTGTTGGGGGTGCAGCATCCCCACCCGTCACCGCCAAGCTCGCGTCGCTCTGGCCAGAGCGGATCTTATCCAGCTTCTCGCTGACCTCCGCCGGCACCTCCGCTGGACACAGCTGGCGGGCCCCCAGCAGGGTGAGCTCGGCGGAGCCCTGCAGCAGCGATTCGCCCGGCAGGGGCGTCTCCCCCACCCGGGCGATGCGACCTCCGTGCTCGTTGCGCAGCAGCACGGCGATCGTCTGGGCCGCCAGGGGGAGGGCCTGGGCATCGTCGAGGCCGCTGCTGCGCGCCACGCAGTAATTCACCGCGGCGACCTTTTGATACAAAGCCATGCGCTCCTCGCTGGCGGGAACCGGCAGGGCCGCCAAGGCCAGGACGCGGGGGGTCAAGCCAGGGGCCAGGAGGAGGAGGAGCAGCAGCAACAGGGGCCCAAGGGCCGGCAGGGGGTGCCATCGCCGCAGCGGGAGCGGCAGCCTCAGGGGGAGGAAGGGCATGGGCACGGGCTGGAGCAGCGGGGGCAATGACCGGAAGGCGACGACGACGGGGCAGGGCCGCTCAACCGAGATGGGCCGGGGGAGCAATCGGCGGATCGACCCGGCTCTCGTGGTGGATCTCGGCGAGGTCGAGCACGCCATCGCGCCAGGAATAGATGGAGCGGGAGCGGTAGCGGTCCTGATCCACCAGGCGGGTGTGCTCGAGGATGTCCCACTCCAGGTAGTGGGACTCAAAGATCACCTCGTGCTCGTCCACCTGGCGGATCTGACTCTTGGTGGGGGAGCCGCAGAGGTAGCCGCGGCTGCGACGCAGCTGGTGGCCGTAAAGGAAGGCCTCCATCGTGCCCTCCCGCACAAAGCGGGGCTTGCGTTCAAAGAAGCCATGCTCCTCCTCCGGCCACCAGGTGAACCGGTAGCCGGCATCCCCCTCAACCGGCTCATGGAACAGCTCCACCTTGAGGAACATGTCCACCCGCAGCACCTCGTCGTCGGCGAAGAAGTAAAGGCGGCGGGAGCGCCACACCCCAAGGTTGCGGGAAAACCAGCGGCGCAGGCTGGTGTCGAGGCGGATGCGGCTGGTGGGGGCGGGCGGCCCCGAGGCTGGGGGAACGATCACCGGCACACGGGCGATGCCCAGGGGCTCAGGCGCGGCGGGGTCGGTCATGACGGCGTCGGCCTGCGCGATCCGGGTGTCTTCCCTTCTTAGCGGCACTGGCTGTCGCTGGCCCGCACCCATAAGGTGAGTGTCGTTATTGCGCCACCGCCGGTGCCGGACGGGGGGGACCCTCTCGAGAGCAGCCGCAGATCCCGCAAGGCCGTTGTCCGGTCCGCGGAAGGAGCGGCCCGCCAGCGGCTGGAGCTGCTGTTGCTGGCCGGCACGCGCCATCTGGGCAGCCCCGACCTGCGGACCCTGATCAGCTTCCTGCGCCAGGAGGACTTCGGTTTCGAGGTGCACCTGGAAATGGCCGATCCGGCCCGCCATCCCGAGCTACTGGAGCTGCATCGGCTGGTGGCCACGCCAGCGCTGGTGAAGCTCTCGCCGCCCCCCAAGCAGGTGTTTGCGGGCAACAGCCTGAGCATGCAGCTGCGCAACTGGCTGCCGCGCTGGCAGCAGATGGAGGTGGTCACCTCCCTGGGACTGAGCCTGCGCGCCTCGGAAATCGATGGCAGCCGCAGCCGGCGCGAGGTTCAGCTGGAGGACCAGCTGCTGGTGCTGCGCCAGGAGAACGAAACCTTGATCGAACGGCTGGGGGTGCAGGAGCGTCTGCTGCGCATGGTCGCCCATGAGCTGCGCACCCCCCTCACGGCCGCGAAGCTGGCCCTCCAGAGCCACAACCTCGGTCAGATCGACCAGCTGCGCTTCCGCGACGTGCTGGAGCGCCGCCTGAACGACATCGAGGAGCTCTCCAGCGATCTGCTGGAAGTGGGCACCACGCGCTGGGAAGCACTGTTCAATCCCCAGCGGCTCGACCTGGGCCAGGTGGCAGCCGAGGCGATCCTGGAGCTGGAGAAGCTCTGGGTGGGCCGCGACCTCGAGCTGGTCACCGACATCCCTGCCGATCTGCCCGATGTCTACGCCGACCAGCGCCGCATGCGCCAGGTGCTTCTCAACCTGCTGGAGAACGCCCTCAAGTACACACCGGAGGGCGGGCGCGTCACCCTCACTCTGCTGCACCGCACCAGCCAGTGGCTGCAGGTGAGCATCTGCGACAGCGGCCCGGGGATCCCCACCCCAGAGCAGCAGAGAATCTTCCAGGACCGCGTGCGCCTTCCCCAGACCTCCGGAAGCACCTCCGGTTTCGGCGTGGGCCTGGCGGTGTGCCGGCGAATCGCTGAGGTGCATGGCGGCCGGATCTGGGTGGTCTCGGAACCGGGGGAAGGGGCCTGCTTCTACTTCACGGTGCCGGTCTGGAGCGGCCAGAGCGCCCCGGAGCCGCCCCCGCCGGCGCCACCATCGCCCCGACCCGCCCGTGCCGCGGCCCCACCCCCGGTGGAGCCCCCAGGGGATTCCTTGACGAAGGGTCCCCCCGACCCGTAGCTTCCAGCACATCAGCTCAACGGCTGAGGCCTCGCCCCCATCGTCTAGAGGCCTAGGACACCTCCCTTTCACGGAGGCGACAGGGGTTCGAATCCCCTTGGGGGTATTACCAAAAATCATTGGGGTTTGAGACCCCTGATATCCACATCTGACGTGCCATCTGTTTTGGTGCTGTGAGGCCACGCAAAAAAGTACAGGTATTCCTATGCAGGAAAACCTATTTCTAGGAATGCGTCTCCTTGGGTCCGCACCATTCGCCAGGGCGGCCGAGAGTTGCAGAATGTGACGATTCCTGTTCTGTCAGGATTCGCTCAACTGGAGGCCGCCAGGAGGGCCCGACGGCTCGCCTCCTGCTGGACCCCCCGCAGGTTGTTGGCCAGATCGTCCTTGAGACGCTGTTCGATCAGGCCGATGGGCATACCGGGCTTGCCCTGCACGGTGAGGTCGTAGAGCAGCCAGGAGCTGCTGGCATCGGATCCGACACCCCAGGAGCCCTCGAAGCAGCGGAAGTCGCCCTCGAGCATCCGGAAGCCAAGTCGGCCGCACTCCCGCTCCTCGCAGATCTCGAGCTGCACGCGGGCGCTGAAACGCAGCCCGCAGAACTGCTGGGTGCCCACCTGCTCCAGGCAGACCCGGTTCTGGCGACGCCAGAGCTGACGGGATTCCGCGAGGTTGGGGATAAAGCGGTGCAGGTTCTCGTAGTCGGTGATCACCGACCACAACCAATCGGGATGGAGGTCGAGCCGGAGCTGCACGGCCAATCGCCGGGCTCCCTGGGGCAGCCGCTCCATCACCTGGTGAATGGTGTCGAGGCTGCAGGCGCCGGAATCAAGGGGCGCTGCTGCGGCCGCAGGATCGGAGGCAGTGGCTGCCGCGGGACCGGCTGTTGGGAAGAAGGGAGCCAGAAGCTGGGCCAAATCGGGGCGATGCGGGGACCGGGCAGGGTGGCGGTCGCAGGGCGATTAGGCAAAGCTAGCCGCAGCGAAGGGGGAGCGTGCGGCAACGGGACACGGAGGCGAGGGAAACGTTTCCTATGATCAGCGCGCTTTTCAAGGGGCCGCCCCAGATGCGCGTATCCACCGGCAGTGCCACCCAGTCCGATGGCCGCATGTTCACCGTGGTGATCGAGTCCTTCGGCATCGGTCGCCAGCGCCGGGCTGAACGCCGCGTCACCGTTCCGTTCGCCCAACTGCAGTCGCTGATGCAGACGGTGGCCAAAAACGGTGGTCGGATCAAGGTTGTGAGCGCAGACGCCACCGCCCCGGAGGCTGGCGCAGCCCCTGCTGCACCGGCCGCCGCCGATCCAGCCCCCGCCGCACCCGCACCCGCACCCGCCGCCGCCGCCGCCGTGAGCCACGCCGACGTTCCCGTCAACACCTACAAACCCAAGGCCCCCTTCGTGGGCACCGTTCTGGACAACTACAGCTTGGTGGCCGAAGGCGCCATCGGCCGGGTGAACCACATCACCTTTGACCTGGCTGGCGGCGATCCCCAGCTCCACTACGTGGAAGGCCAGAGCATCGGCATCATCCCGGAGGGCACCGATGTCAACGGCAAGCCCCACAAACTGCGCCTCTATTCGATCGCCAGCACCCGCCACGGCGACAACCTCGAGGGCAGCACCGTCTCCCTCTGCGTGCGCCAGCTCCAGTACGAGAAGGAGGGCCAGACGATCAACGGCGTCTGCTCCACCTACCTCTGCGACATCGAGCCCGGCGCCAAGGTGAAGATCACCGGGCCGGTGGGCAAGGAAATGCTGCTGCCGCCCGATGAGGACGCCACCGTGATCATGCTGGCCACCGGCACCGGCATTGCGCCGATGCGCACGTACCTGCGAAAGATGTTCGAGACGGGCGAGCGCTCGAAGAACCCCCACTACCAGTTCCGCGGCATGGCCTGGCTGTTCATGGGCGTCCCGAAGACCCCCAACCTTCTGTACGACGACGACTTCCGCCGCTACGAGACCGAGTTCCCCGAGAACTTCCGCTACACCACGGCGATCAGCCGTGAGCAGGAGAACGCCAAGGGCGGCCGCATGTACATCCAAGACCGCGTGCTCGAGCACGCCGAAGAGATCTTCGCGCTGATCGAGAACCCCAAAACCCACGTTTACATGTGCGGTCTGCGGGGTATGGAGCCAGGCATCGACGAGGCGATGACCGCCGCGGCCGCCGCCAAGGGGCTGAACTGGGCCGAGCTGCGTCCCCAGCTCAAGAAGGCCGAGCGCTGGCACGTGGAAACCTATTGAGAATCCGCGCCGGCCATCGGCAAACGCTCACAACCTCTTTGCAGAATCCGACGGGGGCGGCGCGAGCCCTCCGCCTCCGTTAAACCAGGGATGTCCGCGACCCTGGCCCCATGACCTCGATCCTCACCAATCCCCTGCGGGTGGGTCTCCGTCAGGAGAGGGTCATTGCGCCCCAGTGCCTGGTGATCTTCGGGGCCAGCGGTGACCTCACGCACCGCAAGCTGGTCCCCGCACTCTTCGAGCTGTTCCGCCAGCGGCGTTTGCCGAGCGAGTTCTCGATCCTTGGCTGCGCCCGCCGCCCCTGGAGCGACGAGGAGTTTCGCCAAAAGATGGCCGAGGCCCTGGCCAGTGAAGTGGCCGATCACCCGGCGGCCTGGGAGCAGTTTTCCCAGGGGCTCTTCTACGAACCGGTGGATCTGCAGCAGAACGAGCATGTGGTGCGCCTCGGCCATCGCCTCGAAGCCCTCGACAGGCTGAGGGCCACCCGCGGCAACCGCACCTTCTACCTCTCGGTGTCGCCGGAGTTCTACGGCAGCGGTTGCCGTGCCCTAGCTGCCGCCGGATTGCTGGCGGATGCCGAGCGCAGCCGGGTGGTGATCGAGAAGCCCTTCGGCCGCGACTACGGCAGCGCCCAGGCCCTCAACCGGGTGGTCCAGGCCTGCGCCAAAGAGAGCCAGGTGTTCCGCATCGACCATTACCTGGGCAAGGAAACGGTCCAGAACATCCTGGTGTTGCGTTTCGCTAACACGATCTTCGAGCCGATCTGGAACCGCAACTACATCTCCAACGTGCAGATCACCGCTGCGGAAACGGTGGGTGTCGAAGAGCGAGCCGGCTACTACGAAAGCGCCGGGGCCCTGCGGGACATGGTTCAGAACCACCTCACCCAAATTCTGGCGCTCACGGCGATGGAGCCACCGGGCCGCTTCGATCCGGAGGCGATCCGCAACGAGAAGGCCAAGGTGCTGCAGGCGGCCCGGCTGGCGAATGAGGAGGAGGCCTGGAAGTGTTGCGTACGGGGCCAGTACGGTCCTGGCGGCACGGCTGCCCAGCCGTTGCCGGGCTATCGGCAGGAGCCCGGGGTCAACCCAAACAGCACCACCGAGACCTACGTGGCGATGAAGTTGTTCATCAACAACTGGCGCTGGCAGGGCGTGCCCTTCTACCTGCGCACCGGCAAGCGGTTGCCGAAGCGGATCAGCGAGGTGGTGCTCACCTTCCGCGAGGCGCCGGTGCACCTGTTCGATGCCGCCGGCGGCTCCCCCACCCCCAACCAGCTGATCCTGCGCATCCAGCCCGACGAGGGGGCCGAGATCCGCTTCGAGGTGAAGGCCCCCGGCTCCGGCATGCGCAGCCGCCCGGTGGACATGGCCTTCTCCTACGACGATTCGTTCGGGGAACCCTCCGATGAGGGCTACGTGCGGCTGCTGGCCGATGCCATGCTCGGCGATCCCACTCTGTTCACCCGCAGCGACGAGGTGGAAGCCGCCTGGCGGTTGTACACGCCGCTGCTGGAGCTGATCGAGGAATCCCCCTGGCAGCTGCCGGTGCAGACCTACGAGGCCCGAACCTGGGGCCCCGCCGCTGCCGACAACCTCCTGGCCGAAGACAACCTGCTCTGGCGACGTCCCTGAGCGAGAGGGGCCCCGCGTCCCTGCCCTCCCTCCCCAGGGCCCCCTTCATCGTCCCCTCCCCGCCCCATCCGCCGCCCCAAACGCCATGGCTGCCCAGCTCACCCTTCAGGCCCCTCTCGAAATCCCGCCGGCGGAGGTGTCGCCCTACCTCGAGCGCCTCTGGAGCAGCGACCTGGAGAACGCCACGGGTGCTGCCACCTTCACCCTGCTGGTGTGGGAGCCCTCCTGGCTGGAGCAGCAACTGGTGCGCATCGGCCGGCTGGACGGCCCGATCCGGGGGCTGGATCGCGATGACGTGGTCGAGGCGGCGCGGGAGATCACCGCCAGCTGCGGTCTGCCGCCGAGCCTGGCGCCGATGGATCCCCGGCTGGTGTGGAACCTCGGCCAGATGCCCGGCAACCATGAGGCGGCCGACCAGCGGGGGCAGTTTGTGGAGGGCGCGATCAGCAGCCATATGCCGCGGCGGCTGATCACCCTGGCCCCCACCCTGGCGGCCGACCTACCCCTGGAGACGATCGTGGCCGCCTACTGCCCCCTCCCGGAGGAGGGGAGTGCCGGCGCCGCCTGCGGCGATGCGATCGTGCTGCGGGGCAGCCTCGGCGCCCTGGGCCAGGCGGAGGACCTGGTGCGATCGCTGGTGCACGAAGAACTGCCCTGCTGGGTGTGGTGGAACAGCAGCCTCGACGAACCGAAGGAGATCCTTGAGGCGATCGCGCCGCCCCCCCGTCGCCTCGTGATCGACTCCTCCCTGGGCCAGCCAGCCCGCTGCCTCGATGTGCTGGTAGAGCGAATCGCCACCGGCCAATCGGTGAACGACCTGAACTGGCTGCGACTGCGCAGCTGGCGGGAATCGCTGGCGATGGTGTTCGATCCCCCTTCCCGCCGCGACGCCCTGCAGAACGTGGTGCAGCTCGACATCGACGTGGAGGGGGACCATCCGGTGAAAGGCCTGCTGCTGGCGGCCTGGCTCGCCGATCGGCTGGGTTGGCACCTGCTCAATACCGACTGGGTGGCGTCCGATGGCCCCGGGCAGGGAATCGCCGCTGAGTTCCAACGCACCGACGGGATCGCCGTGCGCTTCCGCCTGATGCCGGTGCCGATCGGCGCTCCCAAGGCCCACCCCGGCGCCATCGTGGGGTTGCGGCTGATCTCCCGTGAGCAGTCGCGCACGCCGCTGTGCGTGATTCTCTGCTCGGAATCGGGCGGCTGCATGCGGCTCGAATCCGGCGGGATGGCGGCGATGGAGCTGTTGGAGGAGGTGGTGCCCCTGCCGGAGGAGAGGGAGGAGCAGGAGCTGGCACGACTGCTCGGCGGCGGCCACGACTCCACCAACCCTCTGCTGGAATCGGCAGCCCCCCTGGCCGCATCGCTCCTGCCCCGTTGAGGTCGGCCCGGTGAGCTGCCTGATCGCCGCCCCCTGCAGCGGCAGCGGCAAGACCCTGCTGACCCTCTGCCTGCTCGCCCTGGCGCGGCGGCGCGGCACGAGCGTGCAGCCCTTCAAGGTGGGCCCCGATTACCTCGACCCCCAGCTGCTGTCCGCTGTGGCGGGACGCCCCTGCCGCAATCTCGATCCCCTGCTCTGCGGCGAGGAATGGGTGCGGCGCAGTTTCCATGGGTACGGCAGCCGGGCGGAGCGGGTGCTGGTGGAGGGGGTGATGGGGCTGTTCGACGGCCGGGGCCCCAGCAGCGAGGGCAGCAGTGCCGCCGTGGCCGCCCTGCTGGATCTGCCGGTGGTGCTGGTGGTGGAAGCCTCCCGCCAGGCCGGATCCCTGGCGGCGTTGGTTCGCGGCTTCCGCGACCACGGCCCACCGGAGGTGCGTCTGGCGGGGGTGGTGCTCAACCGGGTGGCCACGCCGCGGCACCGCGCCCTGCTGGCTGAGGCGCTGGCGGCCATCGATGTGCCGCTGCTGGGTGCGCTCCCCCCCCATCCCGCCCTGGAGCTGCCGTCGCGACACCTGGGCCTGCTCCCCCCGCACGAGCTTGCCGACCTGGCGGAGCGCCAGGAGCTGTGGGCCGATCTGGCGGAACGGCACCTCGCCCTCGATCGTCTGTGGCCACTCCTGGCCCCACCGGCCCCTCCAGAGGATGGGCTCGACCCGATCCGCTGGCGCCTGGGGGCCCGGGCCGTCGCACCCGCCGACTCCACGATGGCGGTGGACGCGCCGCGGCCGGTGGCGGTGGCGCGGGACGCGGCCTTTCACTTCCTCTATCCAGAAGCGGAGGAGATGCTACGGGCGGTGGGTTTAGTGCCGATCCCTTGGAGCCCGCTCGCGGATGAGCCCCTGCCTTTGGACTGCCGGGCGGTGCTCCTCCCCGGCGGCTATCCGGAACTCCATGCCCGCACCCTGGCGAAGAGCCACCGCAGCCTGGGGAGCCTGCGCCAGGCGGCGCGGGAGGGGCTGCCGGTGGTGGCCGAATGCGGCGGGCTGCTGCTGCTGGGCCACAGCCTGGCCGATGCGGAGGGGGAGCCCCATCGGATGGCGGGCGTGCTGCCCTTCACCGCCCGCCGCGGACCCCTGAGCCTCGGCTACCGCAACGCGGTGGTGCAGACCGACGGCCTGCTGGTGCGGCGGGGCGAGCGGCTTACCGGCCATGAATTTCACCGCTGGCAGCTCGAGCCCCTCCCAGGGGCGGTCGGGACAGCCGGAGCCTGTGAGGAGGTCGACACGGTGGCTGCGAAGAGCGGTTTGTGGCAGCTTGATGGATGGGGTTTCCCAAGCAGGAGCGAAGGATGGACCACAGCAACCGTTCACGCGAGCTGGCTTCATCTCCATTGGGCTGGTTGGCCGGAGATCCCTTCCCGTCTGGCCGCGTCGAGCGGGCCCGCCGGGCCGCCGCCGCCCAGCGCCGCTTCCTCCCCCCACAGGAGGCCAACCGCACCGGACCGGCTGCGCAGCGCTGGCGCCTGACGGTGGAGGGCCAGGTGCAGGGGGTGGGCTACCGGGCCGCCGCCCAGAGGCTCGCCACCGAGCTGGGGCTGGGAGGCTGGGTGCGCAACCGGTCCGACGGCACTGTCGAACTTGAGGCGGAGGGGGGGCTGCAGCCCCTGCACGACCTGCGTCTGTGGTGTGAGAAGGGCCCCGCGCAGGCGCGGGTGCGGCGGGTCACCAGCATCGAGGTGCCCACCACCGGCTCAGACTGGTTCGAGATCCTCCCCTGAGAAACCCGGATGGGAATGGCGGTGCTGGGGGGAGAACTGGTGGGCTTCGGCCTGGCGGTGGCGTTCAGCCCGGTGCACATTGCCCTTCTGCTGTTGCTATTGCTCGGTAAGCAGCCCCTGCGGCGGGGCGGCTGGTTCGTGGCCACCTGGCTGACGGTTTCCATCCTGATGCTGGTGACGCTGCTGGCGCTAGGTCACGGGCTCCTGCTGACGATGGACAAGGGCACGAGCCATCGCACCGGCCTCGATCTGCTGGCGGCCGGCGCTTTGCTGGCCCTGGGCCTGCGGGAATTGCTGGAGAAGCGGGCCGAGGGGGCGGAGCCCCCGAGCTGGAGCCGCCAGCTGGATCGGTTCGTGGCGATGCCACTGCCGCCGCTGCTGGCGTTGAGCGTTCTGTTCCAGCTGCTCAGCCCGGATGATCTGTTTCTCTATGCCAAGGCCGGCGGCAGCTTGCTCGCCGCCGACCTTGGCCGGGGTCGGGAACTGCTGGCGGGGGGATTGTTCTGCCTGAGCACGGCGTTGTTTCTGGTTTTGCCCCTGGGCGCCCTGCTGGTGCTGGGGCAAGAGCGGGTGCTGCCGGCCCTGAGCGGCTGCCGTGACTGGCTGCTGGCGCGGGGGGATCTGCTGGTGGGGCTGGTGAGCCTGGCTTTAGCGGCGTACCTGGCCTGGGAGGGGATTGAGGGGCTGCGCTTCAGCTGAAAGGGGCTGCGCTTCAGCTGAGGGCGGCGGTGATCCACTCCTGAAGGGCCTGATGCAATCCCTGGATGGGAAGCTGATCGACCAGATCGCGGCGAAACACCAGGCCAATCCGGGCCTCGTGCGCCAGAGCCAGGGGCAGGGCCCGCCAGCTGGGATGCCGATGCAGATCGAAGGCGATGCCCGGCCGCAGGGTGCAGCCATCGTTGAGGGGCTTATCCCACTTGCCGGCGTCGTAGCGCTCGAGGGGCTGGGCGTGATGGATCAGGCCGAGGCGGCGCAGCAGGGCCTGTCGGCGCGGTTGGCCATCCTCCGGCAAGGCCAGGCAGGGAAAGTCGCCGAGGGCCGCCGGATCGGAGCCCTCGGCAGCGGGGGGAATACTCATCGGATGGCGGGCGTCTGCCACCAGAAGCAGGGGTAAGGACGCCAGCTCCCGTACCAGCCAGAAGCAGTTTTCCTCGCGGGGAGCTCTTCGCAGAAACGGCAGAGCCAGGCATCGATCACCCGCTGCTCGAGCAACTCCAGCGGCCGGCGGCTGGTGAGGTGGCCCTGACCGCCGCTGCACCAGGCGGGGTGGGGAAGAACGCTCAGGGGGGCGGCCAGTTCGGCGCAAACCTCAAGGCGCAAGGGGCCATAGCCGGCGAGTCGGTAGCGCTGATGCAGGTCGCGTTCCGCCTGCAGGAGATCTCCGTTGCCGTAGAGCCTCCAGAGGCCCGAGCGTTTGCGGGCCGCAAGCCCAGGCTGAGCGCGCACGACTCGGCCTTGCGACTGATGGTGCTGGGGTTGCAGCCCAAGCGAGCGGCCACTTGGCGGCCGGAGCCCAGCCAGCAGAGGTGGTCGAGGGCGATCAGGGAATCGGGGCTGGGGAGGGAGAGGACCTGGGGAGGGAGCGTACGGATCTGAGCCGCTGGCCTCTGCCTTGTGGCTTGCCTGGCCCTCACCATCGCGATGGTCCTCAAGAAGAGGGGCAGAACATAAGGAAAAGGATGGGGAAATGGGTCAAAACGGGAGGAGGAGAAGGGGCCGTATGCGGAAAACGCATAAAGCGGGAGTGATTTATGCAGAAACCGCATAAATCGGTGGCGTGGTTGCCCCGGTCTGCGACAGGAAACGGGGCTACGCCGTCAGGAAACGGGATCCTGCGGGCCGGAGGGATCGTCCCCCGGAGAGGGGCGGCGGCGGGAACTGCGCCGGCCGGAGCGGCGGCGGCGCTCCTCGGCTTCCAGCATGCGACGGAGGTATTTGGCGTCGTGAAGCTTCTCGTGATGGCTGGAGGGGAACAGGGCAGAAGGGGGACGGGGGAGGAACGGATCGTCGCCGCCGGAGCCTTCCATCCCCCCCTGCCGGGAACGCCCCCGGCCCTGCGGGCCGGGGGTCGGCAGCACGCCAAAGGCGAACGCGAACGTCAACGCGCCGCCCAGGAGCACCAGCAACAAAACAGCGGCATGCACTAGGGCTTCACCCCCCGCGCCGCCTCCTCCCCCCGCCGTGGCACCAGGGCGGCCCAGGAGGATGAGGTCTGCCGCCGCAGCTCCGGCGAAGATCAGGGACCGGGCGTGACGGGGGGGCAGTCGCTTCGAGGGCATCCGGTCTGACCTTAATCAAAAAACCGCAGTCCACTGCAGCCTCTGCCGGTCGGGCAAGAGATCTTCACCCCGGAGGCTATGCGGATTCCCAGCAAGCACCGCTGCGCAAATTGACAGATTGGGCGAAAAGCGCAAGGTTCGCGCCCAGTTCCGAGTGGGGAGTTTTTGGCATCATTCGCTACGCAGATCCTGCCAGTCCCTTGTCAGGGCGTCTCCTCCTGCAGCCAATGGCTCCACAGGGCCCGCTCCTCGGGCCCGCCGGAGCCCGCCACCAGCGACACCGCCGCGCTGGCCCGACTGACCGCCACGTAGACCAGCTGGCGGCGCAGCTCGCCGTCCTGGGGCCAGAAGACGTCGCTATCGATGAACACCTCGGCGAAGGTGCTGCCCTGGCTGCGGTGCACCGTGAGCACGGCGGCCGGCCCCAGGGAGGCGAAGGCGTCGCGCACCAGGAAAAAGCGCCGCCACAGGGCGCGGCCCTCCTGCTTGCCGGCATCGCGAGCCTCCTGGCGGAGGCGCTGCAGCACCCCGTCGAGGGCCTGGCGGGCGGCGGAACCGATCGGGGGCAACAGCCGCAGGGCCAGCTGGGTCTCGCCCGCCTCCACCGTGGCGGTGAGGGTATCGATCGGCGGGGCATCGGTGACGCCGAACTCCGCCAGCAGGCAGCGCTCAGGCACCACATCGCGCACCACCAGCTCCCGGTTCGAGCCCAGCACCATGTCCGGCTCCTCCGCCGCCTCGCCCCCCTCCCTGCAGGCCGGTGCCATCACCGCGGCGCGGCTGATCAACACCTCGCCGGGAAGCACCGGCAGCTGGTCGGCCATGGCGCCATGCAGGGCGCGACGGGCCAGGGGCACGAGTCGCTCCAGGGAGCGGTTGGTGTAGCAGAGGATGCGGGCCAGGTCAGGCTGGTCGGCCTCGGCGCTGCGGCGCAGGGCCTCCTGGGCCGCCTGCAGCCAGGCACCCCGCTCCAGCAGGGCGACGGCGCCGCGGGGGGTGCGCACGGGCGGCAGCCGGGGGGGTTGGACGCAGGGCAGCTCACCGCTGCGCAGACCGGTGGCCAGGCGGAGCACCGGCCCTTGATGGCGCACCACCTGGGTGAGGGCGACGCGCTCGGCACGCTCGAGGGCGAACACCGGGCTGCGGGGCTCCCCCACAGGCGGCAACTGGGCCGGATCGCCCACGAGCACCAGCCGGGTGCGGAAGGGGTGGGCGCAGCGCAGGGCGATGTCGAGCAGGGCACCATCGACCATCGAGGCCTCATCGACGAGCACCAGCCCGAGGTGCTCCAGAGCCATGGCGGTCTGCTCGGTCTCCTCGCAACGCTCCAGGTCGCGCTCGCGGCGAAGCTTGAGGCGCAGCAGCCGGTGGATGGTGGAGGGGTACCAGGTGGGGTGGAGGCCGGCCAGCTCCAGCTGGCGCCGCAGCACCCCCACCGCCTTGTGGGTGGGGGCGACAACGGTCCAGCAGAGACCGCTGCGCTCGACGTGCTCCAACAGCCGGGCGGAGAGGAACGTCTTGCCGGTGCCGGCATAGCCGCGAAGCACGAAGGGTCGCCCATCGGCCGGGGCCTGGAGCCAGGCGAGAAAGGCCGCTTCGGCGGCCTCCTGATCGGCGGTGAGCGGTGGGCGGTTCAGCGGGCGCGGAAAAGCGGCGGGGGAATCCGTTCAGTTGACGGTCAGTTGACGGTCAGTTGGCAGCGACGGCCTGGAGGCCGATCCAGCCCCAGAGGTGGGCGAGGTGGAGGGGTGAGCCCACCAGGGCGAGGCCGGGCAGGGCCACGGCGGGCCCCAGCAGGCTGCCCACCAGCACCTCGGCGCGGGTGTGGCCAAGGTTTTCCTTGAGTGGCCGCAGGGCCGGCTCCCCCCCGGGGTGCACGTCCCAGAGACCATCGGGCAAGCCGTTGACCCGCTGGGCCATCAGGCCGGCGGCACGGCGCACCCCGCTGGCGTCGTACAGCACGATGAAAGAGAGGGCAGCCGCCAGGGCGAACAGGGGCGACTGAAAGCCTTCGCTCCAGCCGATCGCAGCGCTGGTGCCGGTCATCAGGGCGGAGTGGCTGGAGGGCATGCCGCCGGTTTCCACCAGCACAGCAGGCCGCCAGCGGCGGTGCTGCACCAGCTCCACGAACAGCTTGGAGAGCTGGGCGGCGCCGCAGGCGGCCAAGCCCCACCACAGCACGGAGTTATCGGCCAGGTCGCGCAGCATCAGCAGCAGGTGACCGGAATCGTCGGCGGCGGGAAGGCTCATCGGTCGCGGCTGGTGATGTAGGAGGCCAGGGAAAGCAGGGGGGCGGCGCGGCCGCCATCCTCGCCGGCCCAGGGGGCGAGGGCCTGCTGGGCCTCCGCCACCAGGGCATCGGCGCGGCGCCGCGATTCCTCCAGCCCAAGCAGCTTGGGGTAGGTGGTCTTGTCGGCGGTGAGATCCTTGCCGGCGGTCTTGCCGAGCACCTCGCTGCTGGCGGTGACATCGAGGATGTCGTCGATGATCTGGAAGGCCAGGCCGATGCCGCGGGCATAGGTGCGCAGGGCCTGGAGCAAGGGCTCAGGGGCGCCGGCCACCAGGGCGCCGCTGACGACACAGGCCCGCAGCAGGGCACCGGTTTTGTGGAGATGGATGTATTCGAGGGTGTCGAGGTCGACGGCCTTGCCTTCGCATTCCAGATCCACCACCTGGCCGCCCACCAGGCCGGGGGCCCCGGAGGCCAGGCTCAGCTCCGCCACCACCGCCAGCAGCCGCTCAGCGGGCACGCCGGGGCTGCGCAGCGCCACCATCTCAAAGGCGCGGGTGAGCAGGGCATCGCCGGCCAGGATGGCGTTGGCCTCGCCGTACACCTTGTGGTTGGTGGGGCGACCGCGGCGCAGGTCGTCGTTGTCCATGGCCGGCAGGTCGTCATGGATGAGCGACATGGTGTGGATCATCTCCAGCGCCACGGCCGTGGGCATCGCCTGGGCCGGATCGCCGCCAGCCAGCTCGCAGGCGGCGAGGCAGAGGATCGGCCGGAGCCGTTTGCCACCGGCCAGGAGCGAATAGCGCATGGCCTCCCGCAACGATTCGCGCCGCTCCGGAC
>CANEWU010000017.1 GCA_947442825.1 Synechococcaceae cyanobacterium
CGCTTCAACCACTGGGGCTACAGCCCCGTGAGCTGGATGGCGCCCCATCCGGGCTACCTGAGCAGCGACGATCCGCTGCGGGCCCGCGCCGAGGTGCGCGAACTGGTGAGCGCCTGCCACCAGGCCGGCCTCGAGGTGCTGATCGATGTGGTGTACAACCACACCACCGAGGGCAACCAGGCGGGTCCCACCCTGAGCTGGCGGGGCCTGGCCGATTCGCACTATTACCACCAGAACGCCCGGGGCGATTACCAGGATGTGAGTGGCTGCGGCAACAGCATCGCCGCCAACCGGCCGCTGGTGCGGCGGCTGATCCTCGAATCCCTGCGCTGCTGGGCGGTGGAGCTGGGGGTGGATGGCTTCCGCTTCGATCTGGGCATCGCCCTGAGCCGCGGCGAAGACCTGGCGCCGCTGGACGCGCCGCCGCTGTTTGAAGACATGGAGGCCGATCCGGAGCTGGCGGATCTGAAGCTGGTGAGCGAACCGTGGGATTGCGGCGGTCTCTACCGGCTGGCGGATTTCCCGGCGCGGCGGGTGGCGAGCTGGAACGGCCGCTTCCGCGACGACGTGCGCCGCTTCTGGAAGGGGGATGAGCGGATGGTGTGGCAGCTGGGGCAACGGCTGGCGGGCAATCCGGATCTCTACGGGGGCGCACCGCCGCCGGTGGGCCGCTCGATCACCTTCCTCACCGCCCACGACGGCTTCACCCTGGCGGATCTGGTGAGTTTCGATCGCAAGCACAACCTGGCCAACGGCGAGAACGACCGCGACGGCGACAACCACAACAACAGTTGGAACCACGGGGTGGAGGGTCCGAGCAGCGATCCGGCGGTCACGGCGCTGCGCAACCGCCAGATGCGCAACCTGCTCAGTTCGCTGCTGTTGGCGCCGGGGGTGCCGATGTTGCTGATGGGCGATGAGGTGCGGCGCAGCCAGGGGGGCAACAACAACACCTGGTGCCAGAACAACCCGCTCGGCTGGATGCACTGGCGACCCGACGAGGAGGACCAGGCGATGCGCGGCTTCCTGACGCGGCTGATCCGCCTGCGCCACCAGCTGGCCCCGCTGCTCAACCCCGATCCGCCCCTGCCGGAATCGCCCCAGAAAGCCAATGGGGGAGCCCCAAACCAGCCCTGGCGCGAATGGCACGGCGTGGAGTTGCACAAGCCCGACTGGGCCCAGTGGTCGCACTGCCTGGCCTGGAGCCTCAACGACCCCGAGCGCGGCCCGCTGCTGTGGTGCGGCATGAACGCCTACTACAAGGCCATGCACTTCGACCTGCCGGCCTGCACCAGCGGTTGGCTGCGGGTGATCGACACCGCCCTGCCGCCCGCCCAGGCCCTGGCGGAGCATCCGGAGCGCTGGCTGCCCAGCGTCGCCCCGCTGGAGAGCCGCAGCCTGATGTTGATGGCGGCCCGGCCGCTGTTGGAGGGGGTGGGGCTGGGGAGCTAGGGATCGATCACCTCAAGGCAAGTGAATTGGCGGCCTCTGATCATCAGCTCCCAGTCACGGGCCGCCAGCTCGGGGAACCGTTGCCGAGAGATTTTGGAATGAAGATTCTTAGGGGAAAGCAAGCGGGCGGCGGGAATCGAACCCGCATCATCAGCTTGGAAGGCTGAGGTTTTACCACTAAACTACGCCCGCAAAGGCAACACAATCGCAAGGCCGTCCCTTCCGGGCAACAACCCTCGACCGTGGTTGCAGCATTATGGCCTGTCCTGGTCTGCCGCACCGCGTGAGCCCCACCTCCTCCCCCGCGTCGCCGTCCGGCCGGCCGGAGCCGCACACGGATCCCCGCTTGCTCGACCCCGCCGATCAGCCGGCCGGACGGCGCAACCGGATGCTGGTGGCCTACGGGCTTGGCGACGCCGGCACGGGCATGGCCGCTTCGCTGATCGGCTTCTATCTATTCGTCTTCTACACCAAAGCGGCGGGGCTCCCCCCCTGGATGGCCGGCCTGGTGCTGATGCTCGCCCGCCTCTGGGACGCGGTCAACGATCCGGTGGTGGGCTGGCTCAGCGACAAGACCCGCAGCCGCTGGGGGCCTCGCCTGCCCTGGATCATCGGCAGCGCCCTGCCCCTGGGGGTGGGCATGGCGCTGATGTGGTGGCTGCCCCCCGGCGGCCCCTGGCAGAAATTCGCCTTCTTCGTGGGGGTCTCGGTGCTGGCCAACAGCCTTTACACCTGCGTCAACCTGCCCTACTCGGCCCTCGCCGCCGAGCTCACCACCTCGGTGCCCCTGCGCACCCGCCTCAACACGGCCCGCTTCACCGGCTCGATCATCGCCGGCCTGGTGGGGCTGGTGCTCGGCGGCCTGCTGCTCGGTGACCCCACCAACGCTTCGGGGTACTGGCGGGTGGGCCTGCTCTCCGGTTCGATCATCACCGTCTCCACCCTCCTGTGCGCCTGGGGCATCGCCCCCACCGCCATCCACTGCCAGCGGCCGACGAGCGAAAAGGGCACCACCCGCCGGCTGCTGGCGCGGGTGCGCAGCAACGGCCGCTTCGTGATGGTGCTGGGGCTCTACCTGCTGCTCTGGTGCGCCCTGCAACTGATGCAGACCGCCGCCCTGATCTTCCTCCCGGACGTGATGCGGGTGCCGCCGGCCTGGAGCACCTGGATCCTGCTGCCCTTCCAGATCAGCACCCTGATCGGCCTCTGGCTCTGGACCGAGGTGTCCCGCCAGCACGGGCGGGTGCGGGCGCTGCACTGGGGCGCCGGGCTCTGGATGGCGGGCTGCCTGCTGGCGATGGTGCTGATCCCCCTCGATGCCTCCATCGCCCCCGTCGGCTCTCTCTCCAACCTGCTGCGCCTGATCTGCCTGATCGGCGCGATCCTGCTGGTGGGATTGGGGGCCTCCACGGCCTACCTCATCCCCTGGTCGCTGCTGCCAGATGCGATCGACGCCGACCCTGAAAAACCCGCGGGCGTCTACAGCGCCTGGATGGTGTTCACCCAGAAGATCTGCATCAGCTTCGCCCTGTTCTTCTTCGGCAACCTCATGAGCCTCAGCGGCTACGTCGCCACGAAGGGTGTGGAGCAGCCCCAGAGCGCCCTGGTGGCGATCCGTCTGTGCATGGGCCTGATCCCCGCCACGTTGGTGGTGCTGGGGCTGGTGGTGATGCGCCGCTGGCCCGAGCGGGGCCTGCACCTGCTCGGGCAGGGCACTACCCCGTGATCACCGCCCCCCGCTGGTTGCGGCGCCTTGGCATCAGCCTGCTGATCGGCGGCCAAGCGGTGAGCGCCATCGCCCGTGGCCGCATCAACACCAACGACTTGATGCAGGAGTTGCTCGAGGCTGGCCCGGGCAGCTTTCTGATCGTGCTGATCACCGGCCTGGCGGCCGGCACCGTGTTCAACATCCAGGTGGCGGCCGAACTCTCCAAGCAAGGGGCCAACGCCGCCATCGGCGGGCTGCTGGCCCTGGGCCTCTCGCGCGAGATCGCCCCCCTGCTCACCGCCACCCTGCTCACCGGCAAGGTGGCCACCGCCTACGCCGCCCAGCTGGGCACGATGAAGGTCACCGAGCAGATCGACGCGATCACGATGCTGCGCACCGACCCGGTGGAGTACCTGGTGGTGCCGCGGGTGCTGGCGATGGTGTTCATGTCGCCCGTGCAGTGTCTGCTGTTCTTCTGGGTGGCGCTGTGGTCGGGCCAATGGAGCAGCACCCTGCTCTACAACGTGCCCCCGGCGGTGTTCTGGAACTCGGTGCGCACCTGGATGGATCCTGAGGATCTGCCCTCGATGCTGCTCAAGGCGGTGGTATTCGGCCTGCAGATCTCCATGCTCGCCTGCGGCTGGGGGCTCACCACCCGCGGTGGCCCCAAGGAGGTGGGCACCAGCACCACCGGCGCCGTGGTGATGATCCTGGTCACGGTGGCCCTGGTGGATGTGGTGCTCACCAAGATCCTCTTCGGCTGAGGCCGCCGGCGACCGTGGGAGAATGGGGTATCGCCTGTGCCCGCTTGGATTCCGCCACCCCCACCCCCCCCACAGCCGACGAGGGCCTCACCCTGGAGCCCCGCTATGGGGTGCCGATCGGTGTGGTTCTGCTGGGGGCCGCCTGCCTGGCCCTGCTGCCGCTCTGGGGCGGTGCGCGCTGGCTGGCCCTGGTAGTGGCCCTGTTCGGGCTGTTCCTGGCCCTGCAGACCGCCCAGCTGCGGCTCCAGTTCGCGGACGCCGAGCTGGTGGTGCGCCGCAACACCTCGGTGATCCGCCGCTTCCCCTACGCCGCCTGGCAGGGCTGGCGCCTCTTCTGGCCAGCCGTGCCCGTGCTCTTTTTCTTCCGCGAGGAGCGCAGCATCCACCTGCTGCCGATGCTCTTCGACGCCAGGGCCCTGCGCGAGCGGCTGGAGCACCATCTGGCCCCCCTGGGTCCGGGGGCCCCCTCCTCCCCGCTCTGAGCGCCACCATGACCGACTCCGACGCCGTCCCCCAGGCCGCCCTGATGGACCTCGCCCTCCAGGAGCTGCAGGAGCGCCGCACGCTGCTGCTGGAGGAGATCGCCGAGCTTGAGAAGCGCCGCCAGCAGATCGAACAGGAAACGGCCCGCAGCTTCAGCGGCCAGTCGGATGCCATCGCCCGGCGCCTCAAGGGCTTCCAGGAGTATCTGGTGGGCGCTCTGCAGGATCTGGCGGTGGCGGCCGAGCAGGTGGAGTTGGTGGCCCAGCCGGTGGTGGTGCAACCCTCCCCGCTCGACCAGGCACCCGCAGCCCCCGCCGAGGCGGCCGCCCCGCCGCCGGCCGCAGGCCTCTTCCACCAGGACGATGCCCTGATCCGCGAGCAGCTGGAGCGGTTCCAGGGCCAACCCGATTTCTACGCCGACCCCTGGAAGCTGCGCCGCTCCCTCGACCGCGACGGGGCGGCCCTGCTGGTCGACTGGTTCCTCAGCCAGGGGGGCCGCGGCGCCCAGCCCAGCAGCGGCAGCCGCAGCCGCAACGCCCTGGTGGCCGCCGCGGCCGTGGCGATCCTCGGCGAGCTTTACGGCGAACGCTTCCAGACCCTCGTGCTCGCCGGCCAACCCGAACGGCTGGGGGAATGGCGCCGCGGGCTGCAGGACTGCCTGGGCCTGAGCCGTGAAGATTTCGGCCCCACCAGCGGCATCGTTCTGTTCGAGCGGGCCGACGCCCTGATCGAGCGGGCCGACCGACTGGAGGAGCGCGGTGAACTGCCCTTCATCGTGATCGACTCCGGCGAGCGGGCCGTGGAGATCCCGGTGCTGCAATTTCCCCTCTGGCTTGCCTTCGCCGCCGGCGCCGACGAATGGCTGGAGGAGCAGGACCTCAGCTGAACGGGCGTCCCAGCGCCTCCGCGCCTCCTCTGCGCTTCCCCTGCCGCGCATTCTCTGCCGCACCCTCACTCCAGCCGCCCCCATGCCCCTGCTCCTGCCCCTCACCGCCCTGCTGGCGGGCTACCTGCTCGGATCGATCCCCGCAGGCTGGCTGGCGGGGCGCTGGCTGGCCGGGGTCGACCTGCGCCAGGAGGGCTCCGGCTCCACCGGCGCCACCAACGTGCTGCGGGTGGTGGGCAAGGGTCCAGCCCTGGCCGTGTTCGTGATCGATGTGCTCAAGGGCACCGCCGCCGTGCTGCTGGCGCGCGCCCTGCTCGACCCCCTGGGCTGGGATGCCGGCGGCGACTGGTGGGTGGTGACCGCAGGACTGGCTGCCCTCGCTGGCCACATCTGGCCGGTGTGGCTGGGGGGTAAGGGGGGCAAGGCGGTGGCCACCGGCCTGGGCATGCTGCTCGGCCTGGCCTGGCCCGTGGGCCTGGCCTGCTTCGGGGTATTTCTCACCTGCCTGACCGTCAGCCGCATCGTCTCCCTCTCCAGCGTGGTGGCGGCCCTGGCCCTGCCCCTGTTGATGCTGGGCTGGTTCGGCAGCGACGGGATCCGGCCGGCCTACCTGGGTCTGGCGGTGCTCACCACGCTGCTGGTGGTATGGCGCCACCGCGCCAACCTCTCGCGCCTGCTGGCGGGCACAGAGCCTCGGCTGGGGGAGAAGCGAGCCTGAGGGCCAGCCCAGGCCAGCTCAGCCCAGTTCACGGCTGCGCTCCGCCGCGGCCACCACCGCCTCGATCAGGGCCGATCGCACGGCGCCGCTCTCCAGGCGCCGCAAGCCGGCGATCGTCGTGCCGCCCGGACTGGTGACCATGTCCTTGAGCTCGCCGGGGTGGAGCTCCCGCTGGTGGAGCAGCTCGGCGGTGCCGGCCAGGGTGCGGTGGGCCAGATGGCTCGCCAGCGCGCGGGGCAGGCCCGCGGCCACCGCCCCATCCGCCATCGCCTCCGCCACCAGCGCCACGAAGGCGGGGCCCGAGGAGGTGAGGGCCAGGAAGGCATCGAGCTGGCTCTCCGGCAGCTCCATCACCTCCCCGACGCGGGCGAACAGGGCCTGCACCCACTCACGAGCCTCCGGCTCCACACCGGTGCCGAAGGCCATGGCGGTGAGGCCGGCGCCCACCAGGGACGGGGTGTTGGGCACCGCACGCACCAAGCGGCGGCCAGGAAACAGGCGCTGCAACCGGGCCAGGCTGACGCCCGCGAGCACGGAGATCAGCAGGGGTGGGGCGCCGGGATCGGGCGGCGGCGCCTGAGCCGCTACGGCGTCGAGTTGCTGGGGCTTGACCGCCAGGAGCACGGTGGGGCATCCCCAGGCGGCGGTGGCGTCGGTGCTTACCTCCAGACCCGCCTGGCCGGAGAGGGCTTGGGCCGATGGGACGCTGGCCACCACCGCCCGCACCTCAGCAGCCTCGAGGCGGCCGGCCTCCAGCAGCGGAAACAGCAGGGCCTGGGCCATCCGGCCCAGGCCCACCACGCCGAAGCGGCCCGGTTCAGGGGGCGACACGCCTCAGATCAGGGAGTCGGAGCGGCCCCAGGCGGGGCTGGGGGCGGCCTCCTCCGGCTCCAGCGTGGGGCTAGCGGGGCGGGTGGCCACCGTGGGGGAGGCCGACTCCTCGCTGCCGGCGGTGGTGACCGTGACGCAGCTGGGGGCGAACAGGAAGATGCTCTCGCCCACCCGCTCCTGGTGGCCGTCGATGGCGAAGGTGCCACCGGCCACGAAATCAACCGCGCGCTGGGCCTGGTCCGGCTCCATCATCGTGAGGTTGAGGATCACCGCCTTGCGCTCGCGCAGCGCCTGGATCGCCCGGGGCATCTCATCGAAGCTGCGGGGCTCCATCAGGCAGAGCTCGGCCACGCTGGTGCTGATGCCCGGCATGCCAATGACGTTGGTGCCCGCGAAAGGATCGCTGGCGACTCCGAAATCGGTGGCGATGGCCAGGGCACCGCTGCTGCGGGGGGCGCTGCTGGCGGTGGTGGTGGTGGGGCTGTCGCCGGCGTCGTAGTCGAGCTCGTCCTCGTAGTCGCCGTCGAGGTAGTCATCGCCGGAGACGACAGCGCGCAAGCGGGAGAACAACGACACGGAAAAGCCTCTAGGGGGATGCTCTGAGCCTGAATAGCGTCCCATGCCCAAGGTTGCAAGCGTCTCAGACGAAGGTCGTCGCTGAATCAGTCCCCGACGGGGCCGCTTCCGCCGCGGCGCGGGCGCCGAAGAGAGCCGTGCCGAGCCGCACCCAGGTGCTGCCCGCGGCCGCCGCCTGCGGCCAGTCTCCGCTCATGCCCATCGAGAGCTCAGAGAGCCCGAGGGCGCCGGCCAGGGCAGCGCACTCGCCAAACAGGGCAAGGCGCTCCTGGGGGTCGAGGCCCAGCGGGGCGATCGTCATCAGCCCCACCGGCCGCAAAGGGGCCAGGGAGGCGATCTCGGGCCAGTCGCGGCGGAGCTCCTCCTCGCTGAAGCCGGTCTTGCCCGGGTCGGGGCGGAGCTTCACCTGCAGAAAGATGGCCGGAGCCACGCCTTCCTCCGCGGCGATGCGCGCCAGGCGCTGGGCCAGGGGCAGGCTGTCGACGGAGTGGAGGGTGCCGAAGCGGCGCAGCACCCCCCGGGCCTTGTTGGCTTGCAGCCGACCGATGAAATGCCAGTCGAGCGGCTCGAGATCGGCGAGGGCCTCCTGCTTGGCGCTGGCCTCCTGCAGCCGGCTCTCCCCGAAGCTGCGCTGGCCCGCGGCCACGACGCGGCGTAGAGCTTCGGCTGGCTGGCCCTTGCTCACCGCCAGGAGGCGGCAGGAGGGGGGCAGGGCGCGGCGGAGTTGCTCCAGGCGCCGGGCCAGGGGATCGTCACCGTCGGCCTCCAGCATGGCCCGCCCTCAGAGAAAGGTCTGATCGAACAGCTGGCGCCAGCGGGCATGCAACTCAGCACCCTCCCGCCTGGCCCGGCTGAGGTTTTGCTCGGCGAGGTGGCGGGCATCCATCAGCGGGATCACCTCAAAGCTGGCGCCGCGCTGCTGCAGGGTGACCAGAAAAAAGATGCGCTGGGCGTACAGCGTGGCGTAGACGTCCCGCCCTTCGCCCGCCGGGGCGACGCGGTAGAGCATCCCGAATGTGGGGTGATTGAGATACCGTTCGTCGCTCACAGACACGGCTGCATTGGGGCTATTAAAGGGCACCGCGCCAGCGCGGCCCCGCGCTCAGAAGGCGCCCACCCGCCAGCGCAGCACCAGCAACAGCACCAGGGACGCCCCGGCCAGCCAGCCAGCCGCTCCGGGGCCGGGGCTGGGCATGTGCAGCCGATCCGGCGGCAACCAGTGCCCACCGCGGGCCAGCAGGGCCTCCGCCCCCTGTTCCGAGCGCAGCAGCACATTGGCGAGCAGCCGCTCACCCACGGCCAACACCAGGGCCAGGCCGGCCCGCCAGCCCAGCTGCCGCATGCTCACGGCCCGGGTGGCGATCGAGCGCAGGAGATTTTGCAGCTCCTCCTGCACCAGGGGCAGGAATCGCAGCGACAGCAGCAGGGTGAAGCCCAGGCGCTCCACCGGCAGGCCCAGGGCGGCGAAGGGCCGCAGGAACCAGGCCATCGCCCACACCAGCGCCTCCGGGGCAGTGGTCAAAAGCAGCAGGTTGGCGCTGTGGATCAGGGTGAACAGCAGCGTGCCGCTGCGCAGACCGAGCAGGGCGGAACGGCGGGTGATCACCAGCGGGCCGAGGGAGGCCGGCCCGAGGCGCAGCGGGCCGATCCGCAGCAGCTCCCAGGAGCGCCCTGCCCGCACCGCCGGCGGCGCTCCGGCGGGGGCGGGCGTGAGTCGCAGCTCGGTGGGCGGGCGCTGCAGGCTGGCGGGGGGGATCGAATCGGCGGGAAGGAAGGCCGAGAGCACCCCCACCGCCAGGGAGAGGGCCAGCCAGAGCGCCAGGCTGCGCTGCCACAGCCGAGCCGGCAGGCCGCTCACCAGCGTGATCCCCACCAGCAGACCCACCAGGGCGAGGCGCCACCCGGGCCCCGCCAGGATCGGCGTCACCAGGAAGGCCAGGGTCCACCCAAATTTGAGGCGCGGATCGAGGCGCGCCAGCCACCCCCCGCCGCCGCTGCCGGGATCCACGTACTGACCGATCGGCAGCTGGCGGAGCCAGTCCATGGATCAGCGGCCGCGGGACTGGGAGCGGGCCAGATCCCGTTCGGCGTCGCGCTGCTGCTTGCCACGCCAGAACAGACGCAGGGGGGATCCTTCAAAGCCGAGGCCCTCACGGATCTGGCGCTCGACGTAGCGGCGGTAGGTCTCGCCGAAGAGCTTGGGATCGTTGACGAACAAGGTGAAGCTGGGGGGCCGCGTAGCCACCTGGGTGCCGTAGTAGAGGCGCCCCTGGCGGCCGCCGCGGGTGGTGGGGGGCGAGCGCCAGCGCAGGGCCTCCTGCAGCACCTCATTCACCACTGAGGTGCTCACGCGGCGGCGGTGCTGCTCCACCGCCTGCTTGGCCAGCGGGAAGATGGCGTTCACCCGCTGGCCGGAGAGGGCCGAGGTGAACAGCATCGGCGCCCAGTCGAGGAAGTAAAGGCGGGCGCGCAGCTCCTTTTCCATCGCCGGCAGGGTATGGCTGTCCTTCTCGATGGCGTCCCATTTGTTCACCACCACCACGCAGGCGCGGCCGTCCTCTTCGATGCGTCCGGCGAGGCGCTGATCCTGCTCGGTGACCCCATCGAGGGCGTCGATCACCAGCACGCACACATCGCTGCGCTCGACCGCCTTGAAACTGCGGTTGATCCCGAAGTATTCGGGGCCGTAGTCGACGCTGCGGCGACGGCGGATGCCGGCAGTATCGAGCAGCTTCCAGGCCACCCCCTCGCGCTCAATGGTGGTGTCGATCGTGTCGCGGGTGGTGCCGCGGATCGGGCTGACGATCGCCCGGTTCTCGCCGCAGATGGCATTGAGCAGACTCGATTTGCCCACGTTGGGGCGGCCGATGATCGCCAGCTGGATCGGCTCCTCTTCTTCACCCTCGCCGGAGGCGGGCAGGTGGGGAATCAGGGCGTCGAGCAACTCGCCGGTGCCGGCGCCGTGGATCGCGGAGATCGGATGGGGTTCCCCCAGGCCGAGCGACCAGAACTCGGCCGCCATCGCCAGTCCCTGGTCGGGCGACTCGCACTTGTTGACTGCCAGCAGCACGGGCACGGCGCGGCCACGCAACCATTCCGCGATGGTGGCATCGGCGGCGGTGATGCCCTGCTGGCCGTCGGTGATCATCACGGCCACGGCCGCCTCCGCCAGGGCGAGCTGGGCCTGCTCGCGGATCTCGGGGAGAAATTCGCTGTCGTCGTCGAATACCAGGCCGCCGGTATCAACCACGCGGAACTGGCGATCGCCCCAGAACCCCTCCTGATAGGTGCGATCACGGGTAACGCCCGGCTGGTCATGCACGATCGCCTCGCGGCTACGGCACAGCCGGTTCACAAGCGTGGACTTACCCACGTTGGGCCGTCCGAGGATGGCGACAACAGGCAACGCCACAGGGAGATATTCCTATCTAGAGATTGGCTCGACCCTACCGCGCCCCCCTCAGCCCACCGGCAGGTCGCCCGGATGGCCCGCCACCGGATCGGCGGGCGGCTCCAGCAGCGGCGGCAGCGGCCCCGTCTCCGGCAGAGCCTCACCGCGCTCCGCCAGGTGGGCGAGCAACCAGTTCACGGCGGTGGCGCGGCGGGTGCGGCGCGGGTAAAGGCCACCGATGCGGTAGCCGGCGAAGCCGAGCTGCTGCTTAAGCAGCTGCTTGTGCTCCGGCGCGATCGAGCGGGTGAGGGCAACGCTGGCGGGGCGCTGGGCGATGAAGGCGGGCTCGCTGGCGAAGGCCTCCCGCCAGGCGGGCGTGGTGGTGGGTCCGGCCCGCCAGATACCGTCAGCGTCGCGCCCGTACCCGAGCCGGGGCCAGATCAACTCGCATACGAAACGGTCGCTGGTGCGGTCGTCGAGCACGGCCTGGAGCAGGGCGCGGCTCAGGAGGTTGGGGGCGGGGGCGTCCACGGCAGCGGGGGCACCGGGGGCAGCCCGGCAACCGAGAATCTGGTCACGATGATCGCCGATCCCCTCTCCAGCAGCAGCCTGGCCGCCCCCGCCGCCGGGGCCAGCGGACCGGCCAGCGAGCCGCTGGCGATCGGCGGGCGTCGGCTGCGCTGCCGGGTGCTGCAGTCGCCCCTGGCGGGGGTGAGCGATGCGATCTTCCGCCGCCTGGTGCGCCGCTGGGCCCCCGATGCCCTGCTGTTCACGGAGATGGTGAACGCCACCAGCCTGGAGCTGGGCCATGGCCGCCGCAAGATCGAAGACCTTGCCGACGACAGCGGACCCATCGGCGTGCAGCTGTTCGACCACCGCCCCTCCGCCATGGCGGAGGCCGCCCGCCGCGCCGAGGCCGCCGGCGCCTTCCTGATCGACATCAACATGGGTTGCCCGGTGCGCAAGATCGCCCGCAAGGGCGGCGGCAGCGGCCTGATCCGGGAACCCGATCTGGCCCAGCGGATCGTCGAGGCCGTGGCCGGGGCCGTAGCGATCCCCGTGACGGTGAAAACGAGGCTGGGTTGGTGCGGCAGCGCCGGCGACGCCGACAGCACCGCCGCTGCCGTGGCCTGGGCGCGCCGCCTGGAGAACGCCGGCGCCCACCTGCTCACCCTGCACGGCCGCACCCGCGAGCAGGGCTTCAGCGGCCGGGCCGACTGGAACGCGATCGCAGCGGTGAAGCGAGCCCTCGCCATCCCCCTGATCGCCAACGGCGATGTGGCCACCCCGGAGGATGCCCGGCGCTGCCTGGCGGTCACCGGGGCGGATGGGCTGATGGTGGGTCGGGGCACCATGGGTGCCCCCTGGCTGGTGGGGCGCCTCGACGCGGCCTTGGTCGGCCGGCCGCTGCCGCCCGAGCCAGGGCCCCGGGAGCGCCTGGCCCTGGCCGCCGAACACCTGGAGTCGCTGGTGGCGGAACGGGGCGACCACGGCCTTCAGATCGCCCGTAAGCACATGGGCTGGACTTGCCAGGGTTTCGTAGGGGCTCCCCGGCTGCGGCACGCCCTGATGCGGGCAGAAACCCCTCCGGCGGCCCTGAAGCTGCTGGCCCAAGCCGCCGACGGCCTAGGCGGGGAGGCAGGGGGAGAGGATCGGGAAGCCCTTGACGAGACTTGAACTCGTGACCTCTCCCTTACCAAGGGAGTGCTCTACCACTGAGCTACAAGGGCGTGTGGAGGATGGGCCGGGTTGGATTTGAACCAACGTAGGCAGAGCCAGCGGATTTACAGTCCGCCCCCATTAACCACTCGGGCACCGACCCGAACCACACCCCGAGAACTTACCAGCCGACGCATCCCCCATGCACCTGCTCGCTCTCCACGGCCCGAACCTCAACCTGCTGGGCAGCCGGGAGCCCGCCCTCTATGGCCCCGCCACCCTGGTGGACATCGACGCCACGCTCGCCGAGAGGGCCCAGGCCCTTGGGGTGGGGCTCGACTGCTTCCAGAGCAACCACGAAGGGGCGCTGGTGGACCGGATCCAGCAGGCCGGCGCCGCCACCGGCGGCGGCTGGTACGACGGCATCCTCATCAACGCCGGGGCCTACACCCACACCTCGATCGCCATCCGCGACGCCCTGCTTGCGGTGCGGACCCCCTTCGTCGAGGTGCACCTGAGCAACGTCCACGCCCGCGAACCCTTCCGCCACCACTCCACCCTCGCCGACAAGGCGGTGGGCGTGATCTGCGGCTTCGGGCCGATGAGCTATACCCTGGCCCTCGATGGCCTGGTGGCCCATCTGCGCTCCCAGGCGCCGCGATGAGGACCGCGATGGAGATGGAGATGGCGGCTCCGGAGGTGGCGCGGGTGCGGTGGCTGGTAGCCCCCAGCAGCACCAGCTGGCTCTCGCAGGCCCTGGCCGACCCCGACACCTTGTTGCTCGACCACGCCCACTGCGAGCGAAAGGCGGCCGGGGTGGCCCTGCAGCTGATGTTCCGCTACCCCTCCGACGGCGACCTGGCCCGGGCCCTGAGCCCCCTGGCGCGGGAGGAGCTGGAGCACTTCGAGCAGGTGCAGTGCCTGCTGGAGCGGCGCGGTATCGCCCTGCGGCCCCTGGCGGCGCCTCCCTACGGGGCGGGGCTGGCCCAGCTGGTGCGGCGCCAGGAGCCGGCGCGGCTGCTCGACAGCCTCCTGGTGGCCGGCCTGATCGAAGCGCGCAGCCATGAGCGCATGGCTCTGCTGGCGGCCCATAGCCCCGATCCGGAGCTGCGGCAGCTGTGGGGAGACCTGCTCGCCAGCGAAGCCCGACATTTCGGCCTGTACTGGGTGCTGGCGGAGCGGCGTTTCCCCAGGCCCGAACTGGCGGAGCGTCTGGCGGATTTGGCCTCCGCAGAACACACCCTTCTGCAGAGCCCGACCGGCAATCCCCAGGGGGTGCGCATGCACTCCGCCGGATTGGACGCTGGCTGGATGGGGGACGGGCCCCCGCCTCAGTCGGAGCCCGCGGCGACCACCGTCAACGCGGGATCGTCGAGCCGCGGGTAGCGATCGGCGATCGGATCGCCGGTGAACGCGGCCACCCAGCCGGCGGTTTCGTCGAAGAAGCGCAGGGCGCAGAAGCGGGGCGCCGCGCCCATGTCAAACCAATGGCGGGTACCGGCCGGCACAGCAATCCAGTCGTTGCGCTCGCAGATCAGCTGCAGCACCTCCTCACCGATGTGCAGACAGAACAGACCGCGACCCTCCACAAAGAAGCGCACCTCGTCCTCGCTGTGGGTGTGCTCGGCGAGAAAGCGTTGGCGCAGGGCCTCCCGCTCCGGGTGCTCCGGGGTCATGCGGATCGCATCGACGGTGGCGTAGCGGCCTCCCTCCTGCACCCGGGCGATCTCCTCGGCGTAGGCCGCCAGAATCACCGCTTGATCCGCCCCTTCCGGCAACGCCGCGCGGGCGGGCCAACGCTCAAGGGTGATGCCCCGAGCCGCCAGCTCCTCGATGATCAGGGGGAGGTCATGGCTCAGCAGGGTCGGCGCGGTCGCCGGGTCGTTGTGGATGGTGAGCTGGGTCACGGCGGCCCCCCCTAAGTCGGAACGTGCCCAGCGTAGAAAGGCAGCAGCGTCCCGTCCCGCCATTTCGTTCCCGCTGGAGCCCGCTGCCACTGCCGCGAACACCGCCCCCCCCCCGCACTCCGGCGGCCACCTCACGCTGGTGGGGGTGGGTCCTGGCGACCCGGATCTGCTCACCGTCGCGGCGGTGCGCGCCATCGAGGCCGCAGATCTGATCGCCTACCCCGTGGCCCGGGAGGGGGCCGATGGCATGGCGGCCACGATCGCCGCCCCCTGGATCCGGCCGGAGCAGGCCCGGCTGCCGCTTGTGTTCCCGATGGTCAGCGAGGCGGAGCCCCGCCAGATCGCCTGGCGCACGGCCGCTGCCACCCTGGCAGAGGCCGTGGCCGCCGGCCGCGTGACGGTGCTGCTCTGTGAGGGCGACGTGAGCCTCTACGCCACGGCCAGTTACGTGCTGCTCGCCCTGCGCCGCCACCACCCCACCGTGGCGGTGCGGCTGATCCCGGGCATCAGCGCCGTGGCCGCCGCCGGGGCCGCCGGGGCTTTTCCCCTGGCCCTGCAGACGGAGGGTCTGCTGATCCGGCCCACCCCTGAGGAACCGGCGGCGCTTCTGGAGCTACTGGAGCAGGCGGCTGCGGCCGGTTGGGTTCTGGCCCTGCTCAAGCTGGGGCACCGCTGGGCCTGGGTGCGGCCACTGCTGGAGCAGCGAGGGCTGCTGGAGACGGCCCTGTTCGCCGGGCGGATCGGCTGGCCGGAGGAACGGCTGGCCCCGGCCGCGGCTCTGGATGCGGGCGAGGAGCCCTACTTCTCCCTGCTGCTGATCCGCCAGGGGCGGCCGCCCGTGCTGCCCTAGACCCCATGCCCCCTGGCAGGAGAGCTACCGGGGGTGGAATCCAGCGCTGCGTGCTCCTACGCGACAGGGCCCAGTGGTGCGGGCGGGCGGCTGGCACCAGGTGCGACCGGCCTGAATCCCAGAGCACGGCACCCCGTATCGCCGGCACACCGCCGTTGGCGGAATGGGCGACGAGGCTGGAGTCCTGTGGAGGCCGGACCATGCGCGAGATCGTCTTCCGGGTCACGGCCGAGCGGCCAGGCCACCTGGAAGCCCGGGCCTGCCAGCCGCTTCTGACGGTGAGCGCTCCCACCCAGGAGGAGTGGCACCACGAAGCGCGGGAAACCTTGATCCATGCCGTCGGCCCGGCCCATGTCACCTATCGAATCCGCCTGCGTCGCGGCGGCTCCGTCCCCCTGAGCGATCGGATCCCCGCCGGGGTAGCCGCGAACGCCGCCCCTAGGTTGGGCCGATGAACTCGAAAGAAAAACAAGAAAGCTGGCGCGATCCTTCCTTCTCTATCCCCACCACGTCCCCCACCACGCCCGCCACCCACCCAACCCACGTCCCCCCCTCACCTCCCCACTCCCCAGCCCACCGGCCCCGATCTGAGGAGCTCTGGGCTTCCCCGCAACGGCTGCGCTACCTGCGCAGCCTCTCGCTGGAGAACCATTGCGGCCCGCAATGAGGCGGTCCCCTGCCCACAGCTGCGACAGCCCTACCACCCCCAACCGGGCTGCGTTGCGCTAGTCTCAAGGCGATTCACGAACCAACCTTCAGCAGGTTTCTCACCGAAACGGCGGCTCCAGTCCACCCAGATTCTTCCGCGGCCTTCGGCCCGGGGTCCCGGCCAAGGTGGCCAGGACGTCCCCCCTGGGATTTGGAATTCTCCACAAGGCCAGCAACTTTCTTCAGGGCTTTCGACGAATCGTTCATAGTTTCCAACTTTTTTGATGACCATTTACATTGGCAACCTCTCCTTCGACGCCGAAGTTGAGGATGTTCGCAGCCTCTTCGCCGAATACGGTGAAGTGCGCAATTGCAGCCTGCCCCTCGACCGCGAAACCAATCGCAAGCGTGGTTTCGCGTTTGTCGAGATGGCGGATGCCACCGCAGAGAAGGCCGCCATCGACGATCTCCAGAACGTTGAGTGGATGGGTCGCGCCATCCGCGTAAACAAGGCCGAGCCCCGCACCGGTGGTGGTGGCGGCAATGGCGGCGGTGGTGGTGGCGGCCCCCGTCGCTCCGACCGTCGCCCCTCCGGCGCCTTCGGCGGCGGTGGCGGCTACAACGGCGGCGGCTACGGCTACGGGAACCGCCCCTGAGCCCCGCCTCCCCAGCTGCAGACGCGATAGGGCCCCTCTCCGAGGGTCCCTATCGCGTCCGTGCGCTCCCACCCAACGAGCACACTGTTCCGGATGAGGCGCCTGCCCCCCGCTTCGCGAGCCTGGCTGACGCCCGGACCTACGCGAACGGATTGGCAGGCTCCCTCCGGCCCAGTCCGGGCCTGATCATCGAAAAGTTGGCCCCAGGTGGCTGCTGGCTGCCCCTGGTCTGGCTCTGAGAATTCTTCGCGCGGGGTGCTGCATGGCGCGCTCGCTCCTGGCAATCCGCCCATCAGCTGCGGGCGTTGATCATGAGCACCGCAAGCCCCCCGAGCAACACCGTCAGGGAAAGAAATATCGCCACGGTGGGACCGGCTACGGCCCCTGCCAGCAACGCCAACCCAAGGGCACAAGCCACTAGCAACAAAACAGGCAACCAGCGGGATTTCGGCATGATCGGGACGGCGGCTGCTTTCCCCATGCTGACAAGTGGCACCCCCTTTTTCCGCCGGCTGACCGCCCTGCTGCCGGGGACCCTCCTTCCTGGGTTGGTGCTGCCGATCGCGCTACCGGCCCCGGGCATCTCCGCCGTGCGCCCCGCCCCCCCGGCTGCGGAGGTGTGCGTTCTGTCCCCCCGGGTGGAGGCTGGCGCAGACGGGCGGGCCCGGGCCAGGGTGCCCCTCCCGCGCCCCACGATCTTCGTGCGGGAGCCGCTCCGACAGGTGCGGCTGCAGCAGGGCGGCCGCCTTCTCTGGCAACAACAAGCCGGCCTGACCAGCCCTCTGGAAGGGCCGATCGCCTGGCCCCTGCCGCCCCTGCGCGCCAGCGAGCGCCTGGAGTTGCTGCTGCAGCCCCGCGATGCGTCCCCCACGGCCTTCGCCACGATCGAGATCGAGGCGGCCCCTGCGGTCACCCTGCGCCGCAACGAGGAACGGATGGCGGCCCTGGGAGGCAATCCCCAGGCCTGGCAGAAAGCCGTGGAACAGGCCCTCGGGGAGGGGGATTCGGCACTGGCGACTGCCCTTTTGTTCGCCTTCGAGGGGCCCAGCGCACCGGAACTGGATGCGCTAAGGCGCGAGGCCTTCCAACGCAGCTGTCCCTAACCGGAAGGGCACGGCGCCGCTCTGCCAGCCTGACTTGTCTCGTGCCCCTCGTTCCGCCGCGCCACCGCCATGCCCACCCAGGCCCCGGGCCCAGGCGTCCCTGCCGCCGCGGATCCGCCACCGCCCCCTCCTCTCGATCTGGATGTCGAGATCCTGCGAGCCCCTGTGCGCCGCGGCGAAACGCGGCCCCTGGCCTGGCGCCGGGAGCAACTGCGGCGGCTGGAGGCGCTGGTGGAGGAAACCGGCCCAGCCCTGCACACCGCCCTGGCCGCCGACCTGGGGCGACCGCCGGTGGAAGCCGAGATGGAGCGGGCGCTGGTGCGCCATGAGCTGCGCCTGGCCCAGCGGCAACTGGTCGCCTGGAGTCGCCCCCACGCTGTGGCGCTCCCGTTCTGGTCATGGCCCGCATGGGCCACCGTGCAAGCCGAGCCACTCGGCTGCGTGCTCATCATCAGCCCCTGGAACTACCCATTCCAGCTCTGCCTCAAGCCGCTGATCAGTGCCCTGGCCGCCGGCAACACCGCGGTGCTCAAACCTTCTGAGCTGGCGCCGGCCACGGCGGCCCTGATCACCGAGGCGGTACCCCGCCACTTCTCCCCCTCCACCGTGCGGGTGGTCTGCGGCGACGGCTCCGTGGGAGCCCGGCTGCTGGAGGAGCGATTCGACCACATCTTCTTCACCGGCAGCGGCCGCATCGGTCGGCTGGTGATGGCTGCGGCAGCCCGCCATCTCACGCCGGTGACCCTGGAGCTGGGGGGCAAAAGCCCGGCGATCGTCCTCGACGACGCCGATGTGGCGGTCACAGCGCGACGGCTGGTGTGGGGCAAGGGTCTCAACGCAGGGCAGACCTGCGTAGCCCCCGACC
This sequence comes from Synechococcaceae cyanobacterium, assembly GCA_947442825.1. Classification (GTDB taxonomy): domain Bacteria; phylum Cyanobacteriota; class Cyanobacteriia; order PCC-6307; family Cyanobiaceae; genus Cyanobium. Next base: position 18,498 of record CANEWU010000017.1, read on the forward strand.
ATCTGCTGGTCATGCCTTCGATGCGGGAGCCGCTGCTGGCGGCCATGGCCCACGAGATCCGTAGCTTCCACGGCGGCGATCCCCTCGCCAGCCCAGACCTCGGGCGGATCATCCATCGCGAATCATTCACGCGGCTGGTGGCGCTGGTGGAGGGCGCCCGGCTTGAGGGCAGGGTTGTGCTGGGGGGCCGCAGCGATCCCGAGCAGCTGCGGATCGAGCCCACGGTGGTGGCCGTGCGGGAGCCACAGAGCGACCCGCTGATGGCCGAGGAGTTATTCGGCCCCGTGCTGCCGCTGCTGGTGGTGGCCGACCTTGAGGAGGCGCTCGCACGGCTGCGCGACGGTCCGGCGCCGCTGGCCCTCTACCTGTTCAGCCGCAGCGACGCGGCGGCCCGAAGGGTGCTGGCCGAAAGCCGCTCGGGCGGGGTCGCGATCAACGAGGTGGTGCTGCAGGCCGGTCTGGCGGGCCTGCCCTTTGGAGGGGTGGGAGAGAGCGGCATGGGCCGCGCCCATGGCGAGGATGGGTTCCTGGCGCTCTCCCACCGCCGCAGCGTGCTGCGGCGCCCGTTCTGGCTGGATCTGCCGCTGCGCTACCCGCCCTATGCCGGCAAGCTGCCCTGGCTGGAGCGGCTTCTGGGGTGAGTTCTGACATGAGTTCTGGCGTGACTCCAGGAGCTCTCCGGCGCCAGCCGCTGCAGGCAACGGACACCGCCTGGGGCACAACGACGATGCCCGGGGCGCCAATTCGCGAAGCGGATTCGCGAAATTGCCCCTCCGGGGGGCTGGGCGAGGAGCCTGTTGATCCTTATGGTGCCGGCGTGCTCCGTATCTAGCGCCCATGCGCCGCCCGCTCGTCGCCCTGGCCCTGGCCCTGGTGTTGCCCCTGCCCGCCCTCGCCGGACAGGTGACCGTGAAGGATGGAGAAACCCTGTCGGAGATCGCCGATCGGCTCGGCGTGCCGATGGGCCGCCTGATGCAGCTCAACGGCATCAGCAACCCCAACCTGGTGGAGACCGGCCGGGTGCTGCAGGTGCCCGGTGGTTCCGGGGGCGGAGGGGGCAGCCGCGGCGGTGTCGCAAGCGGTGGCACGGTCACCGTGAAGGACGGGGAAACCCTTTCGGAGATTGCTGATCGCCACGGCATGAGCGTTGAGCGCCTGATGGCGATCAACGGCATCAGCGACCCCGATCACGTGGAAGCGGGTCGCCGACTGCGGGTGAGCGGTGCCGTCACCGCCGCCGCCAAGCCAGGCGCCGGGAGCCCTGCCGGCGGCTACCGCCGCGGGGCCAGCGAGCATGTGGTGCGCCCTGGCGAAAGCCTTTCCACCATTGCCGATGGCTACGGAGTGCCGATGAGCCGCCTGGTGTCGATCAATGGCATCGGCGATCCCGATCTGGTGCAGGCGGGCACCCGCCTGAAACTCAAGGGAAGCCCTGCCCCCGCCCCGGTAACGGCAGCAGCCCCGCGGCCCCGCCCGGCCGCCACGGCCACCGCAGCTCCCCGCCCGCAACCGAAGCCCACGGCCGTGGCCGCCGCATCACCACGCCCCGCCGTCACCCCATCGCCCGCAGCCGCCAGGCCCACCCCTGCGGCCACCACCACCACAGCCACCGCCACCGCACGCCCCGGCGGCGCTGGGCTGGCCACCACCCCGGGCACCGGCAAACCCGACTGGCGCACCTATGGCCCTCTCCAGGTGGACTGGGCGAACTGGCAGCCCATGGGCGGCAGCATGGTGGCCCCCACCCTGAACGGCGAGGGACAGTCGCTGTACCTGGCCGTCAACTGCACGGCGCGCAAGATCAACGCCACCAGCCAGGCCGGACAGTGGAAAACCTGGGACGATCCCCAGGCCGACTTCGAGCAGCAGCTGGTGGTCGACCTTTGCAAGGCCCGCGGCTGAGGCAGCCCTAGGCCGGCCAGTGGAGGGGCCAGGGGCTGCGCAGCCAGCGACGCCCGCTGGAGCGCAGCCAGAGCCTCTGGGCCCCGTCGTCGCTCTCACCCAGCAACTCCTCCTGCACCAGGCGGCGGGCCAGCCAGGCCCAGCGCTCCTCATCGCTGTCGTGCCGACCGGCCAGATCCCCAGCCAGACCCCGCAGATCGCGGCCGCCACGCTCGTCGAGCATCGCCAGCAGCACGCCGGCCTGCTCCGACCAATCCCGGCGCTGCGGACGGGCGAGGCAGTTGTCGCAGCGACCGCAGGGTGCGCCCAGCTCCCCGACCGCCAGCAGCAGGGCCTGCTCGCGACAGCCCTCCCCCTCGGCCACCGCCTCCATCCGGCGCAGCTTGGCCTGGGCGAGCTCCATCCGCTGCCGCTCCACCTCCTCCACCGCGCGCCCCCCCTGCTGGCCGGTGGCACGGATCGCCCAGCCGAGGCTGACCCGATCGCTCGGATCGAAGAGCACCAGGCAACGGCCGGGCAGGCCGTCGCGCCCAGCCCGGCCGGACTCCTGCAGATACCCCTCCGGACTGGCCGGCAGATCCAGATGGAGTACCAACCCCACGTCCTGACGGTCGACGCCCATGCCGAAGGCCACCGTGGCGACCAGCACCGGCCGGGGATGGCGCTGGAAGTGCTCCAGGGCCAGCTGGCGGCTCTGGGGATCCATCCCGGCGTGATAGGCGATCGCCTCCACCCCGGCAGCGGCAAGGCGGGCGGCCCAGTGCTCCACCGAACGGCGGGTGCGGGCGTAGAGCAGCACGGCCCCCCGGCTGTCCCCCACGGCCTCGAGCACCTCCGCCAAGGGATCGGCAGACCGCGGGCGCATGGTGTATCCGAGGTTGGAGCGCCGGGCTGAGCGCACCTGGATCAGGGGCCGGCGCAGCTGCAGCAGCCGAATGATGTCTGCGCGCACCTGGGGGGCCGCGGTGGCGCTGAGGGCAACCAGGGGCACGCCGGGGCAGAGGGCGCGCAGCTGGCCGAGCCGACGGTAATCGGGACGGAAATCATGGCCCCAGGCGCTGATGCAGTGGGCCTCGTCCACGGCCAGGGCCACCAGCCGGCCCGCCGCCAGGATGTCGTCGAGCCACTGGCGTGTGCTCTCCAGCTGCAGGCGCTCAGGAGCGAGGTAGAGCAGGCGCAGACGGTTGTCGCGCAATCGCTGCAGCAGGGAGCGCCGCTCGCCCCCCTCCAGGCCGCGATGCAGGCAGGCGGCGGCGATGCCGCGTCGTTGCAGCTGGCTCACCTGGTCCTGCATCAGGGCCACCAGCGGCGAGACCACCACCACGAGGCCCTCGCGCACCAGCGCCGGCAGCTGGTAGCAAAGGGATTTGCCCGCTCCGGTGGGCAGCACCGCGAGGCAGTCGCGGCCCGACAGCAGCGCTTCCACCACCGGACGCTGGCCGGGGCGAAAATCCTCCCAACCGAAATGGCGGCCCAGCGACTCCCGCAGGGAATCGGGCGGCTCCGCCAGGAGGTCCTGGAGGGGAACCTGCGACAAATCCACGCCACCGCTGGTGTCGACAGACCTTAGCTCCCACCAGATCTGGAGGGGAGGGCAGGGCTCGGCTCAAGGAAGCGGCGGCGGCTCCAGTTGATCCGGCGACTCCTCCACCAGCTGGAGCCGCACCCGCTTGCCGCCCGCCAGCTCCCCCAGGGAGACGCGCATCGTGTTGCCGCTCAGGCTCTGCAGGGCGGTGATCAACTCCCGCAGGTGTGGCGTGCTGCTACCGCTCTCCACCCACAACCGCTCCTGCAGTCCGTTGAGACGGCGCCAGCTGGTGTGCAAACGGAGCACGGCGCTCTCCAGCTGCTGGGCCTGGTACACCGCATCCGAGAGGATGCCGAGCACGTCGAGCCGCTGGGCCTCCTGGATCGCCTTCTCCAGATCGAGTGCGCCCTGCTGGAGGGCACGCACCGCCCCACCCGCCTCCGTGGCCTTGCTGAGCCAGCGGGCGGTGAGGGTCACATCGCGCACGCGCTCGAGCTCCGGCTCCTCCCGGAGCGCCCGCCGCAGATCGTCCTGCTGCGCCTCCGGCAGGCGGGCCAACTCCTTCACCAGGGGCGCCACGGCCCGCGGCGGCAGCAGGTTGTCGGCGGTCCGCTGGCGGATCTCCTCCGGCAGCAGGGGGCTGGTGGCGGCCACGAATTCATCGGCCAGACGCCGCACCTGCTTGCGGGTGATCGCCTGCCCCTCATTGGCGGCCTGCCCCACCATCAGCTGCACCTCCGGCTCAGCGCGAGCAGCTTCGAGAAAGGCGCTCTTGGAGAACTGGTTGACGCTCTCGGGCTCGATCACCCCCTCCCCCAGCATTTGATCGGCCGATTCGGCCAACTGGATAAGGGTGTAGGCCCGGGTCTTGCTGATTTCGCGCTCCCGCAACCACTGCAGGAAATTGGTGCCCCGGTTTTCGCCGCCGCGGCGCTCCCGGTCACGGGCGGCCCGCAGAATGCGCCCCCGCCAGATTTCGGTCTGCAGGTCGAAGCGATCGCACACGGCCCAGGCCTCATCCAGCCGGGCGTGAAACTCGAGGGTGCCGATCGCCTCGCTCTCGGGATCGGGAAGATCCAGGGTGAAGGCAGGTGCCTCAGGGGCGAGCATCGGCGTGGGGGAGGGGGGAAACGGGGATGCTGCCACGGGAAGGACGGGCCACCGGGGCCATGCCATGCGGCGCCACGGCGATGCGACGCGGCCTGCAACGCGGCCTGCGACGACGATTCGTGACACCCCTGCGGCCTGCCCCCAACCGGGCGGGTAAGGTCGCCGAGAAGCCACCCGAACCCCCTAAGCGCAGCGATGGCCATCTCCCGCGGCGACAAAGTGCGCATCAAGCGTCCCGAGTCCTACTGGTTCAACGATGTCGGCACGGTCGCCTCGATCGACACCTCCGGCATCCGCTATCCCGTTGTGGTGCGCTTCGACAAGGTCAACTACAACGGCTACAGCGGCTCGGACGGCGGCATCAACACCAACAACTTCGCTGAGTCCGAGCTCGAGAAGGCCTGACCCCCTCTCCCGCTCCCTGATCTGACAGGCTCGCTGCCGTACGAGCAGCAGCCCGGTGCCCGAACTCCCTGAAGTCGAGACCGTCCGTCGCGGGCTGGAGAGCCAGACATGCGGTCTCGTTGTCTCTCAGGTTGAGGTTCTGCGCGCCCGCGCGATCGCCCATCCCCCCGACCCAGAGCTTTTTGCCCTTGCTTTGCGCGATTGCCAGGTCACGGCCTGGCACCGCCGAGGCAAATACCTGCTGGCAGATCTCCGCGACCCCCAGGGGGAAGATGGTGGACGCTGGGGCGTCCACTTGCGCATGACGGGCCAGTTCCTCTGGCTGACGGAACCCAGGGAACCCTGTCGTCACACACGCGTGCGCTTCTTCGCTCGCTGTGGCGGCGAACTCCGCTTCGTCGACACCCGCAGCTTCGGCCAGATGTGGTGGGTGCCCCCGGGCACGGAAGCGCAGGCGGTGATGGGCGGATTGGCCCGACTTGGCCCGGAGCCGTTCGACCCAGCGTTCAACGGCACCTGGCTGCGCGAGCGGCTGCAGGGGTCGCAACGGCCGATCAAGAGCGCCCTGTTGGACCAGTCGCTGGTGGCGGGGGTGGGGAATATCTATGCGGATGAAGCCCTTTTTGCCGCCGGAATCTCCCCCCGAACCCCAAGCGCCCGATTAAGCGATGGGCAGCTGCAGGCCCTGCGGGATGCGTTGGTGGAGGTATTGAGCATCAGCATCGGCGCCGGCGGCACCACCTTCAGCGATTTCCGGGATCTGCAGGGACTCAACGGCAACTACGGAGGACAGGCCTGGGTGTACCGACGTGGAGGGGAACCCTGCCGCCGATGCGGCACCGCGATTCAACGGGAGCGGCTGGGCGGACGCAGCAGTCATTGGTGTCCCCAGTGCCAGCAGTGAGAGGGCAGGGGCTCCAACCACAACCCTCGCCGCATGCAGCCCCACCGATGCGCTTGACTCAATGGAGCTCGTACTGGCCCCTTGATCGCCTCGCCATCCGACTCGCGCCCCCACGGCGGCTCGCCCGCAGAACTCACTGCCTTCGCCGACCAAGCCCTGCACCTGACCGAGACGATGGCAGCCATCCATCGGCGCGGCTGGTGCGAAGGCACGGGCGGTAATTTCAGCTGCACCCTCAGCCACAACCCCCTGCGCCTGCTGATGGCCCCCAGTGGGGTCGACAAGGGTTCGGTAAGGCCAGAGGAGCTGATTGTGGTCGATGGCAACGCCGAGGTAATCCATGGTTATGGCCGGCCGAGCGCCGAAACCCGGCTCCATGTGGCCATCATCAGCCGTTGCCATGCCGGAGCCGTGCTGCATACCCATTCCCAATCCGGCACGCTGCTCTCGCGCCATCACGGCCCGGGCCCAGGCGAGCCCCCAAGCCACCTGGTGATTGAGCAATTGGAAATGCTCAAAGGCCTGGAGGGCATCCACAGCCATAACAGCCGCATCGAGGTCCCGATCCTGGCCAACGACCAGAACCTCGAACGGCTCAGCAGCAACGCCCTGCCGATCCTCGCCAACGCTCCCTACGGGCTCCTGATCGCCGGCCACGGCCTCTATGCCTGGGGGAGCGACCTTCCCCAAGCCATGCGACATCTGGAGATCTTGGAATTCCTGCTGGAGCAGCAGTGGCGCCAACTGCTGCTGGACGCCCTGCTACAAGCCAACCGCTGACCTCTGTCCCGAGGGCAAAGACAACAGCGTCGTCAGTGACAGCGCTGGGTAGATGACCGCACCAGCTGCAAAGGATTGCCCCGGGTACCTTCCCCGCCTCAGCCCCTCGAATCCTCGCCCCAAACAGTTGAACCCAACACCTGCCCTCTCGCTCAACTCCATTCGCCATGTGCTGTTGGACATCGAAGGCACCACCTGTTCGGTGAAGTTCGTTAGCGAGGTGCTGTTTCCCTATGCGACGGAGCGACTGCAGGCGTTCCTTGATGAACATGCCAGCGAACCCATCGTCGCAGCACTGCTTCAGCAAGTGGACCAGGCGTGGGAACAGGACACCGATCCCACCGCCCAGGCACTGCGGGTATCCGCGACAAAGAACACGAACCAGCTAAACCCGACTCAAGCAGCGGAGGGGGGCACTCCACCCGTAGAGAGCGGCCCACCAGCCCGAGTAGCTCCCTACCTTGTCTGGTTGATCAAAACAGATCGCAAACTGGCGCCCCTTAAGGAACTGCAGGGCCTGATCTGGGAAGACGGCTATCGCAACGGTGCACTGCAAGGCCCCCTATACGAGGATGTGGCTCCGGCCCTTCAGCGCTGGAGAGAAGCCGGCCTGGGCCTGGCGGTGTACTCCTCCGGCTCAGTCAGAGCACAACAACTCCTGTACCAGTACAGCAGTGCTGGCGACCTACGCAATCTGTTCAGCCAGTGGTTTGATACTCGTATCGGTCCCAAATACGAACCTACAAGCTACAAGTTGATCTGCGAACAACTCGCCAGCCCTTGCCCTCAAGTCCTCTTCATCAGTGACTCTTTTGGCGAGCTCCAAGCCGCCAGAAGCGCCGGGCTAACGATCCTTTGCAGCGATCGAGGAGAAAGCCCTCACCTTCAACAGAACCTCGCAGACGTCGCTATCATAAATTCATTTTCCTCGATTCACTTCCCCCCTCAAGCCCAGACTCATCATCCGCACAAGTGAAGTGCCCCCCTTGTTGCTCCAGTCCTTATGAGAGCCGTGGGGGTATAAGCCCGCCTTCCATTACTTGAAGACATCTAGGGGGGGGTACGTCCCTGAAGAGCCGAATACGGTCTGAGCACGTTGTACTCGGCCGGGGCCGCACTACCAACACCTTGGACTCAGCCAATGATGCAAACAGTTCAATGTTCAGGAACTCATCCCCGGATCGACAATTGAATGATTCTACGAATGCATCTGCAAGGGCGAGCCCAGGGGGAGTGTAATGCCGCGCCGGAGCCGGCGCCCGTGCACCACTCTTGTAGTGCATGGGCAATGAACTCAGGTCCACTGTCCCTGCGCAGATGAGTGGGGACTGGATACTGACCAAAGAGTTCCTCAATGGCAGCGATCACATCCACCGCCTTTGACCTTCTGCCGACGCTAATGGCTGGGCAGCTACGAGTGTCTTCATCGAGGATATTCAGGAATCTCAGCCTACGATCATCCATTATCTGATCTAACTGAAAGTCAATCGCCCAAACGTGATGTGAGCTCTCGGCTCTCAGCCGCTAGTTGGAGACGTATGAAGATCGGGCACGCCTACGGTTGCGCGAGACGGGGCGCTGAAGCCCTTCCACCCACCAAATCTGCCGCACCCGCTTGTGATTGACCGTCCAGCCTTCCAAGTGTCGTAGGGGCGTGTAGACCAGCCGACGGCCCGAGCGCACATGGACCTGGACGGGCTCCCGAATCGACTGCAGAGCTGCTGCTCCTCGATGTCTGACAGCGGCATCGGGTGCCGCTGGGTACTACGGTTCTGACCAGCTAGGTGACAGGCACGGCGCTGGGAAACCCGAAATCGATTCGTGTCAACCATGACGGCTCTGCGGCAACGTTCCGGACTCAGAAGTTTCCCTCGGCAAGCGTCTATAGCATGGCCGTTTCGAGCTCTGCCTCAGCGAGTAATCGCTTGAGCCGAGAATTCTCCAACTCCTACTCCTACTCCTACTCCTTCAGAGAAGCCTTACGGCTAGAGGCATGTGGCCACGGTAGCTGTCATTGCTCCGTACTACTAGTACCAGCGGTGGGAGGTGGCAGCAGACATCTACAGGGCTCTACAGGCATCAGCGAAGCCCTGGCCTTGGATGAGCTGCTCAGCAGTGCGCAGCCTGCGGATTATTTGCTCGTGGCTGCGGTATTTGCGTTTCATGGGACTTCTCCTCCTCGCCAAATCAGGCAGAGTGAGAAGCTCTCAGCATTCAAATGGGCAGATTCAGTTTTAGGAGTCCACGTCACAAGAAGTCAATAGAAATCCTACTTAAGTCAATTACGACCCGTGACTAAATTCCTAACTTTGTTTGAGTTATGGATACATCCTCCTGCCGCCAGGGTGTATCCGATGTGGCGCCAATCAAAGTGCCAGCTCCCTCTGCAAAAAGGGTGCTGTCCTCTAAGCTCCAGCCAGTCCTAAATGTCCCTGTCCTTGCCCTTGCCTTAGCGCCTTTTTGTCGTGAGGTTCAGGATGCGGCAACACTAGGCTCCTCTGACGGTTTCAGCCCCTCCAGGAAGCAGACACAAAAAAAGCCACCATGCGGTGGCTTTCGTTGCAGACAAGGAGCAATATGCTCCTTTGCTGATGTTGAAAAG